>CAZKQK010000171.1:0-10038 GCA_964554865.1 uncultured Luteolibacter sp. | reverse complement strand
GTCCGGCCAATGAAAGCCATGGGCACAAAAAGGGGCGCGACTTGATCACGCCCCAATCCCAGGCACCTCCAAGCGCCTCTCGAAAAAGACGCGCCAAGCCGCGCCGATTGGCGCGACAGCCTTGTCTCTTCGAGGGCCGGGAAATTTGGAGGTTTCGGGATTGGCCCAGTGCTTTTGTTGGTCGCAAAAGCGGATGTGAATGGAAAATCTTCCGCGTGATGAGCGCGGTTGCAGGGAGACAAGAATAAAACTTGCCGGGAATGACAAGAGTAAAGTTCATGCCATTCGTCGGGTTCGGGTTTTGGCCGTGACGGGTTTCCCGTCAGATCATCCGCAGATCGTCTTCGCATGCGAATCCTTGCGTGTCGTCGGCACAACGCCGACCGGCGAATGCACCGGAGAAACCGAAACCAACAAACGCCACGAAAACACATACCGCTCATTCCCGCCACGACAGTAGGACTCCCCCACGTCTCCCGCGCCAACAAGCGGTGTGGAAGGCCCTGCCAGGGGTTTTTCTTGGCCGGTTGGCTGGCAATTGAAATACATTGATTGTCAAGAACTCCTCCCTTGCGATGGGGGGCGAACCTGCTTTCATCGCGGCCCCGCCGCTCGCGCGGACCGATTTTCACCACCCATGACCCATCACCTCGAAACCATCGCCCGCGAAACGGGCATCTCGCTTTCCTCCGTCACCGCCACCTCCAAGCTCATCGCCGAGGGCGGCACCGTCCCCTTCATTTCCCGCTACCGCAAGGAGCAGACCGGCTCGCTCGACGAAGTCCAGATCACCACGATCCGCGACCGCATGCTGCAGCTCGCGGAACTCGACGCCCGCCGCTCCTCCATCATCAAGTCGCTTGAGGAGCGCAACCTGCTCACGCCCGAGCTGAAGAAGAAGGTCGATGCCGCCGCCACGATGAACGCGCTGGAGGACGTCTTCGCCCCCTTTCGTCCGAAGCGCCAGACGCGCGCCACCAAAGCCGTCGAACGCGGGCTCACCCCGCTGGCCGACTGGTTGCTTGAAAACCAGAGCGCCGATCCCGCCGACGAGGCGGCGAAATACATCGACTCCGAAAAGGAAGTCCCCACCGCCGCCGACGCGCTGGCCGGCGCGCGCGACATCATCGCCGAACGCGTGGCCGACGACGCGGCGCTGCGCGGACGTGTTAGAAAAATCCACGAAGAGGAATCCACCGTTTCCTCCAAGGTCATGTATGGCAAGGAGGAGGACGCCGAGGCGCAGAAATTCCGCGACTACTTCGAGTGGAGCGAGCCGTTCAAATCGATCCCGTCCCACCGCATGCTCGCCATCCGCCGTGGCGAGAAGGAAGGCTTCCTGCTCATGCGCGTGGAGGTTCCGTTAGACCGCGTGGTGCAGCAAGCCCTGCCCGATTGGGTGAAATCCACCGGCGAGGCCGGCAAACAGGTCGCCCTCGCGGTGGAGGACGGTTGCAAGCGCCTGCTCATGCCCTCGATGGAAACCGAGGCGCGCCTCTTCGCCAAAAAACGCGCCGACGAGACCGCCATCGGCGTCTTCGCCGAAAACCTGCGGGAACTTCTGTTAGCCTCGCCACTTGGTGAAAAACGCCTGCTTGCCATCGACCCCGGCTTCCGCACCGGTTGCAAGACCGTCGTGCTCGACCGCTCCGGCAAGCTGCTCCACCACACCGTGCTCTACTGCACCGCCGGTTCTAACACCCAGCTCTACGAGGCCGCCGTGGAACTCACCACGCTGCTCAAGAAATACGAGATCGAGGCCATCGCCATCGGCAACGGCACCGCGTCCCGCGAAACGGAGGCCTTCGTGAAGAAACTCAAGGTCACTCCGCCCATCATCGTCGTCAACGAGTCCGGCGCTTCGATCTACTCAGCCTCCGATGTCGCCCGCGAGGAGTTCCCGAACGAGGACGTCACCGTGCGCGGCGCCGTTTCCATCGGCCGCCGCCTGATGGACCCGCTCGCCGAACTCGTGAAAATCGATCCCAAGTCCATCGGCGTCGGCCAATATCAGCACGACGTCGAACAACGCGCGCTCAAGACCAGCCTTGATGACACCGTGATTTCCTGCGTGAACGCCGTGGGCGTGGAACTCAACACCGCATCCAAACAACTCCTCTCCTACGTTTCCGGCCTGAATTCCTCCCTGGCGGAAAACATCGTCGCCTTCCGCAATGAAAACGGGGCATTCAACTCGCGCGAGCAGTTGAAAAAAGTCCCCCGCCTCGGCGAAAAGGCCTTCGAACAAGCCGCCGGTTTCCTCCGCGTCCGCGGCGGCGCGCACCCGCTCGATTCCTCCGCCGTCCACCCGGAGCGCTACGCCCTCGTCGAACAAATGGCCGCCAATGTCGGCTGCAAGGTCGGGGAACTCCTCACCGACGAGGCCGCCCGCAGGAAGATCGACCTGAAAAAATACGTCAGCGCCGATGTCGGCCTGCCCACGCTCCAGGACATTCTAACAGAACTTGCCAAGCCCGGCCGCGATCCCCGCAAGCAGTTCGAACTTTTTTCGTTCCAGGAAGGCGTCGAGAAACCCGCCGACCTCAAGGTGGGCATGAAGCTCCCCGGCATCGTCACCAACGTCACCGCCTTCGGCGCGTTTGTCGATGTCGGCGTCCATCAGGACGGACTCGTCCACGTTTCCCAGCTCTCCGACCAATTCGTTCGCGACGCCTCGGAAATCGTCAAAGTCGGCCAGAAAGTCCAGGTCACCGTCATGGAAGTCGATCTCCCGCGCAACCGCATCGCGCTTTCCATGAAATCCAAGCCCGACCTCGACGGCCAGCGCCGCTCCGCGCCCGGCGACCGCGACAACCGCCAAAACAACCGCCCCCAAGGCGGCCAACGCCCCTCCACCGCGCCGAACGACGACTGGTTCTCGCAGGCGATGAGCAATGCGAGGAGGAAGTGAGGGAAACGGGCTCTGTCCTCCGATCTCCTCAATCCCTGGCGCAAGAGGTTCAAACGGGTCGAAGTTGACACAAAACAAGGTCATTGCCATACGCATGTATGAACACTCCCCTCGGAGTGTTATGAACGCGAACGTGATCGATTTGATCGAGCGCTGCCGCCATCTCGTTTCCACCGATGACGGCCCTCTCCAGGGGAGGGCCCATCAGGTGGGAGTGGAGGTTTTGCCTTATGATTGGCCCGGGGCCCCGTAGGCGGATGGATGAGAGGTTTCCCCAACGCAATATGCCAAGACGCGCGGTTGGGAAAGCGCCCGCCCGCGTCATGGTTGCCGGAGGCAGGCGCTCCTTCATGTGCGCCAGGTGAGGCGCAGGGCGTCGTGGCGGAGGCGGGTTTCCGATAGTTTTGCGAGGACTTCGTCGCGGAAGTCCCGCAGGGTTGCCATTTCCGCCGGGGAGACGCGGGGATTGCGGGTGGCGAGGTCTTCGAGGCGGGCGAGGTCGGCGTTGAGGGTGTCCGCAGCCTGTTGGCGGGCGGCGTCGATGATGCTTGGCACGGCTTCGGTGGCCATGCGCCTGGCGGCATCGAGCATGTTGGGAAACAAGTCGCGGCGGAAGGTTTCCTGACCGACCAGCGCGCGGGGATCTCCGGCTTGCAGCACGGCGAAGGGAGGCCGGTCTGCGGGACGGCCGTGGTGATCGACGCAGACCCGCAGCACCGTGGGCGGCAGGAAACGATCAAGATGAAGGCGGCCGGGGGCGAGGGTTTCGAGGACGAAGGCGCATTCGAGCAGGACGGCCTTGCCTTTTCCGGATTTCCAGACGGAGAAGGCCGCGTTGCCGGACTGGCCGTCGATGAGGTGATCGAGCGCGCCGCGGACGAGCGGGTGATCGGCTGTTAGAAACGCGAGGTCCTCGCGTGCGAGGGCCGTTGAGCGGTCGAAGGTGGCGGACAGGCCTTCCGGCGGCAGATCGGCGAAGGCCTCGCTGTGGCGCTGGCCGCGGTGGAAATGATACGTGCGAGGTGAAAGATCCGAGACATCGAGCCCCTGATGATCGAAGAGCCTTATTGCAAATCGTTCGAAACGGGGATCGCGGTCGGCGGCGTTGATCGCATCCGCCATGGATGCCGCGAGATGCGGTGCGGGTGCGCCAAGCTCGATGAGCAGGTCGTGGCCGCTGGCGAGTTCGCTGGCGACGCTTTGCTTGAAGGCGCGGCTTCTTTCGAGAAAGAAGTCGAGGTTTTCCGGACCGGTGGCGTCGAGTTCCGGCAGCAAGGCGGCGGCGATGGCGGTGGCTCCCTTGAGCGGGCGGGAAAACGCGTCGAGCCCCTCGTGCAGCCAGCGGGCGTGGAGTTCCGAGCGGCTGCCCACGCCGTATGGCACATGGATGTGCACGGTGCCGGTCTGGCCGATGCGATCAAGCCGCCCGATGCGCTGTTCTAACAATTCCGGATCGCGCGGCAGACCGAAGAGCACCAGATGGCGGGCGAACTGGAAGTTCCGCCCCTCGCTGCCGATCTCGGAGCAGAAGAGAATGTGCGCGCCCCCGGGATCGGCGAACCATGCGGCGTTGCGGTCGCGCTGGAGCAGGCTTAGGTCCTCGTGGAAGAGGGCGGCCTCGACGTGGATTTGATCTAACAGTTTCTCCCTCGCGGTGATGGCGGCTTCCGGCGTGCCGGTGATGAGAAGCACCTTGTTGTCCTCAGGCAGCGAGCGGAGCAGTCCGGCCAGCCAGGCGTAGGGCGATTGATCATCGCGCAGCGGATGAAGGATCGGGCGGCGCTCGGGAAACCCGGCGAGTCGTTCGCGGGTGTTGCGGAACAGGACACGGCCGGTGCCGAAGGAATCGATCAACTCGGAAACCAGCGGCCGGCGGGCGGTTTCGTCGCCGGCGCGGAGTTGTGCCAGATGTCTTGTGGCGCGGGGCGAGCGAGCGGTGAAGTTTTCGATCTCCGGCGGAATGCCACCCGCCTTCAGGGCTTCCACCGCGGCGGCGAGAGGGGCGTAGGCAAGGGTTTCCGCGGTGAAGGCATCGAGATCCGGGTAGCGCTCCGGGTCCAGCAGGCGCAGGCGCGCGAAGTGCCCCGCCGGGCCGAGTTGCTGCGGCGTGGCGGTGAGCAGCAGCAGCGCGGGGATCGCGCGTGCGAGTGATTCAACCATGGCGTAGGCGTCCGACGGAGCCTCCGGCGACCATTCGAGGTGATGCGCCTCATCGACGATGAGCAACTCGAATCCCGCTTCGCGGGCTTGCTCCGCGAGTTCGGGTGAATCGGTTAGAAACTCCGTGGCGGCGAGCACGAGCTGGGAATCGAGGAAGGGGTTCCCGTTTTCATCATTCGCGGCGATGGCCTCGCAGCGCTCTTCATCGAAGATGGCGAAGAGCAGGTTGAAACGGCGGAGCAACTCGATGAACCATTGGTGAACGAGCGGTTCGGGCACCAGGATCAGGATGCGGGAGGCGACGCCGGAAAGGTGAAGGCGGTGGAGGATCAGGCAGGCCTCGATGGTTTTGCCGAGCCCGACTTCATCGGCCAGCAGGACGCGCGGATGAAGTCTGCCCGCCGTCTCGGCGACGATGGCGAGTTGGTGGGGGATCAGGCCGATGCGCGCACCGGTGAATCCACGCGCGGGTGAACGGCGGAGGCGGGTATTCCATTCCAGCGCCTCCAGCCGCCGCTCGAACTCGCGGGGATGATCGGCCAGCCCGGCAAGCAGGCGTTTTTCCGGATGAATGAAGTGGAGCGTGTCGGACAGATCCGCCTCGGCCAAGTGCCGGCCGCTGCCGGAGTAGCTGAGCAAACCTTCATTCTCGGAAACGTTTTCCACTGTTAGCTCGCATCCGTCGCGATTGCGGATCACGTCTCCGGGGACGAAGCGCACCCGGACGAGCGGCGCGGAATCGAGCGAGTAGGCCCGGGTTTCCTCCGAGGCGGGAAACCGGATTTCGACGATGCCGTCCTTCACCGCCAGAACCCGGCCGAGCCCCAGTGCGGGTTCGGAAGTGGAGATCCATCGTTGTCCGGGAACGGGCGGCGGCATGCGGGGCGGGGTATGGGATCCCGGGCCGGGGGCCGGTCCAGGCTGTCAGATCATCCGGCGCGGAAAGCAACCGGCCGTTCCCATGGGATGCCGGGCGCCGGAGTTAGGTGTTTCCGCGATCCTTTATCTAACAAACAGGCCCGTCTGGTGTCTCACTCGCCCGTGGCGGCATCGTTGCCGTAGAAGCTCTTGATGTAACCGAACTCGACCAGCGTGTCCTGCCACGGCGCGAGAATGTTAGGATCCTGGAAGATGCGGCCGGCGGTGGCGAGCCATTCCTCCGCCTTGAGCAGATCCTCGGCCTCGTATGCGAGGGCGGCCTTCGCGTAGTAGTGAAACGGCGAATCATCCAGGAAATCATATTTCTCCGAGAGGATAATGACGTCGTTGTCGCGTCCGAGCCTTTTCATGCAGAGCAGGATTTTGAATTCGACGAGCCGGCCAAGGGCGATGTTGTTTTCCGGAAGGGCCTTGAGCACCCTCTCGAAGACGTCGAGCGCCTTCTGCCACTCCTTGGTGACGAAGAGGATCTCGCCGATGTTGAATTCGATGCTCGGGTTGCCCTTGGATAGCGATGCCGCCTTGTTGAACTCGGAGAGCGCCTTGTCAAAGGCCCGCATCTCGACGTAGCAACTCCCGCGGAGATTGTGGATCTCCGGGCTATCCTCGAAGATTTTCGAGGCCTTGTCGAGTTCGTCGAGGGCTTCAAAGATCCGCTTCTGCTGGAAAATGCGGTTGGCCTCGCCGAGATGCTTGATGAATTCCTTGCGGCTCTCCTCGGGCAGGTTGAGGAAGGCCTTCTGGTTGGGAGCGAGTTCCTGCTCCGCCGCCTCGGCGGCTTTTGCGGCGGGCGCGGACTCGGTCTGCGCGGCAAGGGGGGCGGCGAGTGCCACGGCAAGAAGAAGTGTTTTGGCTTTCATGGGACGTTTTCCCGGAAAGGTTAGACGTCTTTTCCTGACACGGCAAGCCGTCGTTCGCACGGCTTTTCCGCCCGGGCAATTCGCGGCGGTTTTTTCGCTTGCGGGGCGGGCGGCAAGCTGGTTTGTTCCAGCGAACACTGTTCAAAGTCATGCAGAACTACCTCACCTACCGCCAGCAGGAGATCCTCGATTACCTCCGCGAATCCCAGCGGAAGACCGGGATCATCCCCTCCACCCGCGAGATCCAGCATTATTTCGGGTTCGCCAGCCAGACCGCCGCGATGAGCCACCTCCGCGCCCTTGAGCGCAAGGGCGTGATCCAGCGCCTGCCCGGCAAGGCCCGCGCCGTCATTTTCCCGGAGGAACTCGACCGGGGCGAAATCGCCGACATCCCGATCTTCGGCAGCATCGCCGCCGGCATGGCCCAGGACGCCGAACCCGAGCGCGAGGGCTGTATAGCGGTGGACATCACGGCACTCGGCATCCCTCGCCACGCGCGGACATTCGCCCTCCGGGTGCGCGGGGATTCGATGATCGACGCCCACATTTGTGATGGGGACACGGTGATTTTGGAGTTCCGTGAGCCGCGAAAGGGGGATATCGTCGCCGCGCTGATCGACGGGGAGACGACCCTCAAACGCTATCTCGTGGAACGCGGCCAGCCCTTCCTCCGTGCGGAAAACAGCCGTTTTCCTGACCTGATACCGGCCAGGGAACTTGTGATCCAAGGGGTGCTCGTCGCCTTGCTGCGCAATGCGGCATGAGCCGGTTTTTTCGATCCGGGGCCCGCTTGGCTGCTGGTGAGGCCGGTCCGGCGCACCGTGCCGGTCTGCTTGTCGGGCCATCGCGATGCTTAAGATTTCTGAAAGATTGACTCGCATTCATACTTTCGGTAGTTTTCTCGGGAAAGCATGGCGAACGAAACGATTTCCTTTAGCTGCCCGGCATGTGGCATCAGGCTGACCGTGCCGACTGGCCTTGCCGGTGTCGTTGGTCCCTGTCCCACGTGCAGGAACCAGATTCAGGCACCGTTTCCAGCCGCACCGGTGCCGGTTTCCGCCGCTTCGCCTGTTGCCGCAGTGCCGGTTCCGGCCGCGTATCCGCCGGTGATTCATGGACCGTCGGCAGCGCCTCAGGGAGCGGTGCCGGTTTCTCCGCCGCCAGAGCCCCCGCTGGCCGAGCCGACAGTGGAAGGCGGATCCGAAAACCATGACGGCCACGGCCCCGCCGCCCTTCGTCCTGAACCGCGGCAGCTTCCGAGCCGGGCGGCCCCTGTCGAGGTGGTGGCCAAGCAAATGCCCGAGCCGCTGCCACACGATGAACGCCGTAGGTCCGCATCCGTTGCCGCGCCCCTCCCACGGCATCCCAGGAAACGGAGCATTTTCGCTCGGGTGGCGATGCTGCTGGTCTTCCTCTCGCTGGCGGTAGCGCTGGTATACGGCGTGCTGAAGGTTCTCAAATCCCAGATCGAGCAGGAATCCAAGAGTCAGGATCCTCCGATTGCCGGGCAATCAGGCGCGGTGGAAACCGGCGGAATTGCCGCAATTGGGGAAAGCGACGATGTCCCCGGGCCGCAGGCTGTGAAAACGGCCGTGGATGCCATTCCCACGCCGCTGCCACCACAGGTGGAACTTGAAATGCGCTCGGTGCGGGATCCGCCACCGGTGCCCGAGGGGCTCGATGCCAAATCTCCGGGCATGGAAGCGCTCGCGGTGCTGGAGGCTTTCCTGAACGCAAAATCGCTCGATGAGCGTTTGCCAATCATCGAGACGAAATCCTCTCCGGAGGAAATCTCTGCCAGTTGCCTAAAGGATGCCCTGCCGCCGAGACGCAACGTCGTGATCGACGCCCAGGAATCCAACCCGGTCGAAGGGGTGATCGACTATTACTATAATGTCGATTTCGAGGCGGAAAACAACCGGCTGAATCCGCAGACACTGCTGGTCCGCACCCGGGGATCGAGTCCGCCGAAGGTGGTGATCGACCCGTTTCTTGACCTGTATGGCGGCCGTCTGGCTGCCTATGCCGCCGCTCCGCAGGAAAAGGGCGGGCAGTTTCAGGTGATCGTCTATCCGGTTCCCTCGTGCAGCAACGAACGTGTCCGTGATCGCGAGAAGAAACGAACGCTGAAACTGCTGGCCAGGGTGAACAACAAGGAAATCGCCGAAGCCTATTTCTCCAAGGCGTCGAAAATCGGTGAGATGCTGGTGGACGGCACCTACAATCTGAGTTTCGGCACACCGAAAGCATGCACGGTGATGCTCCGGTGGAACACCGAGGAGAATCAGGATTACCCGTATCTTGAGGCGATTGGCATCAAGAGGATGGACTGGAACCCCTGACCCGGCCCGCTTCAGCCAGCGCGCGCCACCCGCCCCTGAGGACAACGATCTCGGGCCCCATGTCGAGCTTGCGTATGCGCTCGGCGATTTGGGCGCTCACTCCGCAGTTTTCATCGCCGCAATAGACGATCACCCGTGTGGCTCCTTCGGCGATTTTCATCGCCGTCTCCGCCTCGAAAACCTGCATATCCTCGGCGGGGTCGAGATTCCACAGGATGGAACCCGGCACTCCGCTTGTTTCCCAGTCTTTTCTCTGTCGCGCGTCCACCCACAGGATGCCCGCGCTTTCTTTGATTTGCTGGAGGCAAACCTCGCCGGGTTTGAGCGTGGCGGGATCGCAGACATAGGCGCGCCCAGGCGCGCCCTTCGCCAACCAGGTGATGCCCGCGGCGGAAATGCTGGCGGCGGCAATCAATGACGTCTGGAGGAAAGCGTTCATGGTGGGCGTGGGGTCGTGGATGCAAGCGGCCGCGCGAAGCGCGCTTGTGGGTAATGCCCTAAGTCAAGACCCGGGGCTTGAAAACCTCAAAAGCCCGAAAACCACCAAATGGCGCCATCGTAGCGGGATACGTGAGTCTGACTTGGCAGACATGGTTGTGTGACCGCCAAATCAAAACCGACGGCAGGCATGATCGATTCTTCATGACCTAACTCGGACACGCAAATCCCGAGCACTAAAAAGCGCACCCGCCGCAGCCACACCGTTCCCGCGCATGCTCCGAGCGCCATCCTTGCGCTTCGCGGAAAACCTCCCCCTTGCCATGACAAATACCTCGTTCACAAAATCCCGGCTTCCGATCACCGCTCCATCCGTGAAATAACGGAC
>CAZKQK010000170.1:0-10046 GCA_964554865.1 uncultured Luteolibacter sp. | reverse complement strand
TCGATCATCCAGAACTCGGCGGCGTGGCGCGAGGTGTTGGAGTTTTCCGCGCGGAAGGTGGGGCCGAAGGTGTAGATGTTGGACAGCGCGCAGGCGAAGGTCTCGCCCTCAAGCTGGCCGGAGACTGTTAGAAACGCGCGCTTGCCGAAGAAATCCTCCGCGTCCCGCGAGATCCTGTCGTCCGGCAGGGTGGTCACGCGGAACATCTCGCCCGCGCCCTCGCAATCGCTGGCGGTGATGATGGGCGTGTGGACGTAGATGAAATCCCGCTCCTGGAAAAACCGGTGGATGGCGTAGGCCATGCGGCTGCGGGTGCGGAAGACCGCGCCGTAGAGGTTGGTGCGCGGCCGCAGGTGGGCGATGCTGCGGAGAAACTCGGGGGTGTGGCCCTTTTTCTGGAGCGGGAAATCCTCCGGCGCCTCGCCTAACAGACGGATCTCCGCGGCGTGCATTTCCCATTTCTGCCCGGCGGCGGGGGAGGGGATGAGTTTCCCCTTCACCTCGACGGAGGCGCCGGTGCCCATGCGGGTGATGTCCCCGTATCCGGGAATGCCGGAGTCCGCGACGATCTGGAGATTGGCGAGGCAGGAGCCGTCGTTGAGTTCGAGGAAGGAAAACGCTTTCGAATCGCGCCGCGTGCGGACCCAGCCGGCGACGTGGAGGGTATCGGTCGGTTCCTCGCGGCGGAGAACATGCTTGATGAGCGATCGCATGCGCCTTGTTAGCCAGCGCCGGCGGCGATGTCAAAGCGGGGCACTCGCCGTCAGTCCGCGTCCTGCGGCAGGTTCTTGTGGCTGCCGTCGCAGAGCGGCGGGTTCGCGGTATGCTTGCACTGGCACCACCAGACGGTCTTTTTCTCGGCGACTTCGAGTTTCACCGGTTGCAGGCCGGTGCCCTTGTGGGAGCCGTCGCAGAACGGCTGGTGGGCGGATCGGCCGCAGGAACACCAGAAATGCACGCCGGCCTCGACTTCGAGTGCCAGCGGCTTGCGGTCGCAGATGTTCGGTTTCTCAGGCATGGCGGAAACCGTGGGCCAACTGGCGGATCAATGCGAGAAGGAAACCGGGATCACGGCCTGTGCCTGCTGCTCCGGGGGCATCTCGCGGGGTTCCACGGCCGCGCGCGGCTGGATCTTGTCGAGGCGCGGGTAGCGTTGGGACGGCACTTTGTGGAAAAAGGTCACCGCCAGCCATCCGAGAAGGACGGCGGCCGAGGCACTGACGAATTTGGGGAGGGTCATCGGATGATTAGGAAATGTTTACCATTTCCGCTGGCGGTTTTTGCTTCGATCCGTCCGAAAAAGCAAACGAAAAGATCCGCTGCGGCCGACAAGTCGCGGGGGCCGCAAAACGGTGTTGTCGCCGCCCGCTTGCCCGCCTAGATTCGCCGCCACGGGACGCGTTCCCACAACCATCACGCTCATGGGCATTTTCAGCAAACCCCGACTGCGCGGGCATGATCGCCGCGAGGACATGCCGGAAGGACTTTGGAACAAGTGCCCGGATTGCGAGGCGATGATCCACAATCTGGAACTCAGGCAGAACCTCCAGGTCTGCCACCATTGCGGCCATCATTTCCTGCTGGATTCCCGCGAGCGCATCGATCTGCTGGCCGATCCGGGCAGTTTCGAGGAAACGGACAAGGGCCTGGTGTCCGCCAACCCGCTGGGTTTCGGCGGCTACCCGGAAAAGACCGCCATCCTGCGCGAGAAAACCGGCATGGACGACGCGGTGGTCTCCGGCCGCCTGGGCATCGGCGGCCACAAGGCGATGATCGCGGTGATGGACTTCAGGTTTTTCGCCGGCTCCATGGGCTCGGTGGTGGGTGAGAAAATCACGCGCGCCATTGAGGCCGCCATCGCCGAGAAGCGCGGGATGATCGTCGTTTCCGCCTCATCCGGCGCGCGCATGCAGGAAGGCATGCTCTCACTGATGCAAATGGCCAAGACCTGCGGCGCGCTCGCCCGCCTCGCCGAGGCCAGGCTGCCCTACATCTCGCTCATGACGCATCCCACCACCGGCGGGGTGACCGCGTCCTTCGCCACCATCGGCGATATCAACCTGGCCGAGCCCAAGTGCATGATCGGCTTCGCCGGGCCGCGGGTGGTCAAGGAAACCACCCACCAGAACCTGCCTCCGGGCTTCCAGACCGCCGAGTTCATGCTCGAGCACGGCCTGATCGATGCCATCGTCCCGCGTCCGAAGATGCGGGAGAAAATGATCAGCCTGCTTGGCTTCATGATGCCGGTCTGAAACCGCTATTTTCCGCCTTTGCCATGGGCCGCCGGATGCCTATCTTGCCGGAGTAACTTATGAACATAGGCATTCCAAAGGAAATCAAGGCGCAGGAAAACCGGGTGAGCATGATCCCCGGCTCGGTCTCCGAGTTGGTGAAACGCGGGCACCGGGTGCTCGTTCAGAGCGGAGCGGGCGAGGGCGCGAGCTATTGCGATGATCAATACCGGGCCTTCGGCGCGGAGATCGTGCCGGACGCGGAAGCCGTTTTCGCCGGCGCGGAGTTGATCGTGAAGGTCAAGGAGCCGCAGCCGTCCGAGGTGGCGATGCTCCGGCCGCAGCACATTCTTTTCACCTATCTTCATCTCGCGGCCAGCAAGGCGCTCACCGAATCGCTGGTGGCCGGCGGCTGCACCGCCGTGGCCTATGAAACCATCGAGGTGAACCGCCGCCTGCCCTTGCTGGAACCCATGAGCGAGATCGCCGGCCGCATGTCCGCCATCGTCGGCTCCTATCATCTCGCCAAGCACCGCGGCGGGCGCGGCATTCTGTTAGGCGGTGTGCCGGGTGTGGCTCCCGGGCGCGTGCTGGTGCTCGGCGGAGGCACTGCGGGAGTCAACGCGGCGCGCGTGGCCACCGGCATCGGCGCGGATGTGACGATCCTCGAAGTGGATTTCGAACGCATGCGTTTCCTCGATATCACGATGAGCGGGACCAGCACCGTCTACTCGAACGAGGCGAATCTTTCCGAACTGCTGCCGCGCGCGGATCTGGTGATCGGCGCGGTGCTGGTGCCCGGCGCGAAAGCCCCGCGGCTGATCACCCGCGGGATGCTGCGGCTGATGCCGCGTGGCAGTGTGTTTGTGGACATCGCCGTGGACCAGGGCGGCTGCGCGGAAACCACCCGCGCCACCACTCACGAGAATCCGACCTACGAGGAGGAAGGCGTGCTGCATTACTGCGTGGCCAACATGCCCGGAGCTTACTCGCGCACCGCCACCCAGGCGCTCAACAACGTGACCCATCCGTGGACACTGCTCATCGCGGACCGCGGGATCGACGGTGCCTGCGCGTTGAGGCCCGAACTGCTCGGCGGCATCAACACGCGCGACGGGAAACTCACCTGCCGCCCGGTGGCCGAGGCGCACGGGCTGGAGTTTGCCGGTCCGGCCGACATTCACGGATGACTCCCGCCTCGGCGCTTGCCATGGCGCGGTAGGATCGCCGATGCTGCGGGCATGCGATTGCTATCATGGAACGTCAACGGTATCCGCGCCGTGCTGGGCAAGGGTTTCCCCGAATTCGTCGCCGGCGAGCGGCCGGACATCCTCTGCCTCCAGGAAACCAAGGCGCGGCCCGGGCAGGTGCAGCTTCCGCTCGAACTCGGCGGCTACGAGGCGTTCTGGAGTTCCGCCGAAAAACCCGGCTACTCGGGCGTGGCGGTCTTCACCCGCGAGAAACCGTTAGATGTGAAAGAGGGCCTTGGCATCCCGGAACACGATCGCGAGGGCCGCGTGCTCACGCTCGAGTTTCATGATTTCATTCTGGTGAATGTTTACACTCCCAACGCGCAGGACGAATTGAAACGACTCAACTACCGCCTGAGCTGGGACGAGGCGTTCCGCAACCACGTCGCGCGCGAAGCCACGGGAAAACCCGTGGTTTTCTGCGGCGATCTCAACGTGGCGCATCAGGAGATCGACCTCGCGCGCCCGAGGGAAAACCGCCGCAACCCGGGCTTCTCCGACGAGGAGCGTGAGAGCTTCGGCCAACTGCTGTCCGCCGGCTTCACCGACACCTTCCGGCATTTCCATCCGGACCAAACGGCCGCCTACTCGTGGTGGTCCTACCGCGCCGGCGCACGCCAGAAAAACGTCGGTTGGCGGATTGATTACTTCGGGGTTTCAAATTCCTTCGCCGGCCGGCTGAAGGACGCGGAGATTCTCCCGCATGTCCACGGCTCGGACCACTGCCCGGTGGGCATCACCCTGGCCTGAATCGATTCATTATTCCGGGTTGGCAGGACGCGAATCAGCCCCTAGCCTCGCCGCTTCCATGTCCGAAAAGACCCGATTCCACTTCACCGGCATCTGCGGCACCGCGATGGGCGCCGTCGCCTCCGCCATGAAACAGCGCGGCTACACCGTCACCGGCTCCGACACCAATGTCTATCCGCCGATGTCCGATTTCCTGCGCGGCCAGGGCATCGCCATCGCCGAGGGATACCGCGAGGAAAACATTCCCCCGGACGCGGACGTGGTCATCATCGGCAATGCCATCTCGCGCGGCAATCCCGAGGCCGAGGCCGCGCTCGACCGCAAGCTGCTCTACCACTCCCTCCCGGAAGTCATGAAAGAGTTCTTCCTGCGCGGGAAACGCAACTTCGTCGTCTCCGGCACCCATGGGAAAACCACCACCTCCTCCATGCTCGCCTGGCTGCTCCGCCATGCCGGGCGCGATCCGGGTTTCATGATCGGCGGGCTGCCGAAAAACCTCGGCCGCGGCGGCTATTTCAGCGATTCGGACTTCAATGTGCTCGAAGGCGACGAATACGACACCGCCTTCTTCGACAAGCGCTCCAAGTTCCTCCACTACCTGCCCGAATGCGTCGTGGTGAACAACATCGAGTTCGACCACGCGGACATCTACAACTCCATCGACGAGATCAAGCTCACCTTCCGCCGCCTGCTCAACATCGTCCCGCGCTCCGGCATGGCCTTCGTCAATGGCGATGATCCGAACTGCCTGGAAATCTCCGCCACCGCGCCCTGCCCCGTCACCACCGTCGGCCTCTCGGAAACCTGCGCGCTCAGGATCGAAAACATCAACTGCGATACGGACCGCAGTTCCTTCACCCTCGGCGGCGTTCCGTATTCAGTCCGCATGACCGGCGGGTTCAACGTGCGCAACGCCGCCATGGCCGCCGCCGCCGCCAGCTTCGCCGGTCTGACGGAAGATGAGATCCGCGCCGGCCTCGAAGCCTTCGAGGGCGTGGCCCGCCGCCAGGAACTCCGCGGCGAGGTGAACGGGATCAAGGTGATCGACGACTTCGCCCACCACCCCACCGCCATCAGGCTGGCCGCGCAGAGCCTGCGCCAGAAATACCCCGGCGGCCGCCTGTGGATACTCTTCGAACCGCGCTCCAACACCACCCGCCGCGCCGTTTTCCAGAACGAACTCGCCGAAGCCCTCGCCCTCGCCGACTTCTCCGTCGTCTCCTCCATCCCTGACCTCCACAAAATCCCGGAAAACGACCGCCTCGATCCGGAAAAACTCTCCGCCGACATCGCCCGCCTCGGCGGCAAGGCCTCCTACCTCCCGGACATCGACACCATCGTCGCCGAGGTCAAACAGCACGCCCAACCCGGCGACACCATCGCCGTCCTCTCCAACGGCGGCTTCGGCGGCATCCATGCCAAACTGCTCGCGGCGCTGGGGTGAGAAATCGCTCCTTGTCCGTATATCCGATCAGGTATGTGCATCCGGCATGAAAACGAAGGTCTTCAGGAGCGGGGAACTCGCTTGCCGTCCGGCTGCCGAAGGGTCTTGAGCTTCCCTGCGGCACGGTCTCCATCCACCGTGATGGAGGGAAGTTCGTCATTGAGGAGATGTCCGAGACCGGCTGGCCGGAGGGTTTCTTCGAGAGCGTGAGGATTTCCCGCAAGGACTTCCGGCGCGAAGCCGCTGCTTACGTGGAGAAGAAACGGCGAAGCGCCTGCTCGATACCAACGTCTGCATCGACGTGCTGCGGGGCCACCGGACTGCGATACGGACGGCCGGTGGTCACCGACAACACCAAGGTCTTTCGCGGGATCGGCGGTCTGGAACTGGAGGATTGGCGCTGATCCCGCGATTTGGGGCCGGATTTGAGATCGGCCACCTCGGATCATTTCCGGGCATTTGGCGCTTTCCCATGGCGTGCCCCGGCCGGTTTCCCCGTGAAAACTCCAAAAATACCCCCCCGCCGGATAAAAAAACCTTGCGCGGGCGGGGCTTCAGTGGTGTTCTCCCCGCCCCGCCCGCTCCGGCGCGGGATTCCAACCTTTTTTCCCATACGGCCATGGCCTACGCAGTGATCAAAACCGGCGGCAAGCAATACCGCGTCCAAGAAGGCACCCGATTCGATGTCGAGAAGCTCGACGCCGCGGTGGATTCCGAAATCAAGTTCGACGCCCTGATCGTTGGCGAAGGCGAGAGCGTGAAAATCGGTGCCCCCACCGTCGAGGGAGCCTCCGTCACCGTCAAGGTTCTCAGCCAGTTCCGCGGACCCAAGGGCGTGGCCTTCAAGTTCAAGCGCCGCAAGGGTTTCCACAAAACCAAGGGTTTCCGCCGCAGCCTGACCAAGCTCGAGGTGACTTCCATCGCCGACTGATTTCCAACCACTTACCTTACCCGCTCCCATGGCCCACAAGAAAGGACAAGGCTCCGTCAAGAACGGACGCGACTCGCGCAGCAAGCGCCTCGGCGTGAAGAAATTCGGCGGCCAGGCCGTCATCGCCGGCAACATCCTCGTCCGCCAGCGCGGCACGAAATTCCACCCCGGTGCCGGCGTCGGCATCGGCCGTGACCACACCATCTTCGCCCTCATCGACGGCCGCGTCATGTTCGACCGCGACTCCCGCCGCATCAACGTGGTGGCCGCCTCCAACTGAGCGAAACCGACCTGTTTTTCCGAAAAAGCCGCCTTCCTCCCGGGGAGCGGCTTTTTTCATGCCCGCCGGGTGACACGCGTTCCGCCCGGAAAACAGACATCTTCGGGAAATTTACTGGACTATTCCGGTGAATTTGGAGAATTAACCACATGCGTTCACTTGAACTGTTTTCGGGTGCCGGAGGTTTGGCTTTGGGGCTGGAGAAAGCCGGTTTTGATTCCACCGCCTTGGTGGAGCGTAACAAGAGCGCCTGCACCACACTGCGGCACAATCGTCCGCATTGGAATATTCTGTCCGACGACGTGAGAAACATCCGGTTCGCGGACTTGGGTCCTGTCGAACTCATTGCGGGCGGCCCGCCGTGCCAGCCTTTTTCCATGGGCGGCAAGGCGAACGGCTACGATGATCACCGGGACATGTTTCCCCAAGCTGTCCGCGCGGTGAGGGAACTTCAACCGCGTGCATTTGTTTTTGAGAATGTGCGGGGCCTTCTTCGGCCGGGTTTTCGCAACTACGTCGAATACATCCGCCTCCGACTCGCACACCCGGATTTCCCGATTTCCGCCAATGCGGACTGGATGAGAAATTTCCAGAGATTGGAAAGACATCATACATCGCACTCTTCGGAACGGGGTCTGCGCTATAAGGTCACCATCAACCTCGCCAACGCTGCCAATTTCGGCGTTCCACAGCACCGTCATCGTGTCTTCTTCATCGGTTTTAGGACTGATCTAGATGCCCGCTGGTTTTTTCCGACCGAAACTCACGGCGCCGAGGAGCTACTGTATGAGCAATATGTCACGGGATATTACTGGAGGCGTCACGGTCTAAACAAACCTTTGAACCCACCTGATTCCGTGAAGTCCAAGGTGAAGGATCTTGAGCGGGGCTTGCTTTCAACGGCTAAGCCATGGCTGACGGTTCGTGATGCCATCAGCGGCTTGGGGAATCCACGGACCAGTTCCAAATGGTTGAATCACCTGCACCAAGCCGGAGCGCGAGCGTATCCGGGACATACTGGAAGTCCAATGGACGAACCTTCAAAGGCGCTCAAGGCGGGTGACCACGGAGTTCCCGGCGGGGAAAACATGCTGAGGCACTCGAATGGCAAAGTGAGGTATTTCTCCATCCGCGAGGCTGCTCGAATCCAAACATTTCCCGATGAATTCGAATTCCCCGGGTCTTGGACCGAAAGCATGAGACAACTAGGTAATGCGGTGCCGGTTACGTTGGCCTCGACAGTGGCCGGATCAATTGCCAAAGCCCTTCGCGGCCATGCCGGAAACGTCCCCATTCAATCCAATCGCGATTCCTAATATCGCCTTGAATCTTGCACTGGAGGTTCTCGAACAGCCTTTACACCCGCTTCCTCCGGAGGAACGTCCAGTTGGCGCTGGGGTATATTTGATCTACTACAGAGGAGACTTTGAGTCTTACTTGCCATTTCAGGAGGTGCGATACGAAAAGCTGCCGATTTACGTCGGTAAGGCGGACCGGAAAGGGATGCGTAAAGGGTTTAAATTCGATCCTCCGCAGCGCTTTGAAATAGCCGGGCGACTGCGAAATCATGTGGCATCTATCGAAAAATCGGAAAATCTCAAATTGCCGGATTTCTTCTGCCGCTACCTCTGCGTTGAGGACTCGTTCATCGGCCTAGCTGAATCCATTCTGGTTTCAATCTTCGATCCTCTTTGGAATCG
This sequence comes from uncultured Luteolibacter sp., assembly GCA_964554865.1. GTDB lineage: Bacteria > Verrucomicrobiota > Verrucomicrobiia > Verrucomicrobiales > Akkermansiaceae > Luteolibacter. Next base: position 1,460 of record CAZKQK010000170.1, on the reverse strand, counting down.
TATCCTCGACGGTTTCAGAAACAACCCGACCGGGGGGCCGCGCTCGGCCCAGGCGATGTCAAAATGGGACAAGTTCCATCCCGGAAGAGCCCGTGGTTCCGGAGAAATCAAGTTGGACATCACGGAGCTGTCAGAACGCGTTGACAGTTATTTCAAGGAATACCAAGGAATGCCGGATGAAAGACTCATGCAACTTCGGAAGAGAATTGAGAAGTATGGCCTCGCCTGAAGCATGCATGGGTTGTAGACAAAATGTCCGCCGGGTTATGCCCGGTTCCGTTTTACTGGTGTCAACCACCTGCCTCCTCGTCCTCGCCGGACTGGCTTCCTGCGGTCGCAGCCGCGCCCATGGCCCGCCCAAGGCCGTGGCCGTCGCCGCCGACGGCAAACTCGCCCTCCGGCTGATGTCCTTCAACATCCGCTACGAAAACCCCGGCGATACCGGCCCGCTCGCCTGGAGCAGCCGCATCCCATCCGTCGTCCGCTCCATCCGCGCCGAAGCCCCGGACGTGATCGGCGTCCAGGAAGCCCTTCACGGCCAGGCGGCCGATCTCCGGGCCTCCCTGCCCGACTACGAATTCCATGGCTCCGGCCGCGATGACGGCGGGCGCTCCGGCGAATACTCCGGCATCTTCTATCAGCGCGACCGCTTCGAGCGGGATCCTGACGACGGCGGCACCTTCTGGCTCTCCGGCACCCCGGAAAAACCCGGCTCCAGAACCTGGGGCAACGATATCCCGCGCGTCGTCACCTGGACCCGCCTCACCGACCGCTCCACCGGGCGCTCCTTCTACGTTTTCAACACCCACTGGGACCACCGCCACCAAGGCTCCCGCGAAAAGGCGGGCGAACTCCTCGCCAAGCGCATTGCCGACCGCCGCCACGCCGCCGAACCCGTCGTCGTCATGGGCGACTTCAACGCCATCGAGACCAACCCCGGCGTTCTCCGCCTCACCGCTCCGCCGCTTTCCCTCATCGATACCTTCCTGCACCTCCACCCGGAGGAACCTCTCCGCGGCACCATCAACTTCTGGAGCGCCAACCGCAGGGAACAGTGGAAGATCGACCACATCCTCGTCAGCCCCGGAGCCGAAATCCGCTCCGCCGCCATCCGCCGCCACGACATGGCCCAGGTATCCGACCACTTCCCCGTCATCGCGGAAATCGCGTTTCCCTGATTCCCCGGAAACCGGAGCACGCTTCTCCGTTCAACGCGAATCAGGAATCAGGGTTGGCCAAACATCAAAACTCTTTTGAGAAGCGCACCCGCGAAACATACCAGACCAAGGTTCCGAGAGCCAATGCGCCTGCCGCGATCAGCGCGGCAGGGACGGACTTGGACGGAGTTTTGACGGATGAATCCGCTGGCTGGCCACCGCGCGGGCCTGCTTCCCTCCGTCCGACAGTGCGTTCCCTTTCCCGTTTCGTGTCCCGCGCGATGCGATCCACCTTCTGGCCGG
>CAZKQK010000169.1:0-10278 GCA_964554865.1 uncultured Luteolibacter sp. | reverse complement strand
GTGGTAAATCGCCGGCTTCGTCTCCGAATCCGCCCAGGGAACAATCCATCGCGCGTGTGCCATGCCCCATTCCTACCCCGCCATCACCACCACCGCAAGCGGAAATAAATTATTTCTGTCTCTTTTTACTTTGCTGTTGGCTGTGTGTTCAGTCGGAGTTGAACACCCGTGACGCGGAAAGCGCGAAGTTTTCCGGATCGTACATCGACTCGACTTTGGCGGGCGGGGAGGTGGCCTGGCCTTTGAGGGTGCAGCGGGCGAGGTAGGAGACGGTGTAGGCGCCTTTGCGCCGGATGTGGTCGAGGAAGAAGACGGCGCGGTCGCCGCGGAGTTCGCTGTGGGAGACGTTCCAGTCGTTCTCGCTGGTCTGGATGCCGAGGGCGCTTTTCTGCGAGGCGAAGTCGTTGTTGACGGTTTCGAAGATGGCCGGGAGCGGGTCGTCAATGACGAGGTAGCGGGTATCGTCCGTGGGCAGGGTGACGCGGAGGGTGACGCGGATGAGATCACCGGGTTTCGGTTCGGTGAGCGGGGCGGTGGTGCCGTCGGGATTGACGAGTTGATGGATGCGGTCGATGGACAATCCGTTTTTGGCGACGGGCTGGACGGGAGCGACCGGCGGCTTGGATGCCACGCGGGCGCGGACGAAGGCGGCGTGGTCGCTGCCGACGCTGAGTTTCATGTTGGGCCCCAGTCCGAAACTCCGCGAGGCGGTGGGGGAATCGGGCGAGAGGTGGATGACCTCGGTGCCATCGTTGGTTTCGAGGTTGATGGCGACGGACTCACCGCGGTTCTTCTCGTGTGCGGCGTAGCGGGCCATGGCAACGAGCGACCAACCGTTGACCCAAGTGGTGCGCCAGTGGCCGTACGGGTTGCGCTCGTTGAGCATGCGATCGAGGGTTTTCAGGGCCTCGGAGCCGCCGGGGTCGATGGCGGTCCAGGCGATGAGCCGCAGTGCCTGGTCCGGCGAGTAGGGCATCCATTCGTCGTTTTTGAGATGGAAGGGCACCTTCACGGTCATCACCTCGCGCGCGGTGGCGGTGGCAGCGGGATCGCCGATGGCAATGGCCGCGGCGAGCATGGCGCGGGCGGACGGGGTGAGATCGGCCATGCGGTCGATCATGGTATTCTGATAGGCGGGCTGGGGTTTTCCAGCCATGGCAAGCACAAGCAAGGCGCGGGCGTGGGACTCCATGCCGTGAGCGTTCCTGGTTTCCGCCATGCCGCGGAGACTGGAAACGAGGTGCCGGGTGAGCGAGTCGATGGCGGCTTCGGGAACAGCGGCGCCTTTCGATGAGGCGAGGAGCAGGCCCATGCCGGCGTATGGTGTGGCCCAGTCCACGGTATCCGATGAGCCCGGCCAGTAGGAGAACGAGCCGTTGGCGAGTTGCATTGATAACAGCCTGTCCGCTCCGGCCTGAAGTGCGGAACGCACCCGGGTGTCCGGCACCTTGGCGAAGGCGGGAACGACATCGCGCAACTCGTCCACGGCGCACCAGGGGATGAGCGAGGAGGTTGTTTGTTCCACGCAGCCGTAGGGGTACTGGAGGAGGTATTCGATGGAGCCCGCGGCCTCGGCGAGGGGTGAACGCGAGAATTCGAGATCCACCGAGCCCATGCCATCGAGGAGATTGGCGTCGAGTGCCTGGCGAAGATCGCGGGTGATGCCACCGGATTCGAGTTTCACAAACTTCACCTGACGGATGAGAGGCATGGGGTATTGCACGTTGAAGCGCGCCTCCACCGCATCGGAAAGCCGGGCGGCGAGTTCCGGATTGAGAGTGGCGTTCCGCATGGAAACGGGCGTGGCTTTCCAGGTGAGCACGGCTTCACCGGTGTTTTCCGCCAGAGTGGGAAACACCAGGGTGGCGGATGCTCCGGGGGCGAGGCTGACGTCTTCCGAAACCCCGCCGAGCGCGCGGCAGACGGGGGTGCCGTCCGCGGCGTGGGCGTTGTATTCGATGGTCCAGGTGCCGGCATGGCGCGATGCGTTCTGGACGAGGACCTGCGGGCTGATGGTATCGGTCTGGTTGGCGAAGCGCGGGGCCTTGGGTTCGAGCATCAGGTCTTTCTTCGCGACCACGGCGGATTCGCAGTGGCCGAAACGGGCGGCCTGGTGGTGGGCGACGGCGATGACGCGGTAGCGGGTGAGCGTGTCCGGCAACCTGAAGGTGTGGCTGAAGCGGCCTTTGGCATCCGTGACGAGGGCGGGCGCCCAGGTGGCGCAGGGGTCGAAGTTCTTGCGCAGGAGATCGGCGAGCGCGTCCATGTCTCCACCGCCGCCGACGAAGAAGCCCTTGTTGTGGAAGTCGCGGTATTCGGGGTTCTCGGCGATGAAGCTTTCGAATGAAGTGCCGGCGTCCACGGCGAGGATGCGCGGCTGATAGAAGAACCTCATCGGGTCCGGAGTCTCATAACCCATGACAGCGAGCGTGCCCTCATCCTCGGCATACAAAGTGACTTCGGCTCCGGCGGCGGGGTTTCCATCGGCGAGTGTAACGGTGCCCGTGAGGGTGACTTCCTCGCCCGGGCGATGGCTTTCGGCCGGTGATTCGATGGCGACGGCGAGGCGGTCGCGAAGGTTTTCGACGAGAAGCTCGCAATAGCCGAGGCGAAGCTGCGGCTCCTTGTGTTCGCGCGCCGAGACCTTCGCGCCCTTGACGATGAGCACGGAAACATAGGCGTTCGGCGCATCGTCATCCGTGAGGGGAATCTCGATGACCGGATTGTCCGCCTTGAGTTCGACTCGGAACGAGCGCAGCACCTTCTCGCGCTCGACGGTGACGAGGGCGGTTCCCTCGATGGGTGAAAGCACGAGCACGCGGGCGGTTTCTCCGGGGAGCCATGATTTTTTCCCGCCGACGAGTTTCACGCGCATGCCGTCCTCGTAGAGCCAGGGATACTCGTTGGTGCCGTAGGCATGGAAGCGGGTGGTGGTGGCGAAGGCGCGGCCATCGGGATCGAGGCCGCGGATGGTGAGGAAGTGCAGGCCGTTCGACTTTGGCGTGACGGGGAAAACCATGCCCTCGCGCGCGGAATCCGCAGGATCGAGGGTGATTTCGGTGGTGGTCACGGTTTCCTCGGTGGTTTCATTGCGGGTGGTGGCGGCGCCGTTCGCGCCCTCGGTTTTCACCGTGTGGTTGATCTCGCGTGTGAGGGTGGCGGTGAGCTTCAGCGCGGAGTTGAATGGCTTCCCATCGGGATCGATGGCGATGATCCTGAGAGGGACTTCGTCTCCCGCGCGGACGAGGCGGTCGATCCGCGAGACGCCGATGTAGGCGGCGGCGGGATGAACGACGGCGCTGGTGGTGGAGGTGAGCGTTTGCAGGTTCGAATCGGTGACTTCCGAGGAAACGGTGACCTCGCGCATCGATGGAAAGCCGGTGGCCGGGACATCGATGTTCAGGCTGGCGGAACCGTCGGCGGCGAGTTGGGCCTCGCCCTGGAGGTTTGACGAATGGTGCGGGGATTCGTCGCTGTCGCCGCGGTGGCCGAAGTAATGATACCAATATCCCCAGTCATAACTCCGGTGATTGCCGAAGAGGAAATCGCGATAGCGCTCCGGGTAGGGATTGGTGGTGGAGATGGTGGAGTAATATTTGACGGAACCCGCGGCGACCGGCTGGCCCTGATAGTAGTTCGCGGACAGTTGCGCGGTGATCTTTTCCGCGCCTGGCGCGGGCACGGCGATTTTCTGGGTGATTTCGAAGGCGTTGCGGCGGAATTCCCCGACGCGGAGCGGAACCTCGAAGCGGGCGTTGGAGATGATGCGTTCGCGCAGTTCCCAATCCTGGTCAGCGTTTTCATCCGGATTGAGTTTCGCGAGTTCATCCGGGAATTCGAGTTGTATCAAATGCTCGCCGACCTTGGCGGGGGCGAGTTGATGGGTGAAATCGAACGAACCGGCGGCGGAGATGGTCACCGGCCGGGTGGCGACCTCCTTGCCTTCGGGATCGCGCACGATGACGCGGGCGGGCGACGGGTTTTCGGATTCGACCGAGTTTCCGCGAAGGTTGCGGATGATGCCCTTGAGGCGCACGGTTTCGCCAGGGCGGTAAAGCGAGCGGTCGGTGAAGAGGAAGGCCTGGCGGGATGACCCGGGTGGGGTTCCCCACGATTGGCGGACGGGGAAATGCCAGAGGCCGACGGTGGCGAGCGTGGAATCAAAAGCTGTTAGATAGGAGTCGGCGCCGAGGCTCGCGACAAGGTGTCTCGCCTTGTCGCCACGCGGCAGGCTGGCCAGTCCGGAGGCATCGGTGGTGGTGTTTCCGAGCACGGCGGAGTCCTCGCCGTAGAGCTGGAGTTTCACCCCGGGGAGCGGGGCTCCGGTGTCACAGGAGAAGGCGTAAACGAGCGCCTCGCTGGTGGTGAGTTTCCATGCGAGGCCGATGTCGGTGAGCTGGACGATGGCCTGGGCGCCGCGCCCGCCGTGTTGCGCGGCCTGGGGATGGGGAGTGCCGGTCACATCGATGAAGAGCGCGGCGTTGCGCAGCTCGGCGGGTAGAAGCTCGTTCCATGAAAGATCGATGGTCTTCGAGCAATCGACGGCGAGGTCGAGCGGGATTTCACGGTCGAGGATGGTTTCCCCGACCACGAGTGACCAGGGCAGTGGAGCGGTGGGCGAGACTTCCCTGCCGTCCGGGCCGGTGCCGGTGTAGTGGCGGTATCCCTGATAGGCGCGGATGAGGTCGGCGCCGGAGAGTTTCTTGATTCGGAGGTGGACCTTGGAGAGGTTGACGGCGTGGATCTGATAGGTGCGGCCGCCGTTTGCGAGCTGGGCCTGGTTGTCGGAAGGCAGGGACAGCCCGGGATCGATGCGCCGGAAGCGCACTTGTTTGGTGAACGGAGCCTGGAGGGGCAGACCTGTCCCGGAGAGGAACGGCTTTTTCATCGTCACGCTGAACGTATCGATGTCCGCAAGCCCGCCGGTGATGACGAGGCGGCGTGACTCGGCGGCCGCCTGGAGCGTCGCCGGCCGGGGGGTGATGGAAACGAGGGCATCGAGGAGGTTTTCCGGCAGTGTCCCGGGCAGGCGGTGGTTGAAGGAGATTACCAGCCTGCGGGGCTGGTTGACTTCGGTTTGCGCGATGATGTCGGTCACGCGGAAGGGCTCGATGCGGCCGACCTCGAATTGCATATCGCCTGTGGTGCGGGCGGCGGCGCCTTTGTTAGGAAGGCCCTTGAGGATGGAAACCTGCCACGCCTCGCCCGGGGGAAGAGGGGAAACGGGGCGCGCGAGGATGACATGGGGAGCGGGTGCGGATTGGTCAACGGCGGCGGCTTGCGCGCCGGGCAGGCGGGCGTTCCAAGGCTTGGTCTGGGTGCCGTGGTAACCGGCCTTGTCACGCGTGACGGCTTCGAGTTGTGCGGCCACTCGCTGGCCGGCCTTGTTGGCGAAGGAGATGAATGCGGCTGCGGCGGCGGGATCGATCTCATCGTTGAAGACCATGATCCAGCCGGCGGTGGAGGGAGAGAAGTCCTCGGACCAGCGGTTGGTGGAGGAATTGCAGTGGACGAGGCGGAATTCCTCGGAGCTGACGGTGGCGAACTTCCCGGCTGGCACGGCGGAACCGTCGAGATGCCTGCGGTTTTTCGGGATTGAGAACGAGTAGGACGTTCCCATGGCCGGCGGGTGGTCCGGGAGGAACTCGGCGATGTTTTGCGCCTTCCAGCGCAGCTTGCCGGGCATGGCGGGCGAGATTTCCAGCCAGGTGTTGCCGGTGGTCGAGCCGACGTCCCTGGTTTCGATGGCTGCCTGATCGAGCACGAGGTCGATTTTCGATTCAGGCGCGAGCGATGGCGTGGAGACCACAAGTCTTGGTGCCGCGAGGGCGGCCATGGCGGTGGCCAGCAACGCCGTGAGGGCGGTAAGGGTAGCGTTCATAAACAATCGGCGGAAAGCCGTTCCCCGTGATATACGATTGACGGCCGAATGATATTAAAATCCGCGATTCGATTGTGAAATTCATGTGAAGGCGGATGGCCCCTCACGGCAGCCTGGCCATGGCCGCGTTGACGGCCGCCGAGACGGCCGGATCGCCGTAAAACGGGCCGGTTCCCGGTCCGCCGGTGGTGAACGTGGTGAGGAGCCTGAGGTTTCCACCGCTGATGGCGAAGGCGGGATTTCCGCTGTCGCCGACGATCAGGTTGCGGTTGTAGGTTTTCGGGATGAGCGGATCGTATCCAAGCATCACGCGACCTGCGGAAACCCGGCCGATGCGGTGGAGGGAAAGCGTCATCGTCTGATCCGTGACAAGCGCGAGGCGCATGGGCTCGCCGTCCGCGGCGGTGGCGAGCGGGTAATGGGCGACGCCGGGCGGCAGCGGCGCGTTGAGGCTGCCGATGGCGATATCGCCCACTCCGCCGAGGGTCTGGACCCTGGTGATGGTCCGGACGTGGCGTGCGCCGGAGCGATCGTGGAAGATGAGCGGAACGGTGGTGGGACGGATGAAATGGGCCGCCATGACGACGTGCCGCCGCGAGATGGCGGTGGCGGTGCGGGTGTCATTCCAGGACACGCCTGTTAGATCGAAGCGGGAGGTCCAGTTTCCGCCGCGGATCGAGGGTCCGTGGTGGTTGTAGAAGTTGAAGATCCGGCCCTTTTCCGGTTTGGCGGGGAGAAACGCGAGGTCCGGAGCGCGGTCCGCGGGTGAATTGACGGATGAAACGCCGCAGGAGGCCAGCAGGAGAACGGCTCCGCAGGGCGGGGTGAGGGATCGGAGGAACATGCCGGCCAGTTTCGCCGGAAAGTGCGGCGTTTCCAGCGCAAAGGACCGAAGTGTCATCGGAAAGTTCTCGACGCCCGGACGGTGGCGGGGCTTGCTTCGGCCGCAGCCCATGAGCGACGAAGCCCCTCCCACTCCTGAGATTCCGGATACCACGCCAGCCGAAAGCGCGCCGCGTGTGCGCCGCATTTCAAACCGCTTGCCAAAGAAGCAGGCGAAGTCCGCCGCAGCCAAGGCCGGCCCTGCCGAAGGCGCCGAGCCCGAGCCGCAACCCGCGTCCGAGTCGACGATTCCCGTGGTGGTCGAGACCGTTCAAGCGGCGGCCGATGCCGTCACGGATTCCGCGGCGGGAAACGACTGGCCCGAGCCGGAACCGGCGACCGTGGGTGGCCAGGCGGCCGGCGGTGAGGGAAACAAACGCAAACGCCGCCGCAAAAAGGGCAAGGGCGGCGGCCAGCAACAGGCGCCGTCTGCCAATGGCGATGCCGAGGTTTCCGACGATACCCCGGAAGCGCCGCGTCCTTCGCAACAACAGCAGCATGCGCCGCGGCCGAAGGCGGATGTGGAAGCGCTCTCGAAATTCGCCTGGAAGATCTTCCTCGCGGAAGTCAGCGAGGAGGGCGTGGCCCTGATCGGCGACAACGATGCGAGGGAACTCTCGCGCCGCTGTTTCCGCCTGGCGGAGATTTTCCTCGAGGAGCAGGGCCGCCGCCGCTGAGCGAGACTCACGAGTATTTGAGATCCTTCGAGGGATCCGTTTCGAAGTCCATGGAGAAGTGCGCCTGCGTGTTCGGGCGGATCAGCTTCTCGATGAACTTCAGATGAAACGGGTCGTCCAGCGCGGCGCGGAGTTTTTCGAGCGAATTGGTCTCGATGGCCACGAAGAAACGCCACTGCGAGGAAGTGTCGAGATTCCGCCCGGACTTCACGCCGAGGACTTCCGGGATCTTGAGAAGCAGGCTGCGGCTGCCGCGAACAAGTTCCTCCAGCATGGCCTCGTCCACCCCGGGCTTGAGCTGGAAGTAGACGACGTGGTGGATCATCCGCGTGAAATCAGGATTTCCAGTTCAGCGCGCCCTTTTTCAGCGCGTAAACATAGGCCACCATCAGAATGCCTGCGAATCCGGCCATGCTCGCCAGCGCCACCGGGCTGACGGTGATCAGATCCCGGAACTGCACGGCCCACGGATACATGAAGACCACCTCGATGTCGAAGAGCACGAAAAGCATCGCCACCAGATGGAACTTCACCGAGAAACGGGGAGAGCCTTCGCCGACGGGCAGCATGCCGCATTCGTAGGGCGAGTCCTTGGTTTCGTTGCGCCGGGCCGAGCGGCCGAAGACGACGCTGGCTGTTAGAACCGCGGCGGCGAAGCCGAGGGCCACCAACACCTGAAGGAGAACGGGAAGATAATGCTCGGGCATATGGAATCCAGGGGACCGCGCGGCGGATCATGCGGCGGGCTCCGGCCCTTGGGTAGGAAAAAAGGCATCAAAAAACCCGCGCCCCCGGACGGGAACGCGGGTGATGGAAAAAATCCCGGGGAAATCAGCCCTGGGCGGCTTCCTGGGCGGCGGCGTAGGCGCTGGACGCCTCATGCACGCGGGAAGTGCCCTTGTACTCCTTGCCGATTTTCTCAACCAGACCGCGGGTGACGAGATTTTGCAGCTTCTCGTAAGCGCGCAGGCGGAGCATTTCCTCGCCACCACTCACCGCATTGCGGAGCTTCAGGTTGGCGAAAACCCGCTCGAACAGATCATTGAAACCAAACACTTTCTTCTCGGCGAGAACATTGCACAGCTCGTCGGTCACATGATCGGGAAGACGGCGGGAGAATCGGGTACGTTTCGTGGTGATTGCCATAACGCCGCCACCATACACCCCCTCCCGGCAAAAGCGACTCAAAAAACGAGCGACTTATACCAAGCCAAAAAGAATATTTCGCAAGCCTAAAATTCAAGAGATCTCAAATTAATTTCACCCCTCAAATCCGGCCTTCCCGGACTTGCCACGGGCGGGGAAAACGGCGGAATCTCGCCGGGAAATGCCGGACGCCACGATCCACACCCACGGGACGATCATCGAGAACCGGGGCCCCGTGCTCTACCGGGTGACCCTGCCCAATGGAAAAGTGATTCTCGCCCATCTCTCCAAGGCCCTCGCGGACGCGGGAGAGACTTTTGCGACAGAGGAAACGGTCCTGCTGGAGCTGACTCCCTACGATTTCGACCAAGCGCGAATCCTCGGCCGCGTGGACGGCTGAGGAAACCGTCACATCCGGCCGCTTTGCGGTTGGCCCGGCTTGTGCTTTACCCGCAGGGCAAACCGCAAGGCCCCGCAGGGGGCGCAACCCATGCCCGATATCTGCCTCTACTTCCAGGTTCACCAGCCGAACCGCCTCGCGCCGCCGGAAAGCTCCCCGGACGCGCCGCTGTTGGCGGAGGACGACGCCCTGAACGCCGCCATCCTCTCGCGCGTGGCGGACCAATGTTATCTCCCGGCCAACCGGATGTTCAAGCGCCTCATCGGCGAGCAGGCCGGGCGTTTCCGTTTCGCCCTCTCGATCAGCGGCACCGCCATCGAGCAAATGGAGCGGCACCGGCCGGACGTGCTCGAATCGTTTCAGGACCTCGTCGCCTGCGGAGGAGTCGAATTGCTCGCGGAAACCCACCACCACTCGCTCGCCTTCATTCATTCGAACCGCGAGTTCGACCGCCAGATGGACCTCCACCTGGAAAAGATCGAGAATGTCTTCCACGTCCGCCCGCGGGTGTTTCGCAACACCGGGCTGATCTATAACGACGCCATCGCCGCCAAGGCGGAAACGATGGGCTTCGACGGCATCCTCGCCGAAGGCGTGGAGCGCAATCTCAAGGGCAAGTCGCCCAACTTCCTCTACCGCGCACCCGAAACGGCCCGCATCAAGACCCTGCTGCGCAACAGTTGGCTGTCCGACGATCTCGGCTTCCGTTTCTCCGATCCCTCGTGGCAGGACCATCCGCTCACCCCGGAGAAATACGCGTCCTGGCTGGCGGACTCGCCCGGCGATCTGGTCAACCTGTTCCTCGGCTACGAAACGATCGGCTCCCACCAGCCGGCGGCCACCGGCATCTTCGGGTTTTGGGAAGCGCTGCCGGAAGCCATCCTCGATGCCGGCCTGCAATGGGTCACGCCCACCGAGGCGGTCGACCTCTACCGCGCCGCACGCGAATATCCCTGCCGCCTGCTCACGTCATGGACCGACAGCGAGCGCGACCTCTCCGCCTGGACCGGCAACGCGATGCAACGTGAGGCCCTTGTCCGCGTCCACGAACTCGAGCGCGCCGTTTTCCGCCTCAACGATCCGGCGGTGACCGACGCCTGGGCGCGCCTCCAAACCTCCAACCACCTCCACTGGATGTCCACCAAACCCTACGCCGGTGCCATTCACAGGCCCTACCTCAGCGCCAAGGACGCCCACCGGATCTTCATGGACGCCGTCGAAGCCCTGGAAAAACGCATCTGACCCGAATGGTGCGTAGATAAGGCTGATTCCGGGGAATCAGGGCGTGGGCA
>CAZKQK010000168.1:0-10293 GCA_964554865.1 uncultured Luteolibacter sp. | reverse complement strand
CCCCCCCCCCCCGGAGATGACGCCTTGACCTGATGCGTGGAATCGGCGGAGACTCGGCCCGGTGATCACACTCAAACCAGACCGGCCGTATTTCGAGGCTTGGCTGCGCCGCACCGGCAGGCAGTTCGCCGTGAGCGGCAGGCTGTCCCAGACCGCCCTGCTGCTTTCGCGGGAAGACAGCGGCTCCCATGAGGAGTGGTGTGTGCGCCTGAGGTCGTTCCTTGATGGCGGAGAGACCCCCTCGCTGGATATGCTAACCAGAATCGACGCGCTGTTAGCCTCCCCAAGGAGCGAGACGGGAAGCGCCCCGTCCCAGGGAACGCTTTTCTGAAAGCCCGCGATTCCCGCGAAGCGATGTGAAAAAGCGTTTATTCCGGCATGGATATGGCTTTCCCTTGAAACTTCGTAAAACGGACACATATCAGTAAGTCTCCATTTCAAACCTCCCGCCGGCATCCGGGTGTGCCGCGGAACCCATGCATGCACCGACTGCCCTCCAAATCATCGATCCGCCGTTTCCGCATGACGGCGCTGCTCCTGCTGGCCAAGTGCCTGATGACGCCGGCGGCGGCGGCTGTCCTGGCCTACTCGCTGGCCGTTCATGACAACCGGCTGCTGATGATGTCCCTTGGAGGAATCCTCCTGACGGTGCTGGTGGCGCTTCTGCAATGGATGAGCGCGTCCCGCACGCATTGCCCGCTTTGCATGACGCCGGTATTGGCATCCAAGAATTGTGTGAAGCACCGCCAGGCCCGGCGGTTTCTCGGCAGCCACCGGCTGCGGTTGGCGCTGGGCGTCCTGCTGGCGAATTCGTTCCGCTGCCCGTATTGCAACGAGCCGACCGTGCTGGAAGTGCGGGACCGGCGGAGCGGCGGACAATACCGGGGTTGACAGGACGGCCGGAATCGGTCGAGTTTCGGGCATGCGTTTCATGATGAAAACCTTGCGCTCCATCGTCCCGTTCGCGGCCGGGCTGGTCCTCGCCGTTTCCGCCCGCGCCGAGGAACCCGCCATGCCAGAGACCCCATCCGACGTCAAAGCCCCGCCCGCCGATGCGGTGAAAACCGCCTCCGGTCTCGCCTCCAAGGTGATCCAGGCCGGCAAGGGTGACAAGAAGCCCACCGCGGCGGACACCGTGACCGTGCATTACTCGGGCTGGACCACCGACGGAAAACTCTTCGACAGCTCGGTGAAACGCGGCCAACCCGCCAGTTTCCCGCTCAACGGGGTGATCAAGGGCTGGACCGAGGGCGTGCAGCTCATGGTCGAGGGCGAGAAGCGCCGCTTCTGGATCCCGGCCGACCTCGCCTACGGCGAAAACCCCGGCGGCGGCCGTCCGGGCGGCGTGCTGGTCTTCGATGTCGAACTGCTCTCGATCAAAAGCGCACCCAAGGCACCCAAGGCTCCCGAGGATGTCGCAAAGGCTCCTGACGATGCTGAAAAGACCGATTCCGGCATCTCCTCGCGGGTGCTCACCAAGGGCAAGGGCACGGTTCATCCCAAGGCCAGCGACCAAGTGAGAGTCCACTACTCCGGCTGGACCACCGACGGAAAACTCTTCGACAGCTCGGTGCAACGCGGCGAGCCCATCGTTTTCCCGCTCAATCAGGTGATTCCCGGCTGGACCGAAGGCGTGCAACTGATGGTCGAAGGCGAAAAACGCCGCCTCTGGATCCCCGCGAAGCTTGCCTACGGCGAAAACCCGCCGCCGGGTGCCCCGGCCGGCACGCTGGTGTTCGACGTCGAGCTTCTCCAGATCGTCAAATGACCCGGCGAGCGTTCCATGCGACCTCACTCGTGTCCGCGCTGGCCCTCGCCGGCTGCGCGGACCGGCCGCAGGAAACCGCCGCCAACCCGGCGGTGGCAACCACGCCAGCCGAGGTTCCGTTCAGGAAAAAACCCCGGATGAACGGCCGTGGCGAGGTGAGTTCCATTTCGCTCGACCGTTTTTTCGAACTCCACCAATCGGGCAAGGCCATGGTTTTCGACGCCCGGCCGGGATTCTTCTATCATTTGGGCCACATCCCGGGGGCGATCAACATGCCGCCGAAAAACTGTGACGAGGCCATTCACCGCCGCGAGACCGAAATCAAGGCCGCGCTGGCGGAGGGGAAAACACTGGTCGTTTACTGCACCGGCGTCACTTGTCCGGACGCCCGCACCGTGGCGCGCCACCTATCCGGTTTCGGCCATCCCGCCAGCATCTTCTCCGGCGGATGGGACGAGTGGAAGGCCGTCGGCCTGCCCACCGAATGATCATCCTCACCCATACATAACTCCACAAACATGCGCTCGTTTTCCAATGTGACCGTTGATGCCAAGGCAAACGTCTATTTCGACGGCAGGGTCGTCTCCCACAGCGTGCGTTTCGCCGATGGATCCAAGAAGACCCTCGGACTCATCTATCCGGGAAGCTATCATTTCGGCACCGCCGCCCCCGAGCGCATGGAAATCGTCGCCGGAAGCTGCGTGGTCACGCCCGACGGTGGTGATGGGAAGCTCTCCATCGAGGCGGGCTCCCACTTCGATGTGCCCGGCAACAGCGGGTTCACGATCGTGGTGGAGGACGGCATCTGCGAATACATCTGTTCGTTCCTGCCAGGCTGATGGCCGGATTCATGATGATTCTTCGCGCGGCATGGCGGATCGTTCCGCCGGCGGCGCTGCTGTGCTCCTGCGGGATCAGGCTTCCCATCGAGGCGCCGGAGACGAGGCGCGTGTTGACATCAAGCGGCGCCGTCACCGCCCCCGCGCCAGGGGCGAAGCCCCCCCACGTGCTGGTCTGGCTGGCGGCGGACAAGTATCACACGGGCATGGTTTTTCCCTACGAATGGCTTGTGGAATCCGGTTTCATTCCACCGGCGGGTTTCAAGCCGACCACTTATGTGACCATGAGTTGGGGAAACCGGGACGCCTACTCCAAGGAAGGCATCGATACGAAATGGAAGTTGTTCCGGGTGCTTTTCACCCCCACCCCGTCGGTGATGGAGTTGATCCCCTCGGACTGGCACATCGCCGAGGTGCTGCCGGACCAGCGGATCTGGCGCAAGCTGGTGGACCGCCGACATGGCCCGGCACTCGCCCGCTTCCTCAACGAATGCGGCGCAACCGGCGAGGACGGCCGACCGAAGGTGGTTTGCGAGTCGAGTTGGGGCAAGGGAGTCCAGATCGAAGGACGCCATTCGTATTTCGTCCCGCGCGTATGCAATGTCTGGACCGCACAGGCCATCGAGTGCCTGGGCGGCGATATCAATCCATGGACCGCACTCACGGCCGACGCGCTGATCCGCCAGGCCGAGCGGCCGCCGAATGACTTCGAGAAAATCTGGCCCGGTGGCGGGAAGCCGGAGTCACCCCTCCATCCATAGGCGACCGGCCGTCCTGCGGAGCCGCTTGCCACCCGGCAGGTTCACGGCCGGAGCCGCATCCGCGGAAGACAGCGCGTCACAGCGTTCCAGAAGCGCGCGGTCGATCACGCGGACTCCCCGTTTCTCCAGATAATTTCTGAGAACGGTGAGTCTCGGCCCGGATGGCAGGCGGCGAAGGGACGGCAGGTGGATTCTGCCGGACGGATCCTCCAGATCCGCCATCGCCAGAAGCTCGGATTCGAGCGCGGCGAAGCCCCGGGAATCGGCCCATGCCCGGAGAATCGGCGGGACCGGATCGCGCAGCGCGATCTCCTCCAGCAGCGGGAAAACCTCGTTGCGGATGCGGTTGCGGATCGCTACCGGTTCAGCGTTGGACGCGTCCTCACGCCACCGGTGACCGTTCGCGGCCATCCAGCCGGAAAGCGCGGCCCGCCTGCAATTCAACAGCGGGCGAATCAAAGTCAGCGTGATGCCGTCCACACGAATCGTTTGCTCCTCCGCCATCCCCCGAAGTCCCCGCGAACCACGGAGCAGGTTCCACAGCACTGTTTCCGCCTGATCGTCGGCATGATGAGCCAGCAGCACGCGCCTGCAGCGGTGTTTTCGCGCACACCCGGCGAAAAACGCCAACCTTGCCTCGCGCGCGGCGGTTTCCATGGAGGCTCCGGTTTCCCTCATCACGCGCGGCACGCTGGTCCGGGAAACTTCGCAGGCCACCCGCAAACGGCGTGCGAGCGCCGCAACGAATCGGGCGTCCGCCGCGGATTCACGCCCGCGCAGCCCGTGGTTGAGGTGGCATGCGACGAGATTGGAAAACCCGGACTCCACCAGCAGACGCAGCAAGGCCGCGGAGTCCGCGCCGCCGGACACGCCCACCAGCCACTTCGAGCGCTTTGAGGCCGTTTCCAGCCACGGAATCCCCGGTTTCTCGGTCACGATGCCGATCATGTACCGGCATGGGGGCTCCGGGCAATTCCCATCACACCCCGGTCACCGGAAGTCGCTCCTTGCGCCTTCGGT
This sequence comes from uncultured Luteolibacter sp., assembly GCA_964554865.1. Classification (GTDB taxonomy): domain Bacteria; phylum Verrucomicrobiota; class Verrucomicrobiia; order Verrucomicrobiales; family Akkermansiaceae; genus Luteolibacter. Next base: position 5,905 of record CAZKQK010000168.1, on the reverse strand, counting down.
CCGGACATGCAACTCTCCCTCCAACAAGACCGGCCATTCAGGTCTGTCGCAAACATCAACCAAGCCATGTCCAATCCATTCTCCACCACTGACGACCTTGATCCGGAAGGCGGATTCACTGCCGCGCCCACCGGCCCATCCATCGCCCAAGCCGCCAACGACCTCCGCACCGCAGCCGGCGAAAAGGCCCGCGATTTCGTCCACACCGCGGAATCCAAGGCATCCGCCATCAAGGATCGCGCCGTCGAGTCCGCCCAGCACTTCAAGGAAACCGCCACCGAAAAAGCCGCCGCCCTGAAGTCCGCCGCCGCAGAGAAGGCGCAGCACTTCAAGGAAACCGCCACCGAGCAATGGCAGGACACCCGCGTCCGGGCCAAGGAACTCCACATCACCGCCGAAGACTACATCCGCCAGAATCCCACCAAGTGCGTCATCAGCGCCCTCGGCCTGGGTTTCCTCATCGGACTGATCGTTCGCCGCTGACTGCGGACCACATCCATCGACCACCCGTCCGCCCCGACAAACCGGCGCGGGCCGGAGCCGACCCATGAATCCCGGAAACGATAACGGAAATCCGCAGCCGGACGCTGCGGGACCACCCGATCCATTCCAGAGGCCTCCCGCCAATTGGCGGGAGGCGCTCGCCGCGCTGATCGCGTCGCGCTCCGCACTCGTCCGGATTGAGGCTGCGGACACGGCCCGCTCCCTCGGCGTTCGTGCCGCGATGGGGCTGCTGGCTGTCATCTGCGTGTTTTTCGCATGGACGCTGTTGCTTGCCGCCGGGATTGCCATGCTTGCCCGCGCCACCGGCTGGCCGTGGCATTTCGTTGCGCTGGGAGCAGCCCTCGCACACCTGATCGTCGCGGCCATCGCCGCCCGCGCCCTGTTCCGCCCCGCTCCACCCGCGTTTCCCCATACGCGCAACGAGTTCCAGAAAGACCGCCTATGGCTCGAAAATCTCCAGAATCCCCGGAAATCCTGAAACTCATCAGCCTCGGCGGCCAATCGCGTGAGTTCCTCGGCGCTGAATTGCTCGACCTGCGCCGCAAGCTGGACGTGCCGGCACGGGTGCGCGACTCGCTCCGGCAAAGCCCCACCACCTGGCTTTTCGGCTCCGCGGCCACCGGTCTGGCCGCCAGTTTCATCTTCCGCCGACGCCCATCCCCGCCACGGGCGAAACGCCGCGGAATTCCCGCCACTCTGCTAGGTCTCACCTTGACCGCCGCCCGCCCGCTGGCGAAAGTCTGGCTCGCCGATCAGGCAAAACGCTGGCTCGCCGCATCACCCGCCGCTCCGCCGGCCTCCATCGGAAAGACCATTCCCGCAAACCCGAATCCTTCCTGATTTCACCCCATGTCCACCCACAAGGTTCTCGACCACGTTGACCAATACCTCCACCTCGGTCGCGAGTATGATTGCTCCGACATCCATCTCGCCACCGCCTATCCGCCCGCCTGGCGGCGCTTCGGCCAGTTGCAACCCATCTGGGAGGATCACGATCCGCTGAAACCCGAGGAAACCGAAAAACTCGCGCAGTCCTTCCTCACCCGGAAGGAATGGGACCGCCTTCAGGAAAAGGGCGACGTGGACTTCGCCTACGCCTCCGAAAACGGCCGTTACCGCGCTTCCGTCGTCAAGCAGCGCCTCGGCTATGACATGGTCTTCCGGATCATCAACACCAAGATCCGCTCCATTGAGGACATCGGACTGCCGCTCGAACACATCATCCCCCTCACCCGCTACCAGAACGGGCTCATCCTTGTGACCGGCTCCGTCGGCTCCGGCAAGTCCACCACGCTTGCCGCGCTCGTGGACTTCATCAACCGCGACCGCGAGGACCACATCCTCACCCTAGAGGACCCCATCGAATACGTCTTCGAGTCCAAGGGCTGCCACGTCAACCAGCGCGAGGTCCACCTCCACACCGATTCCTTCGCCAAGGCCCTGCGCGGCGCGCTGCGGGAAGATCCGGACGTCATCATGGTCGGTGAAATGCGCGACCTCGAGACCATCCAGCTCGCCCTCACAGCAGCGGAAACCGGACACTTGGTTCTTGGCACGCTGCACACCGGCAACGCGCCCCGCACCCTCGACCGGGTGCTGGACGTTTTCCCCACCGACCAGCGGGACCAGATCCGCATCATGGTTTCCGAATCCCTGCGCGGCATCCTTTCCCAGCAGCTCGTGCCCAGGATCGACGGCACCGGCCGGGTCATGGCGCTCGAACTGCTCGTCAACACCGCGGCTGTTGCAAACTGCATCCGGGAAGGAAAAACCTTCATGCTGCCGGGCGTCATGCAGACCGGCAAAAACGTCGGCATGATCACCATGGACGAATCCCTGCGCACCCTCTACGTGCAAGGTGCCATCTCTCGCGAGGAGGCACTGTTCCGCGCCGACGACAAAGCCCAGATGAAGGCGTTTTTCCAGTCGTGATCGGGATCCGGCGAAGCACGAAACACCAAGCATGAAATTCGGAACAAAAGAATTCATCAACCCCGTCGCCCTCTTCGTTTCGAATTAAGAATTTTAAATTCAGATTTTCCAATTCCATGGCCCGCATCGACGAACTCTTCCGTTATCTCATCGCCAACAAAGGCTCGGACCTCCACCTGTCGGAGGGCCAGCCTCCGAAGATCCGCGTTCACGGCGCGGTGATCGCCATCCCCGACCAGGAGGTTCTTCTGGGGGAAAGTTTCAAGGACCTGCTCGCGGAGATTTGCGATCCCCGCGCCTTCCAACGCTACCTTGAGCTGGGAGACCTGGACTTCGCCTATGAAATGGACGAGGCATCCCGCTTCCGCTGCAACTATCTCAAACAGCAGAACGGACTTGGCGCGGTGTTCCGGCTGATCCCCACCGAGATCGCGGCGCTGGAAGCCCTGGGCGTGCCCGATGTCGTCAAGGAGTTCGGCCGCATGCGCTCCGGGCTCGTGCTCGTCACCGGTCCCACCGGCTCCGGCAAGTCCACCACGCTCGCCGCGCTGCTGGACTACATCAATATCAACTACAACCGCCACATCATCACCGTCGAGGAGCCCATCGAGTTCGTACACCGCAACAAGCGCTCGATCATCACCCAGCGCGAGGTTCCCATCCAGACTCCCTCCTTCGCGGACGGCCTGCGCGCCGCGCTGCGTGAGGACGCGGACATCGTGCTCGTCGGTGAGATGCGCGACCTTGAAACCATCTCGCTGGCCCTCACCGCCGCCGAGACCGGCCTGCTCGTCTTCGGCACCCTGCACACCAACAACGCCCGCAAGACGGTTGACCGGATCATCGACGTGTTCCCGTCCGACCAACAGTCGCAGGTCCGCACCATGCTTGCCGCCTCGCTGCGCGGCGTGGTCGCCCAGCTTCTCTGCAAGCGCGTGGACAAGCCCGGCCGGACCGCCGTGCACGAGATCATGTTCGCCACCCCCGCCGTTTCCGCCATCATCCGCGAAGGCGCTACCCAGAAACTCTATGACGTCATCACCGGCGGCAAGGGCGATGGCATGCAGTTCATGGACGAGTCCATCTGGAGCAAGCTCCGCGAGGGCATGATCTCGCCGCAGGAAGCCTACATGAAGGCCATCGACAAGACACGCTTCAAGCGCTTCCTGCCCGCCAACCTCTCGCACCTTGGCGACGCCTCCGGCGAAAACCCGATGACCCACTGAGGCCTGGACTCGCCATCGGCGGGCAGGCACCGCTTGGTCGGGACATCGCCGCGCCCTTCTCCCGTTTTCCCATCATCCGGTCCACATGTCCCTCCCCCATATCAATCGAGAACTCTCCTGGCTGGAGTTCAACCAGCGCGTTCTCAACGAGGCGCTGCGCGACGACCTGCCGCTGCTCGAGCGCGTCAAGTTCCTGGCCATCACCGCTTCCAACCTCGATGAATTCTTCCAGGTCCGCGTCGGCGGGCTCATGCTTCTGCGGCACAGCGGTCTGAAGAAAACCGATCCTTCCGGCCTCACACCCACCCGCAACCTCGCGGTGCTGCGCCAGCGCATCCTGCGGATGAAGGAGGAACAATACCGGCTTCTCGGCCAGACACTTGTGCCGGCGCTGGCAAAAGCGGGCATTCGCCTGATGTCCCCGTCCGACCTCGGTACCGAGCAAGCCGCCCAGATCGCCGCCACTTTCGAGGATCTTGTTTTTCCGCTGCTCACGCCGCTCGCGGTGGAACCCGGCGAGACGCCTCCGGTTGTCGCCGCGTTGCAGGTCGTCGTCGCGTGCCGCCTGTCGGATCCCGAGACCGGAGCCACCCGCCACGCGCTGATTCCCATTCCGGACAGCATCGGCCGCCGCGTGCCAGTGCCACACACCGAGGGTTCCCACGGCTTCATGCTCATCGAGGATCTTGTTTCCACCCACGCGGGCCTGTTTTTTCCGGGGGAAAGCGTCACCGCCACCAGCGTCTTCCGCGTCACCCGCAATGGCGACATCGCCGTGCGTGACGAGGATTCCACCGACCTCGCCGATGAGATGGAGAACATGCTCACGGCCCGGCGTTTCTCGGACACCGTGCGCCTCGAACTCCGCGCCGACGCGCCGCGCGATCTCGCCCGCATGATACAGGAGGTCACCGGCGCGGGCAGTCAGGAACTCTACCGCGTGGACGGACCGCCCGGTCTGGCCGCTTTCATGGATCTGGCTTCCCTGCCGGACTTCGATCACCTCCGCGATGCCGATTGGCCCGCGCAGAACTCGCCGTCCGTTGCTCCCGGAACCACGATGTTCGAAACCATCGCCTCCGGGGATATCATGCTTTTCCATCCTTACGAGTCCTTCGAGCCGGTGCTCCGCCTGATTGAGGAGGCCGCGGAGGATCCCGATGTCATCGCCATCAAGCAGGTGCTCTATCGCACGGCCAGGAAATCGCGGATCATCGACGCCCTGATCAAGGCGGCGGAAAACGGCAAGCACGTCACCGCGCTCGTCGAACTCAAGGCCCGCTTCGACGAAGCCCGCAATCTTGACCGCGCGGACGAACTCCAGTGCGCCGGAGCGCAGATTGTCTATGGCGTGAAGGGGCTCAAAACCCACGCCAAGATCTGTATGATCGTGCGCCGCGAATCCGGCCACCTCCGCCGCTACGTCCACCTCGGCACCGGCAACTACAACGAGACCACCTCCAGACTCTACACGGACATCTCCTATCTCACCTGCAAACCGGAGTTTGGCAACGACGCCTCGCTTTTCTTCAACGCCGTCTCCGGCCGCTCCAAGCTCGTCCGCTTCCAACGCCTCATCCCCGCGCCCACCGCGATGAAGCCGCGCCTGCTCGAACTCATCACCGGCGAGGCCGAGCGCGCCAAACAGGGACTCCCCGCACGCATCACCGCGAAAGTGAACTCCCTCCAGGATCCCGAAATCATCGCCGCGCTCTATCAGGCGTCCCGCGCGGGCGTGGAAGTCAAACTCAACATCCGCGGCATCTGCTGTCTCAAGCCCGGCGACGCGCGCCACTCGAAAAACATCGAGGTCATTTCCGTCATCGACCGCTTCCTCGAACACGCCCGCATCTTCCACTTCCACCACGGCGGCGATGCGGAGGTTTTCATTTCCTCCGCCGACTGGATGACCCGCAACCTCGAAAAGCGCGTGGAACTGATGATCCCCATCGAGGACAACGCGCTGAAACGCCGGCTCATCCGCATCATCGACGCGTTTTTCCAGGACAACACCCAGGCATCGCGCATCCTGCCGGACGGCACCTTCCAGCGCATCACCCGCGCCAAGGGGCAAAAGGCCTTCCGCGCCCAGGAGCATTTCCACCAACAGGCCCGCAAGGCCGCCAAGGCCCGCGAGCACGAGCGCGCCATGACCTTCGAGCCCCACGTCCCCAACGATTGAGCCTGTCCCGAATGGCGCGTAGATAAGCCGAATTTCGCAAGACTGAGGCAGGGACGGCTCT
>CAZKQK010000167.1:0-10505 GCA_964554865.1 uncultured Luteolibacter sp. | reverse complement strand
TCTCCGAATCCGCCCAGGGAACAATCCATCGCGCGCGTGCCATGCCCCACCCCTATCCCTCCGCCGCCACCACCGCAAGCGGAAATAAATAATTTCTGTCTCTTTTTATTATTCTAAAGATCCCCGCGGCAAGCCGCGGGGTATTCGGAATTCTTCTTTCCTCTCATGCGCCGCAAGCGGCGGGGAATCAGACCCTCCTGAGATTCAGGCGATTCAGGGGGCGGGGTTGGCGTTTTCCAACAGGAAAACGGCGTCCTGATAGTCGCCGTTGGCGGCCTCCTCGAAACCGACCAGCCACGCGTCCCGCATCAGGCGGCCGGCGAAACCGGATACCGGATAAACCCGTGCGGTTCGGGAGATTCCGGCTTTGGTGGGTAGTTTGGGGTCGGTAAACGACACATATTGATGGGCGTCGAGATACAGCGCGAAACCGGCGTCCGGCGCATCAAATTCCACCGACTCCGCCCCACCAACCAGCGGCGGCAGCAACGACTGGTGAGCATCCGGGATCTCGTCCGAGGTCGCAAGCCTGCCAAGTTCGATGAGTTCCACGGATCCCTTTTTCACGATTCCGAAGGGAGTCGCCCCCGGAGGGGAAAAGCGGGCGAGCGGCGTGATGCGCACTTTGCCTGCGGATGCGCGGGTGAAATAGCGGACATCGCGGCTGCCGCCAATCACATCCGCCCTGGTATCGAGTTGGAGCTTCGTGCCACCGACATCCAGTGGCATGCCAAGCGCGTGGACGATGTCCTGCAGCGGCGGCTCGTTTTTCCCCTCAAACGCGGCAAGACCCGTTCCCTGCAAAACGATGAAAACCCCCTCTTCAGGCGTCCCCACGCGCAGGCCCGCCGAGTATCTGCCCAGTCCGCGCAGCGGGCGGAATCCCACCGTCACCGGCATCGAGCCCCCCGCTGCGATTTCCGCGCCCGGCGCGGTGGCGCGAAATGCCGCGGCATCGGCTCCCTCGATGGAAAGGGCCGCTGGCAGCGGGCGGTCAAGCGGGTTCCTCACCATCAGCGTGACGGTCCGCGCCGGAGTGTTCGCCACCGCGCTTAGAGCGACATGGGTCCGGTCGGCACGCAGGGGTTCCTCCAGGGAGCGGATCCTGACATTCCGGTATTGGATTTCCGCCCCCTCGAGTTGCAGGCAGATTTTCCCCGAGGAAAGGGGCGTGCCGTCCGGCATCCTGAAGCCGGACAACCGGGAACGGACATGGCCATTCAGACGATGTTCCGCCGATTCGTCGGCATGGACGATCATTTCCACCTGATTCCAATCGGTTGGGTGGTCGTATTCGGGAAAGCGGCCGAAATAGCGGAATCCCGTGCGACTCACCGCCACCACGCCACCCTGCTCGGGGAGCAAACCAGGATCCCCCTGGCCCGGCGGGGCCTCGTTCGGACGCGGGTGCAGCCAGGACGTGGCATGCCGCTGCAGCAAGACAATGTCGGCGGTGTCACCCTCCTGGATCTGATACTCCAGCGAGTCCGGCCAGATTTTGTCCGCAGCCGCCACATGGTAAAGCACCCCGGCGTCCCGCAACGCGTCCTTTCTCGGAGCGAAACGCTTTTCCAGCCAGCGGTATTCCAATGTCAGATGGAAACGGGAAAACGTATCCGCATGGGTGATCACGCCAAATGGAACGGTCGCGGCCGGATCGCTTTCGCGATACATGTGGATCGTTCCGTCGCGCGCCTGCACGAGACGGTCCGGATCCCCGCCAGTCGCTTTCCCGTCCAGCAACACCGTCCACCCCTCCAGATCGCGGCCGTTGAAAAGATCGCGCCAAGGGGAATCCGCGGTCGCGGCCGACGTGAAACCGAATGCGCAGGCGATGGGGAGAATCCGAAGGTCGATCATCGCGGGAACCCAAGTCCAAGTCCGGGCAGACATCAAGGATCTTGTCGAAAATGACCGGATTTCAATGGCCGGGACCGCGTCCGCCCGCTTCTTCCAGCCAACCCGCCTTGAGCGACTCGGCGCGAGCCAGCGCGTCGCCGGCGCTGGCACCGAGGATGTTGGCATGCCCCATCTTGCGGCGGCCGCGGGCGTGGTGTTTGCCGTAGAGGTGGAGAAACGCGCGACCGTCCGCGAACAACGGGGTCCAGTCCGGCGGCGTGGTTTCCTCCGGCCACATGTCACCTAACAGATTCAGCATCGCCACCGGCGTGTGCAGCCGGGGCGATCCGGCGGGCAGGCCGAGCACCATGCGGAGCTGTTGTTCGAACTGCGAGGTTTCGCAGGCATCCAGCGTGTGATGGCCGGAGTTATGCGGACGCGGAGCCACTTCATTGACTAGCAGCGAACCATCCGGTCCGAGGAAAAACTCAACGCCCATGATGCCGCGGTAGCCGAGCGCCCCGGCGACGCGGGTGGCGATGGCGGTGGCGCGCTCCGCCACCTCGCCCGGAATGCGCGCGGGCACGATGGAGATATCGAGAATATGGCCGCGGTGGCGGTTTTCCGCAGGATCATAACAAACACAGGAACCGTCCGCGCCCCGGGCAACCATCACCGAAATCTCGCGCTCGAATGACACCCACGCTTCCAGCACGCCGCGCGGCGCGTTGAATGATTTCCAGACATCGGCCGCGTCCTCGTTTCCCTCCAGCTTGATCTGCCCGCGGCCGTCATAGCCGAAGTCCGCCGTCTTGAGCACACCCGGTCCCGCGAGTTCACTCATCGCGGCGGAGAGTTCGTCCGCCGTCGAAACCACGCGGAACCACGCGCAGGGGATCCCGTTTTCCGACAAGAACTTCTTCTCCCGCTCGCGGTTCTGGCAGATGGAGATGGCGAAGGGCGAAGGATACAGCGGCACATGCTCCGCCGCGGCGAGCAGGGTTTCATGGGGGATGTTTTCAAACTCGACCGTCGCCACGGTGGCCACCTCGCGGAAGTGGGCGAGCGCCCGCGGATCGTCGAATGGCAGGTCGATCACCTCATCAGCCACCTCCACGGCGGGGGCTTCGAGTCCGCCGGTCCAGATGGCGGTCCGCACGCCCATGCGGCGGGCGGCCAGGGCGAGCATGCGGCCGAGTTGGCCGCCGCCGATCACGCCCAGCACGCAGTGCGGCGGGTGGATGGGATGGGGTGCTTGCGGCATCGGTTCAGTCAATGGGATCCAGCGGCGGAAGCTCGACGGCTTTTACCTTGGCGTTCTGCTTCGCGCGGAAATCGGCGAGTCTGGCGGCAAGCTCCGGGTTTTCATTGGCTAGCATCGCCACGGCGAAAAGCGCCGCATTCACCGCTCCGGCCCTGCCAATGGCAAAGGTGGCGGTGGGAATCCCGGCCGGCATCTGGACGATTGAAAGCAGCGAGTCCACTCCCTTGAGGGCTTTCGATTCGACGGGGACGCCGAGCACCGGCAGATCGGTGATGGCGGCGGCCATGCCCGGCAGATGGGCGGCCCCGCCGGCCCCGGCGATGACACACTTCAAGCCCCGGCCGCGTGCGGCCGCGGCATAGGAAAACAGTTTGTCCGGAGTGCGGTGCGCGCTGACCACCTCGGCCTCCCACGCCACTCCGAAGTCGCGCAGCGTCCTGCCCGCGTGTTCCATAGTCGGCCAGTCCGAGTCACTTCCCATGATGATTCCCACCAGCGGTGCGTTCGACATAGGGCGGGAGGTTGGACGCCCGGAGGGCGGGCGTCAATGCGTGTTGCCAGGATTGGGGGTTCCGCAAATTTCCCACCCATGCCAGGGATTCGAGACGAGGACCTTGCTTCCGCTCTTGCCGATCCCGGTGGTATTGACAGGAAAGGGGCGCACCGCGAGCGCCGATGTTGTTTTCCAAGGACCGGCTGCTTCCCGCAAACCGGGAGCTGGAGGGCTGCGTCCGAGACTCCCTGAAGGATGGAACCGTGGACCTGTTCGGAGAGTTTCCGGATGCCGTTCGATTCACGGGCCCGGCCCACAACGATGCGGGGCGCGAATACGCCTGCGACCGCAAGTCACACAACGGCTGGCTTGCCAAAGCTCCCGATGAGTCCCCCAAAGGCGGTTGGACCATCGTCAGTATGGAAAACGACCGGAATAGCGTGCATCCGGAACCATAACCTCGAGTTCCGGGCATGTGGACACAAGCCTCCTCAAAGGCCCAAAAGCCCGTGCGCCGGACTACCGCTCCTTCACCCGCTCCACATCCGCGCCGAGTTGCAGCAGTTTCTCGTCGATGTGCTCGTAACCGCGGTCAATGTGGTAGAGTCGGCTGATCTGCGTGGAACCCTTGGCGGTTAGCGCGGCGAGCACCAGCGCGGCGGAAGCGCGCAGGTCCGAAGCCATTACGGGTGCTGCGGAAAGCATCTCCACCCCGCGGACAACCGCGGTGCCATTGTCCACCTTGATATCCGCACCCATGCGCTTGAGTTCGGCGCAGTGCATGAAACGCTGGGGGAAAATCGTGTCCTTGATCACACTGATTCCCGGCGTGGTGGCGAGCAACGCTGTCATCTGCGCCTGCATGTCGGTGGGATAGCCGGGATACGGAGCCGTCACCAGATCCACTCCCTCGGGGGCTTCACCCCGGTAAACAGTGCATGTATCCCCGGCTTCATTGAACTCCACACGATGGCCGGACTGCACGATGGCAGCGGTGATCGCCTTCATGTGTTCGCGACACACGCGGCGCAGCTTCACCCCGTCGCCGGCCAGCGCGGCCGCCGCCATGAAGGTGCCAGCCTCTATGCGGTCAGGGATCACGGTGTGCTCCACGCCCTTCAACTCGCTCACGCCCTCGATGACGATGCGGCGGGTGCCCGCACCGCTGATCTTCGCTCCCATCGCGTTAAGGAAATTCGCGAGATCAAGCACCTCGGGCTCGGCCGCTGCGGACTCGATGACCGTCTCCCCCTCCGCCAAACAGGCGGCCATCATCACGTTGTCGGTTCCAAGCACCGTGGGTCCATGGGTTCCCCGCAGGTCTGTTTCCGCTCCGCGCAAGCCGTCCCTGGCTGTTAGAATGATGTTTCCCCCTTCGAACTCCACCTTCGCTCCCAGCGCCTCCAGCCCGCGCAGGTGGAGGTCCACCGGGCGGTCCCCGATCACGCAGCCGCCCGGCAGTGAAACCACGGCGCGGCCTTTTCGGGCGAGCAAGGGCCCCATCACGCAGATCGAGGCGCGCATCCGGCGCACAAGCTCGTAAGGAGCCTCGTCGGATATGTCAGCGCAGGTGATGCGCACGGTCCCGGACGAGCGTTCCACATCCGCGCCAAGCGCGCTGAGAATCTGGATCATGTAATTGGTGTCCGAGACATCGGGCACCCGGCGGATGATGCAATCCTCGCCAGTCAGGATGGCCGCCGCCAGAATCGGCAGCGAGGCGTTTTTCGAGCCGGAAATATTGATCGATCCCTGAAGGGCCGCGCCGCCGTGAACGATGAGTTTGTCCATCTTGGAAGTTGAGATATGGGATTGGAAAATCAGAGGGGCCGGCTCGCGACGGGAAAACGCGCGATGCCCGAGAGGTCGGATTTCACGTCAATCCCGGTGAAGCCGCAAGCATCAAGCAGGGAACGGACGGCCGCCGCCTGGTCATGGCCGATTTCCATCACCAGCCGACCGCCGGGAACCAGATGCCCGAATGCCCGCTCCACGAAACGCCGGATCACATCCAGCCCGTCCGCTCCGCCAAACAAGGCCAAGGCCGGGTCATGCAGGACTTCCCGGGCCATCGTGGCACGCTCGGACTCCGGCACATATGGCAGATTCCCCACGATGACGTCGAAGGCTCCGTCCACTCGTGAAAACAAATCGCTTTCCACCAGGGAAACGCGGCCAAGTCTCAGGGATGCGGCGTTTTCCCGTGCCAGTTCAAGAGCTTCCGGCGAGACGTCCGCAAGTGTGACATCCCACTCCGGTCGCGCCGCCGCCAGCGTCAAACCGATGACGCCGGAACCGCACCCCATGTCCAGAACCCGCTGGCTGCCCGGGAGTTCCCACGAGAGAACCCACTCCGCGAGTTCCTCGGTTTCGGGACGCGGAATCAGCGCGCGGGCATCGGTCTTGAATTCGTGTTTGTGAAAGCCAACCGACCCTAACAAATGCTGGAGAGGCACGCCCTCGCCGCGCTTCCTGAGCATTTCGCGCAGCGGGGCGAGCGCGGACTCCTCAAGCGGACGGTCGAACTGGAGATAAAGCTCCATCCTGGTGCAGCCAAGCTGCCTGGCCACCAGCATCTGCATGTTGCGCCGCGCGTCCTCGACACCCCTCTTCTCCAGATATCGGGTGCCTCCATCAATGGTTTCAAGAACAGTTGTCATGCGGCGGGCCGGGATACTGAAGCTTCGGAAATCCCGCGCCAAGAACGATCATCGCCCAATCGCATGATTCGGGCCGGGGCTGTCCGGGTTCCGATCACACGGGCCGCCCATCCGCACCGCCCCGAACCGTCGCCGCGATCAGGAAAGCCTCGGCATCCAGCCCGCATCCGGCCGGGAGAGCGATTCCGGTTGCCGCCGCCGGACCATAGAGCATCGACTGTCCCCCGGCATCCCGGACAACATGCCAGCCGGGAAGCAGCTTCCCCCACGAGTGCGGTTTGTACCCGTGCTGCGGCTCGAAATTGTCCTTGGATGGAGGCGGATGCGGCATCGACATCGCCACCACCACGCCATCCAGCGCCAAGGCCGGGCAATGGCACAAGCCGGCCCGCTCGACGGGTTTCACCACCGCCTTCTCACCAAAGTCGTGAAAAACGATCCCGGCGGTGACCTGCGAGGTCTGGATCAAGCCCCTCAGCTGGTCCCCACCCACCCACACTCCGTCCGCCGAGCCGTCAAACATGTCGTGAGTCCGAACCGTCACCTTGAACAACTCGCAGAATGCTCCGAAGAGCGCCGGCAGTTGATCTAACAAAGGATCGTCACGCAGCACACGGATCACCGAATGCCACGGGATGGCGTTGACGCGTCCGATCTGGTGGCCGTTGGTCCAAACGCGGCGGCGGGACGCGCCGTCAAGCGCGCGAAACCTTGCGGCGGCGGACGGGGAACGCGGCAAACGATGGCTCCAGCGCTGCCCCGCGAACCGCCGGCCGACCGCATCCGCCGAAGCCCGCAGCATCCCGTCCCTGACGCTCTCAACCGTCGCCTCCTTCGGCGCGAGCGCTTCGCCGAACGCAAACACCAGTTGTTTCACCTCCCGCCGCGGACGCTTGCCGAAAAACCTCCCGCGCTCGAATGAAAACACCGATCCCCACGATCCGTCGCACCATACCGGCACCAGCGGATGGCCCGCCTTGCGCGCAATCAGTTCGAAGCCGCGCTGCAACGCGCACAACCCTCCGGTGCGCGTGAGCTGCCCCTCGGGAAACAAACAGATCAACTGCCCCTCCCGCAGCGCCTGGATCACCACCCGGATCGCCTCCAGCGGTTGGTTGCGGCGGATCGTCACCGTCTCAAACAGCGAAGTGAAAATCCGGATCGCGCGCCTGGCGGTGAACGCCTCGTCCATCACGAAACGCACCGGGCGCCGACAGGCCGTGGCGATGTAGAACGCGTCCGCGAAAGTCACATGGTTCGGCAGGATCATCACTCCGCCCCTGGCGGGCACACGGTCGCCATGGACCGGGCGGATCTGATAGACCGCGCGCACCAGCGTGGTGCCTAACAGCCGGATGAAATCGGCGGGCAGCAAACGGATGATCAGCACCGAAGCCACCAGACACAGCAGCCCGACCAGCAGCATGTGCGGACGCAGCGCGGCGAGCGCGTCAACGCCGGCTGCGGCCGCTCCCATTTCCAAACCAGTGATCATCAGCACCGCGACTATCCCCGCGAAGCAGTCCTGCAGGTTCACCGCCGCCTGAAGCTCGCCCCGTTTGTCCGCCGGATAACGGTCCTGCACCCACGCGTTGAGCGGGGCCAGGAAGATGGCAGAGACAAAGGCCAGCAGGCCCAGAACCAACAGAAACGAGGCACACGAAGGCTCCGCCGCTGCCGCGCGAAGCCACTCGCCGGGATTCGCGGTTACAAACCGCAGGAACGAAGCCTGCGGCGCCACCGGCACCAGTGCCAGCGCGACCGATAGGCCGGTCATCAGCAGCCCGGCCAGTGGCACCCACCCAAGATTCACCGAGCGGCGCAACAGCCACGAGGCAAACCCGAATCCCGCGGCCATGCCCAGCGAGGCCGATGCCATGAATAGCGAGGAAAGCGAACCGAATCCCTCGCCTCCATGGCTCAACGCCTTCGCCACTTTCACCGACCAAAGGTTGAGATATGCCGCGAATCCCCAGAAAAACGCCACGCCGAACGAGGCCCAGCGCAAGGGCCTGTCCGACCACAGCAACCGCAGCCCGCCGAAATGGCTGAACGCAAGCTTCGCGGAAAACCGTCCGCTCCCCTGCGCCGGCACCGGCGGGATCGGCCACGCCAGCAGCAGCGCCGGAGCCGCCGCCGCTGTTAGAACAACCAGCGGCCCGAACGCGGCCTGCCACGCCGCGTCGCCGGACGCACCAAGCGCGCGAAGACGGTCATCATACACCTTTCCCGCCACAATCTGCCCCGCCAGCATCGCGAGCATCGCCGTCATCTGCTGGATCGCGGTGGCAAACCCGAGTTTCCCGGATCCCACCAACTCCTTGTTGATGCCCATCTTCGCCGGGCTGAAAAACGCCGACTGCACCGCAAGCCCGAAAAACCCGCAAAGCGCCAATGGCAGATTCCTCATTGCCACCGCCCCGCAAATCCACACCAGCACGAACAACTGGAGAACCGCCGATAGAAAAATCACCGTCCGTTTCGAACACCGGTCGCTCAACCAACCGGCAAGCGGCGCGAAAAGCACGAAAGGCAGGGAAATCATCAGCCCGGCGATCGATTCGACCGAAAACCCCACCGCCCCGCCCAGCGGAACGAGGATGAACTGCGCCATCTTGTCATTGAAGGCGTTTTGCGTCTGCTGGACAATCATGCTCCAGAACCCCGCCCACTGGCGCTTTGTCGGCTCGAACGGCTCCTTCCCTTCGCTCATCGGCCGCAGCCTAGCGGACCCATTCCCACCCGCAAGACGCAAGAAACCCTCCGGTGCCCGCGTATGGCCACGCCATGAACCTGATGTTGCGAAGACGTGGATTCATGGCCACTGGCGCGGGGGCCATCGCCTCGTGGATGACCTGCGGAGCCCGCGCCGCTGAAGCAGGCAAGGGAAAACGTGTGGGGCTCATAGGCAGCGGTTGGTACGGCAAGTGCGACCTGCTCCGCCTGCTGCAAGTCGCGCCTGTCGAAGTCGTCGCCCTGTGCGATGTGGACCGCCCCGCCCTCGAACAGGCCGGAGCACTCGTCGCCAGCCGCCAGTCGTCACGCGAGACACCCCGCCTTCACAACGACTACCGCGAGATGCTTGCGGAGAAGGATCTCGATCTTGTGATCGTCGGCACCCCGGACCACTGGCACGCGCTCAACGCCATCGCCGCCATGGAGGCCGGAGCGGATGTTTATCTCCAGAAACCCATCAGTGTCGATGTCGCCGAGGGCAGGGCCATTCTCGATGCCGCACGCCGCCTTGGCCGCGTCGTGCAGGTGGGAACCCAACGCCGCAGCACACCCCATCTCATCGAGGCGAAACGCGAGTTCGTCGATTCCGGAAAACTCGGCACCGTCGGACATGTCGAGTTGTTCAGCTATTATCACATGCGCGCCCGCGGCAATCCGCCCGACGCCGATCCGCCGCCAGGACTTGACTGGGATCTCTGGTGCGGCCCCGCTCCCAAGCGCCCGTTCAACAAGGCCATTCATCCGCGCGGCTGGCGCTCGTTCCGCGAATACGGAAACGGCATCCTCGGCGACATGTGCATCCACATGCTCGACACCGCCCGCTGGATGCTCGACCTCGGCTGGCCGCTGCGCCTCAGTTCCACTGGCGGAAGTTTCACCGATCCCAAATCCATCGCCACCGTCCCGGACACACAAATCGCCACCTTCGAGTATCCCGACCTGACAGCCATGTGGACCCACCGCACCTGGGGCTCCGCTCCGGATCGCGATTTCCCATGGGGAGCCATTCTTTACGGCGACAAGGGCACGCTGAAACTCAGCATCCAACGCTACGAATTCATCCCTCAGGGCGATGGTTCCCCGGTGCGCCGCGAGGTGACTTTGGAACTCGACCGCTACCCGGAAGACACCGCCGAAGCCGGACTGGAAAAGCATGTCGCCCCCGCCATCCGCAGTCACATGCGCGACTGGCTGCAATGCGTCGAAACCCGCGGCAAACCGGTGGCCGATATCGAGCAAGGCCACATTTCCAGCGCCTCATGTATCCTGGCCAATCTGTCGGACGATCTCAATCGCACCCTGGCATGGGATCCTGCCCGGCACCAGGTCACCGGCGATGAGGAGGCCAACCAAAAGCTCGCACGCACCTACCGGGAGCCTTGGAAGCACCCGGCGTCGTGATTCGCTCGCGAAAGCGCCACCATTCAAATCCCGCGCCGCAGATCCCGCGCGCTCCATAACACCCCGCCCGCCGCAGCGCCATTCCCGCGCATCCGCCGCGCACCGTCCTTGC
>CAZKQK010000166.1:0-10623 GCA_964554865.1 uncultured Luteolibacter sp. | reverse complement strand
CCGCGGATTCCGCGAGCCGGGGATCCGCCCGCGGATTGTCCGGCGGCGCGGGCGGGGCCGGGTCGGGCAGTTTCGGATCCTCCACCAAATTCACCGTCACCCTGATGGTCCCCTCGACCGGCGGAAGCCCGGACATCGGCGGCGCCTCGACGACATGCATTTCACACACCACCGTGCCTTTCACCTCGAAATCCGGCAGCGCGGGCTTTGGTGCGGGCGGAGACGGAGCGCCGTCGGAGATTTCGCCGGGGATGCGAGCACTTGGAACAACCAAGTTCCCACCAAAGGCGTGGCTTGCGGGCAAGAGGCAGAAAATCGCCAGAATCGAAACAAGTCCAGCAAGCCCCGGCCGCAAGGAGACTGGATCCGGGTGTGTCCTGCGAATGATGTTGGAGCGCATGTTCGGCTGGTGTGGTAACGCGCGAATCAAACCATCGTGGCATTTGTGCCACAAGCAAAAAATTCCTCCTTTGAAAAATATCCAATCCGCATGATGGCGGAATGTCTGATTTTTCGGATCTTCAACGCTCCGGTTTCGCTCCTGGCGGAGACCCGGACGTGGAATTTCTGAGGAGAATCGTCAGTCGGTTGGTCCGCCAGAGAAAGACGCGTGGAATTTCGCTCCGCCAACTGAGTGAGATGATGGGATACGATTTCAGCTACCTGTCCAAAGCCGAGCGTGGCTTGGCACAGCCAGGATTGATACCTCTCCGCAAGTGGAGCCATGCCCTGGGATTATCTTTTTCCGAGCTGATTGCCAGCGAATCCAACGACGAGATTTTCTAGCGGTGACAAATCGCGCAAAGCGGGCACTGCCCACGGATCAAGGCAAACCACATGCCGACGGCTCTCCTTCGGGAGATCCGGATGTGGACCGCCTGTGGCGAATCGTGGCGGTTCCGCATTCCGAACGAATGGCCAAAGGACTTACCCTGAGGAAGCCCAGCAAGATGGTGAATGTGGATTTCACCCACCTTTCCCGCACCGAGCGAGGATTGAGCCAGCCGGGACTGGTCGTGCTGTTGCGCTGGTGCCGCGCACTCGATTTGGAGATCGAAACACTGTTGCGCGATTCGAGGGGTAGAACCACCGAAGCACTCTTGGACAAAACGCGGCCCGCCCGCATCTCCCACACGCCTATGCGGATGCGGTTGTGGATTTCACCCTCAGAATCCGTTCCATGTCGGCGGGTTCCAGGCAGCACGGGTCCGCTGCGACGTGGTGGCCGGGCGAGATTTCGGCGAGGGAGAGGTCCATGCCGACGGTTTCCCGATAGCGCGGATGACCGGTGCGGTGGCCGAAGGCGCTGCCCATGGGCGGATCGATGGGCGAAGGCACATCGCCCTCCAACAGGATTTTCTCACGGCGCACCTTGGGATCGTGCGAGGGAATGGCGGAGAGCAGCGCCTTGGTGTAGGCGTGGCGGGGATCGCGGTAGATGGTTTCCGCCGGGGCGGTCTCGACGATTTTCCCGAGATACATCACGGCCACGCGGTCGCTGATGTGTTTCACCACGGAGAGATCGTGGGCGATGAAGAGATAGGAAAGGCCGAAGTCGCGCTGGAGTTCGACGAGCAGGTTGAGGATTTGCGACTGGATGGAGACATCGAGGGCGGAGACGGGCTCGTCGCAGACGATGAGCTTGGGGTTGAGCGCGAGGGAACGGGCGATGCCGATGCGCTGGCGCTGGCCGCCGGAGAACTCGAAGGAGTAGCGTTCGGCGGAAGACAGGGGCAGGCCGACGCGTTCGAGAAGGCCGTCCACGCGCTTTGTGCGCTCCGCGCGAGTGCCGATGCCGTGGATGACGAGCGGTTCCTCGATGATGGAGCGCACGCTCATGCGCGGATCGAGCGATTCGGCGGGATCCTGGAAGATCATCTGGAAATCGCGGCGAAGGGGGCGGAGCCGGGCCTGCGAGAGATGGGAGATATCGGTGGGGCCGAAGCGGATGGTGCCGGAGGTGGGCTTGAGCAGGCGGACGATGGCCTTGCCGAGGGTGGACTTGCCACAGCCGGATTCGCCGACGAGGCCGAGGGTTTCTCCGGGACGGATATCGAAACTGACGCCGTCCACCGCCTTGACCGAGCCGGTTTGGCGCAGCAGCACGCCGCCGCGCACGGGGAAATGCACGCGGAGGTCATTGACCGACAGCAGCGGGGTCTCGTTCATGGTTTGTAACATTCCGGGCATATCTCCACCCAGTGGCCGGGGCTGACTTCGGCGAATCCGGGGCGTTCGCGGGTGCCGACGCCGCCTGCGGTGATGCGGCCCATGCGCTGGCAGAAGCGGCAGCCGTGGGTGTGATCGGCGAGCGACGCAACCATGCCGGGAATGGTGCTGAGCACGGACTTGGACGGGGTTTCCAGAGTTGGAATGGAGGCGAGCAGGCCCCTGGTGTAGGCGTGGAGGGGATTGGCGAAGAGTTCGGTGGCGGTGGTTTTCTCAACCACGCGGCCGGCGTACATCACGACCACTTCGTCACAGGTCTCGGCGATGACTCCGAGGTCATGGGTGATGAGGATGAGGGACATGCCCATTTCCGACTGGAGGCGGCCCATGAGGTCGAGAATCTGGGCCTGCACGGTGACATCGAGCGCGGTGGTGGGCTCGTCCGCGATGACAAGCGACGGCCGGCATGCGAGCGCGAGGGCGATGACGATGCGCTGGCGCATGCCGCCGGACAACTGGTGCGGGTAGTCGCTCATGCGTTTCTCCGGAGCGGGGATGCGCACGAGTTTGAGCATTTCCACGGAGGCGTTCCATGCATCGCGCTTCGATAGGTTCTTGTGAAGGCGGAAGACCTCGGAAACCTGGCGGCCGATGCGGTGCACGGGATTGAGCGCGGACATCGGCTCCTGGAATATCACACCGATGTCGCCACCGCGCACCTTGCGCATTTCCGCATCGGTGGCGCGCACGAGGTCGCGGCCCTTGAAGAGGACATGGCCGCCGAGGATCTTGCCCGCGGGTTGGGGAAGCAGCCGGATGATGGACATGGCGGTGACGCTCTTGCCACAGCCGGATTCGCCCACGATGCCGACGGTTTTTCCCTCCGGCACGGTGAAGGACACCTGGTCGACGGCGCGCAGCAGGCCGCGGTCGGTTTCGAAGGAGGTGATGAGCTTGTCCACCACCAGCAGGTTGTCGGTGCCGGCGTTCATGATTCGTCAGGTTCCGCAGCGGTTTCCGCAGGGGCCGGTTCGGGAGTGGCGGCGGGCATTTCGCGGTAGTCGTCCACCACCCGGTTGGATTCGGGGAAGACCTTGCCGGAGCGCCGCGCGGCGATGGTTTCCTCGCGGATATCCTCATCGATCCAGAAGACAAACACCTCATACGGATCATAAACCACGGGCGGGCAGAAGCGGGTGTTTTCGCTGTCCGGCCAGCGCACCCAGCGCCAGGAGCCGACGCGGACGAAATCCACCGAGTATCCGGGGACGAAGATCGCCTCGTCGTGCATGATCCGCTGGAGCTTGAACACCGCGTCCCTGACCTCTTCCCCGGTGGATCCGGTGCGGACCTTTTCGGAGAGTGAATCGGTGTCCGGACGGCTCCAAACGAAGAGGTTGTTGGTCTGCAGTTTGGGATTCCCCTTCTCGTCGCGGGCGGTGCTGGAGTGGAGATACTGATAGAAATCCGGGAGCGGCGGCTGCACCAGCCAACTGCCGAAGGCGATCTCGTGCTGCTTTTGCATCTCCTTCTTGTATGCGACGGTGAACTCAAGGCCATCGAGGCGGAGTTCGAGGCCGCAGGCCCTGGCATCCTCGCGCAGGATGGAAAGCATGCGGTCCACCAACGGGATGGACGGATAGGTGACGGACACGGACAGGCGGGTTCCTCCGGGTTTCTTCAGATATCCATCGCGATCCTCCTCGGTGTAACCCGCCTTCCGGAAGGCCTCGCGGGCGAGGTTCACCGAGTAGGGTCTGGCACGGATCGAGGGATCGCTGAAACGGACGTATCCCTCCATGAAGGAGTTCAGCCGCTGGTAGTCGCCGCGGAACATCACATCGATGACCTTCTGCCAGTTCATCGCGTGGCTGATGCCGATCCTGACATCGAGATTGTCGAGCGGGGGTTTGGACACGTTCAGATAGAGTCCGCGGGGCACCTTGGGGTAGCGGTTGTAGAAGGTGACGCGCTCGATGTAGCCGTTGTAAACCGGATCGATCTCGGATTTCTCATACCACAGGTCGGGCCGGGTGATCAGGGCGGTGTCGAGTTCCCCGGCGCGGAAAAGCTCGAAGGACTTGGACTCGTCCCGCACCACGGTGCTCACGATCTTGTCCGGATTGAAACGGTGGCGGTAGTATTTGCGATCCCGCGCCCACCAGTCCATGACCCGTGTCTGGGTGATGGACGCGCCCTTGACGATGCCGTCCCCAAGCACCTCGTATGCGCCGGTGGTGGGTGGAAAGCGCCATTGGTAGCGCTCGGTGTAGTCGGCTCCGTATTCGGCATAGAAATCCGGCGAGGCGGGCAGCAGGGAACCAGCGATGGAGGCGGCGAAAAGGTTGGCCTCGGGAACGGACACCGAGAGGGTGAGATCGTCGTAGACGGCGATCTGGGCGAGGTTTTCCCGGTAGTATTGTTTCTGATAGGGATTGACGACGTGATCCGAGACACGGATGTAGGCGCCCATTTGGAAGTGCCGGGCGAGCACCGGCTTGCCGTCCGAGTAGCGCGCCTCGGGATCGATGCGGAAGTAAACGGTGCGTCCGTCCGGAGCGAGCGCCCACTCGCGGGCGAGACCGGGGATGAGTTCCATGGTTTCCGGATGCAGGGACACGAGCGACAACTCGATGTCATCGTGCAGGTCACCGCGGAAGGAGTTGTTCGAGTTGTCTCCGAAAGGCCGGATGGTGGGAGGGAAGGTCTCGACGTAGCGGCGGAAGACCCCGCCCTTGCGCGCGGCGGGATCGCCGATCTCGGGTTGGTCCATGCCATCCTGCCAGACGAGGTCCGGCGGGATATCGGCTGGCGAGGAGGTCTTGAGATAGTCCCCGAGCGATTCGCGGAAAGCCCACTTCGCGCGCTCCTTCATCAACGCATCCAACTGGCCTTGCAGGCGCGTGGCCGTTTCCCCGTCAGCAGTGGCGAGTTCGTCCGTGATCCGGGTGATTTCGCGTTCGGTCTCGGTTTTCCGCTCGGCGAGCCAGCCGGCGATGTAGCGGTTGTAAACGGGGACAAACTCCTCGTATCCGAATGTGTTGCGCGACTCGTTTTCATCGCGGGAGCAGCCGGCAAGCGCCAGCGCGACGATGGTGGCGCATGCGGAAATCGGACTGCGGATGAAAGCTGAGGTCATCGGTAGTAGGTGAACTTTTTCGGATCGAAAGCCTCCCGCACGGCCTCGCCGACGAAGGTGATGAGGACCAGGAGTCCGACGAGCACGACGAAGGTGGAGGTGACGAGCCACGGCGCGGAGAGGTTGGAGAGACCGTCACCGAGGAGACGCCCCCAGGTGGCGTATTCGGGGGGCAGGCCGAAACCGAGGTAATCGAGCGAGGTGAGGGCGAAAACCAGGCCGGACATGGAGAATGGCACCAGGGTGACGATGATGGCCACGGTGTTCGGCAGGAGATGGCGGAACAGAATGCGGGGAGTGCCCGCGCCGAGCACGCGGGCGGCGGAGATGTAATCGCGCTCCCGGTCGCGGTAGGCGGCGGTGCGCATGAGATAGGTCATGCCCATCCAGCCGAAGGCGATGAGGATGGCAAGGATGACCGGCAGCCCCTTGAAGCGGTCCGGAACCAGACTCGAGAAAATGATCACGACGAAGAGATAGGGCATGTTCGAGAAAATCTCGATAACGCGCTGCACGGCGAGATCAAACCAGCCGCCGAGGTATCCCATCATCATGCCGATGGTGACGCCTATCAGATAGACGACGGGCAGGTAGATCACCGCCGCCTTGAAGTTCACCTGCAGTCCGCCGTAGAGATAGGCGAGCACATCGTATCCCTGGGAAGTGGTTCCCAACCAGTTCCCCTCCTCGGGCATGGGCGGAGAGGGATGGTATTTGACGGCGCGCAACTCGCCTGTGGCGGCGGCGAGGAAGTCCTCCTTTGACCCGGTCCCGGTGTAGCGCTCGGAAACGAGTTGGCCTTCCACGTACTCGGCGCTGTAAACGGGCGTTCCCGCCTCGTCCCAACCGTCGGCCGGCCCCGAGAACCTGCCATTGCGCATGGTCATGCGGATACGGATCCTCGCGTCGTCCACATCGTAGTAACGCGCGGCGAGCCCGAAGTAGGGCTTTCGGCTGCCGGACTCGTGATACAGGCCCTCGCGTTCGACCAGGGTGCGGGAGCGGGGAGGCAGGGTGTCTCCGGTGGGGGAATAGGGGATGGGCGGCATGATCACGCGGCCCTCGCCGTTGTCGCGGAAGATCCTTTTCAGTTTGCGGTAGTCCACGGGGGCCTCGGGAGAGCCGGTGGTGACGCCAAAGTCCTTGTTTTTCATCTCCGACGGCAGAAACGCGGGAAAAACCCACTGATCCTTGTATTGGACGGCCAGCGCGTGTTTCCCGACGATGACCTGATCGAGCATCGCCAGGAACACGAGGAAAACCAGAATGAGCAGCGAGCAATATCCGCGCCTGATTTCCCGGAAGCGGCGGACGCGCCGTTCGGTGATCGGGTTCGCGGGGCCGCGGGTGAAGGAGCGCACGAGGATAAAAAGCCCGCAAAGCGCCGCGAGCCCTGCCGACAGCCAGCCGAACCACGGGAACTCGCCGGGAGACGAGTGCAGCCAGGGCACCTTGCGGCTGGTTTCGAAAAACCAGCGGGCGGTGGGAAGGGCGATCCCGGCCAACTCGCCGGTCACGGCAAGAACACCTAGCAGAAAAACCGTCGCTCCGATCAGTCGCATGTTCACTCGAATTTGATGCGCGGGTCCACCATGGCCACAATGAAGTCCGAAATCACGTGGCCCACCAGCATGAGAAACGCGGCGATGGTGAGGGTGCCCATGATGACGGGCACATCACGGTCGATCACCGACTGGAATTGCAGGAGGCCGAAGCCCTGGATGTCGAAAACGCGCTCGATGAGCATCGAGCCGCCGATGAAAACCGTGACGAGGTTGCCCAGGCTGGTGGCGACGGGGATCATCGAGTTGCGGAACGCGTGGCCGAACACCGCCTTGCGGAAGCTCGCGCCCTTGGACACCGCGGTGCGCACATAGTCGGCCGCCAGATTGTCCATCAGGTTGTTCTTGGTGAGCATGGTGAGCGTGGCAAAGGAACCGATGACATAACATGTCAGGGGCAGCACGGTGTGATGGGCGAGGTTCCTCGCCTTGTCCCAGGTGTCGAGTTGGTCGAAATCCGGACTCACCAGCCCGAAGAGCGGGAACAGGTTCATGCGCGCGCCGAGATGGACCAGCAGGATCGCGCCGAGGGCGAAGCCCGGGATGGAATAGCCGAGAAAAATGAGCACGGAACTGGCGGAGTCGATGAACGTCCGGTGCCTGAGGGCCTTGAGCACGCCGAGCGGCAGGCAGACGGAGTAGGAAATGAATGCGGTGAGCAGCCCGAAGTACATCGCGATGGGCATGCGCTGGAGGATCATCTCGTGGACCGGATCGTTGTAGGATGTCGAGCGTCCGAGGTCGCCCTGAAACAGTCCGCTGAGGCGGGTCTGATAGAGAATGGCCCTTGGCGCGTATTCCGGCACCTTGTCCGCGCCGGGATTGCGGCGGCGGTATCGGTCCCGGCGTTCGGCCGAGGTTTCAAAACGGAAGTGCCAGCCCTCGCCCGCGATGTTGCCGCTGGTTTCCGAAAACACGGCGGAACGGATCCCCTCGCCTTCCCGCAGCACCGTCACCGTGCGGCCGTCACCGCGAAGAACGACCTCCACGGTGTTTGCCGCATCAGCCTTGCCGCTGATTTTCTCGTCGCCCCTGCCGCCGAAGGGAGCCTTGGAGATTCCGGTTTCCCGGGGGAGGATTCCCAGCCACTGGCAATAGGCGACGAGGATGGGCTTGTTGAGTCCGTATTGCTCCTCGAGTTCCTCAAGCTGTTCCTCGCTGAGGCCGCCCTGGGCCTGCCCACCGGAAGTGGAGCGCTTCCCCCCCTGATCCGCGCCCTTTGACGCCTCCTGGAGCATCCGGTCCGCCGGCCCACCGGGCACGAAGCGGGTAATGGCGAAGACGAGCAGCGTGATTCCCACGAGAGTCGGGGGAATGAGCAGAAGCCTTCTGAGGAAATAACCTTTCACTGCGTCGTCCGGGAGGTTCTAGCGGCGATCAGCAGCCATGCAAGCCCCGACATCCCGTAAAATGGACGATACGGCGGGATGCCGGGCGCATCAAAGGTTTCAAAATCCCATCTCGACCCGACCACCGGACGGGTCTAACCTCCTTGATGTGAGCCCGCTGCCCCATCTCAAGCCACCGGCCAAGCTCGATGCGCCGCCGGGTGGGACGGATGATGCGCCGGGCGCTCCGTTTTCGCGGCCGGAGGTGCGCATCGTCTGTGGATACATGCTGCTTGCCAGCACCTGGATCGTCGGCTCGGACATGCTTCTGAACCGCATGGCCAGGGACGACTCGATGACGGTTTTCCTCCATTCGTTCAAGGGACTGAATTTCGTGGTCACCACCGGCGCGCTCCTGTATCTCACGCTCCGCCGCTCGTTTGGCGGATGGCGGCGCTCGGAAAAGAAACGGATGGCGGAAATCACCGCCTCCAGCGAGTTGTTCCGCAACCTTTCGGCCCGCATCCAAACCTTGCGCGAGGAGGAGCGCACCCGCATTTCACGGGAAATCCATGACGAACTCGGCCAGCATCTCACGGGACTCAAACTCAAGCTCCGCCTGATCGAAAGCCAACTGGAAAGACACAACGACCGGGCGCTGAACTGCGCGATCGACGGCTTGGTGGAAGCCACCACGCTGGTGGACGAGACGATCGACTCGGTGCGCCGGATTTCCACCGGCCTGCGTCCGGCGGCACTGGACCACCTGGGACTGGCCTCGGCGATCGAGGAGGAGACGGCGCAATTCACACGACGGACCGGAATCCAATGCCTGCTGCGGGTGACGGGGATGGACGCCCCGCTGCCCACAGGCGTGGAAACCGCCGCCTTCCGGATCTTCCAGGAGTCCCTCACCAATGTCGCCCGTCACGCCAAGGCCACCAAGGTCGAGGCCGATTGCCATACCGAGGGCGGTTTCCTGGTGGTCCGCGTGCGTGACGACGGAGTTGGCATCGATCCCGCTGTGGCGGAAAACCCCGGGTCGCTCGGCCTCGTCGGCATGCTGGAGCGCGCGTCGAGCGTGGGCGGCCGTTTGGAATTCCGCGCGCGCAACGGCCACGGCACCGAGATCCTGCTGCGCGTCCCGCTCGAAGAGTCCCCCACCCAAGCCCCACTCGCACTCTCCTTGTGAAAATTCTTATCGTCGATGACCACGCCATCGTCCGTCGCGGCATGATTTCCCTGCTTTGCGAACACATGCAGGGGCTGGAGTTCAGCGAATGCGCCACCGCGCGCGAAGGATTCGGCCGCGCGATGGAAGACAAGTGGAACCTCGTCATCGCGGACATCGGCATGCCCGGACGCAGCGGTCTGGATCTGATCCAGGACATCCGCGCGGCGAAGCCGGATCTGCCGGTGCTCGTCGTCAGCGCCCACTCGGAGCGCGACTACGCGGTGCGCGCCCTGAAGCTGGGGGCAGCCGGTTATGTTTCCAAACAAAGCGCGCCGGACACCCTTGTCGCCGCCGTGAAACGCGTGCTCGCCGGCGGCCGCTACGTCAGCCCCGCCCTGGCCGAGCACCTCGCCAGCAATCTCGCCGGAGGCATGCAGGAGACCTCCCACGACGCCCTTTCCAACCGCGAACTCCAGGTGCTCAAGATGATCGCCAACGGCATGACGCTCAAGGAAATCGGAGCCGATCTGGGACTCAGCGAGAAAACCGTGGCCACCTACCGCGCGAGGATTTCGGAGAAAATGGGCCTGCCCACCAACGTGGATCTCACCCGCTACGCCATGCGGCACGGATTGGTCGAGTGAGCGGGGGTTTCAGCCTTCGGCGAGAAGTTTCCGGAAATAGGCGATGGTGGAATCAAGCCCTTGGTCGAGGGAAACCGCCGGCTGCCAGCCGAGTTCGGCCTTGGCGAGCGTGATGTCCGGCTGGCGTTGCTTCGGATCATCGCCGGGCAGCGGCATGTGGGTGATCTTCGAGGGACCGCCGACCTTTTTCAGCACCATCCCGGCGAGTTCGAGCATGGTGAATTCACCGGGATTGCCGATGTTCACCGGGCCGGTCAGCGACGGGTGGTTCATCAGGCGGACAAAGCCCTCGATGAGGTCGTCGACATAACAGAACGAACGCGTCTGGGTGCCATCGCCATAGATCGTCAGGTTCTCGCCCTTGAGCGCCTGAACGATGAAATTGGAAACGACGCGGCCGTCGTCCGGCAGCATGCGCGGGCCGTAGGTGTTGAAGATGCGCACCACCCGGATGTCCACGCCGTTCTGGCGGTGGTAATCGAAGAACAGGGTCTCGGCACAACGTTTTCCCTCGTCGTAACAGGCGCGGACGCCGATCGGGTTCACACTGCCCTTGTAGCTCTCCGGCTGGGGATGCACCTCGGGATCGCCATAGACTTCGGAGGTG
>CAZKQK010000165.1:0-10627 GCA_964554865.1 uncultured Luteolibacter sp. | reverse complement strand
GACTATGGACAGGCACTGGAGGAAAACTTGATAGACCTCCATGGCCGGATACACCCGCTCAACAAACTCTTCTACACCCACGACCACCTCGGCAGCGTCCGCGAACTCGTCGATGCAGGCGGCACCCTGCAGACCCGCTACGACTACAACATGTGGGGCAAGCGGGTGAAGCTGTCCGGCACCATCGAGTCCGACGTCGGCTACACCGTCCACCACCATCACGCGAAGTCCGAGCTGATCCTGACATGGTATCGGGCCTATGATGCGGTGTCAGGAAGATGGCTGTCTCCCGATCCGATCGGGGAGGCGGGTGGAATGAACTTGTATGGATACGTTGGCAACGCTCCGCTGTCTCGAATCGATCCCTTGGGCTTATGTGAGGTCGCAACAAGCACTTGGATTTTCCGTGGTGCAGCGGTCGTGTCGCAAGCTGACTCGCCAGTTCCTGGGCCGGCGGACGTTGCCGCGGTAGCCATCGCGACGGCAGGTGGCGTGGTCTTGGTTTTCGAATATTATGGTGCTGGCACTGATTGGCCCACCGTTGTTCAAAATGATTTTACAATTCCCCAGCGCCCATACACGTCGGATGATTTGCTTAATGCTGCCAAACAAAGCAGAAAAAGCGGCAAAGAAAAGAAGGACGATGCTCCCGACTGGGCCAAACGTTGTCCGAGGGATCCAAATAAGAAACCTCAAGATCAAGCGAAGGATTGGTTAGATGACAAATATGGAGTGGGGAAATGGAAACGAGGACCAAAGAGTGAACACAACCAAATAGTTAAATGGCTCACAGAGTTATATATAAATTCCAAATGAAAAAGTATATTTACAGTGTCGATCACTACAAAGACGAGGCTGACGAGTCCACATGGAAGCAGTGTGGCTTCTTCTCTTCCCGAAAGAAGGCCCGCGAAGCTATCGAGGATCTAAAAAATGATAAAGGATTTCGCAGATACCGGAAAAACTTTATTATCCAAAGAATCGAACTCAATGTAGTGAACTGGAAGGGAGGATTCTTTTCATTTTAGAAGGGAGTCCTCTTCGGTGCCCTTGGATTTAAGTGGCAATCACCGCATCATTTGCAAACACGGAGCACGAGCAGCTCAGCTCCCTCATCCACACTCCGCTCGCCGGCTCCGGCGTGGCCGAGAGCGGCCACCACTACGTTTACGATCCCGCTGGCAACATCGCCTCGAAACAGGTAGAAAAACCCGGACTCGCCGCCACCATGACCACCTACGGGCACAACTCCCTCAACCAGCTGATGAAATCGGCCCTCATGCCGATTTCACCCTGCGGGCACGTCGCGTTCACAAGAAATCCCCGGTGTTATCGGTGGCGCTCGGTTCAACCAGTGGTTTCCCGGCGTACGTTTCATATGCAACTCCGGAATCCGGGTGTGCGCCGGGGAAGCCGGAAGCCACGCGGGTGGAAGTCCCGCCGGTCGATTCGCCTGGACATTGGCCGGGCATTGTCGGGCACGACAGCAAGGTCGTGCCTCCTCAGGCGTTTGTTTCGATCTTCGGCACACCTGTTGCGCCGGGAGTGAGGATCCGCAAAGAACTCCGCGCCCCGGTTTTACGGAGCATCCGCCGGGTTCTGCCGGACCTCGGGGTTGATCTCGATCGGCGATCCGGAACTTTCGACCTTCTCGATGGCCCCGCCCTCCTGTTGGACGGGCATCACCTTGATGTCCACCTCCACCGGCACGGCGCGCAGGCCCTCGATGATCTCCCGCAGCCGCGCCACGGTTTCCTCGCCGAGGGTCTGGGGTTTGGCATAAGTGGCGCCCGCGGCCGCAATGCCATTGCGGATCGCTTCGAGGCCGTCGTTGAACTGGGTGAGCTGGGCCACCACCCGCGCGACGGGATCGCCCTCGGCGGCGCCGCCTAACAGCTTGTGCTTGTTGAACGCGCGCTTGATCTCGTCCCAGCGCGCGGCCATGGCCTCGTCGAGGAGGTTTTCGAGTTCGTGGAACTTCAGCAGGTTGGCCTCGGCGGCCTTGGTGAGGTTCTGGGACTCGCCGCGGTAGTGGTCCATGAGCACCCGGCGCACCTCGTCGGGTGTCATCAGCGGCAGCACCTTTTCCGCGATGCGGTTCATGTTGCGGTAGGACCCTTGCAGCTTGAAGGGCGGCTCGGTGCGGTAGTTGTCCTCTTGCGCGGCGCTGCGGATGTATTCGAGGTTCACGCGCAGGATGGTGTCCCTGACAACCAGCAGGTGCTTCGTAACGGCGACCATTTCGTCGATCTCAGCCGGGGTGTGGTTGCCATCGAAGTCCACGCCCTCACGACTGCCGGTTTGCGCGATGCGGATGATGGAGAGCACGTCTTTTTGCGAACGGCTTGCCAGGCGGGACAGCGCGGCGTTGGAGGTCAGCGAGTTTTCGATATAACTCGATTTGAAGGCGTCCTCGTGGCCGCCGAGGATGTCGCCGAGGTTGTAGGTGTCCGCGCGGTTGGCGAGCATGTCCGGGATCTGGAACTTGCCGCCGGTCTCGGTGTAGGGGTTTCCGGCCATGACCACGGCCACCTTGCGTCCGCGCAAATCATAGGTTCGCGCCTTGCCGTGCCACACGCCCTCGATCCGGCGCTGCGCGTCGCACAGGCTGATGAATTTCTGGAGAAACTCGGAACTGGTGTGCTGGATGTCATCGACGTAGAGCATCACGTTGTCACCCATCTCCAGCGCGAGGTTGAGGCGGACGATTTCCTCGCGCGCGGCGGCGTTCGGCGCTTCGGCGGGATCGAGCGAGACCACGTTGTGCCCGAGCGCCGGACCGTTGATTTTCACAAGCGTCAGCCCGAGGCGGTTGGCGACGTATTCCATCAGCGTCGTCTTGCCATAACCCGGTGGAGAGATGAGCAGCAGCATGCCCATGCGGTCGGTGCGGGTGTTTGATCCCGCTGTTCCGAGTTGCTTGGCAAGATTGTCGCCGATGAGCGGAAGATAGACTTCGTCGATGAGGCGGTTGCGGACGAAGGCGCTCATCACCTTCGGCCTGAATTCGTCCAGGCGCATCCGCTCGCGCTTTTCCTCGGTCAGGCGGTGCTTGATCGCGGACAACTCGCGGAAGGCGCGGCCATCGGTTTCCTCATGGCGGGCGAGGCGGTCGAGAAACTCGCTGTAGTGCAGTTCCATCGCGCCGCCGTCGATGCGCGGGTGGTTGGAGCGCAGTCCCTCCACGCGGACGGCGAGATCGAGCGCTCGCACCGAGCGCTGGTCGAATCCGCCGCGGGCGAGGTGGGCGGCGCCCTCGTCGATCACGGCGGGCCGCAGCGCTTCCGGAGTGGTGGAAAGCACGTCGTCGCCACTGGCCGAGTAGCCCGCGAGCCAGTCGCGGGCGATTTCGAAGCGGACGGATGCGGGACGGCCGGCCATCGCATCGGCGAAGGGTTTGTCGCCGCGTTTCGCGACCAGGGCGTGCTCGAATCCGCGGGCCAGTTCGGAGGCGGCGGAGGAAACGACAAAGGTTTCACCGGCCGAGAGTTCCTCGGCGAGGTAGTCGATCACCTGCCTGCGGGAGTTTTCGCTTTCCGTTAGATCGCCGAAACATCCGCTGTCTTTCAGCCATGCCTCGAAGCCGCGCAGTGCCTTGAGTTTCAGCCTGTCCAGGTCCCCGCCTTCGGCGAAGAAGCCCCGGCGTTTGCCATAACTCGCGAACTGGCCGGCAAGCACTTCCTTTGAGGCATCGCTCCAGTCCGCCCAGAACAACATCGCCGCCGCCCTGAGCCGCGGTCCGTGGGCGAGCAAGCCGGCATCGGCGTGGATGGGCAGCAGTTTCTCCAGGAGTTTCGCAGCATCCTCATCGTGCACTCCTTTGGTGTAACCCTCGGCGTAGCGCGGCTGCATGAAGGCCCGCACCTCTTCGGGCAAGGGCGCGCCTGCCGGGACATGCTCTAACAAAAATCGCCACGCCAGATACTCCACCCGCGAGACGGACGGGCTTTCGCTCGGCACCTCCAGCTCCCAGGCGGGCTTGGTGGCGAGGAATCCGGGATCGGTGATCGGTTCGAAAAACTTGGTGCCCGCCAGATGGAAGGCCATGCCGTCGCCGTGGGGAATGATGGTCAGCTCCAGCGGCTGGGTGTTCACGCTGAACTCGTGCTTGCCAAAGCGCAGGACGTTCCTGCCATCGACGAACAGATCCTTCTTGTCCTTGAGCTGGCGCACGCTGTCCTCGCGCAGTGTCTTGAGCCGCGTCTGGAGGTCGTCCGCCTTCACCGGATCGCCGAGCGAGGTCAGTTGGGTGATGATGTCGCGCACCTTGCCGACCATCGGATCGGCGGCGATGTAGCTGTGGATTTCCTCCAGTTCGCCGAACGAGGAAACCCGGTTGCGGACGCCGTTGAGGATCCGTTCGGCGGATTTGAACAAGGCTGCGGCGCGTTTTTGCCGGGCTTCGAGAAGCTGCGTGCGGCGGCCCTCGAAGGCGTCGTTGATCTCCTCGCGGCGGGCGGTGAGCAGCTCGATGTATTCGCCGAACTCCGCGAAGCGTCCTTCAAGCTCCTCCACCTGCACCATCAGGCGGGTGAGGGCTTCGTCGCATTTCTCCGGCGTGTCGCAGAGGTCGAGATGGTTTGCCAGCGCCTGCGAAAGCAGCTTCATCCGGGCGGCGAACTGTGCCTCGCCCTCGTCCTTGGCGAGATCCTTGCGCTTGTTGCGCAAGGCGCTGCGGGTGCCGTTGAGCTTGGCGTAAAGCGTGGAAATCCGCTCGATGATGGCGGTGGTTTGCGTGGCGTCGGCGATCTTGAGCCCGCCGACGATCTCGATGAGCATTTCCAACTCGGCGGCCGATTGATCGAGTGCTGTGGCAACGGAGTCGGCGTCGGTGACCTTGGCGATCCGCGCGATCCCGGCCTCCTGCGTCTCGATGGCATCGGCGTAGGATTTCAGCGAATCCTCTCCCAACAGGAAATCCACCGTGCGCTGCGAGGTGGCGTCGCCGGTTTCCACGACCTCTCGCTCCAGGCCGTCGATCACCGCCGGATCGGTGTAACGCACGTCGCGCAGGCCGATGATCTCGCCACGCAGCTTGCGCAGTGTGGCGAGATGATGGACCAACGGCTTGAGTTCGTCGCCGAGAGCGGTGCGTGCCTCGCGGACCGCCTTTTCCGCCGCATCACGCACGGCGGTGGTCTTTTCCGCGGCGGTTTTTCGGAGTTGCTGGACTTTGTCGAACTCGCCGATGGCCGCCTCGGCCGCGCGTTTGATTTCGGCGATGGGCGCGGCGAGCGATCCGCACTCCCCGCGGGCCAGCCAGAAGTAACTGTCTAACAAATCGCCCGAGCGTTTCAGCAGGTCGATGTAAAGCCCGGAGAAGGAATCATCCTTGTGCAGCAGGGTGAGCAGCTCGCGGGCCTCGGCCATGCCGCGGACGAGTTCCGGATTGCCGATCTTGAAGAGATAGGAGCTTTGGTCCGCCGCGCCGGCCACCGCCGCCTCATCATCGAGATAGGGCGTCTGCCAGATTTGCAGCGCGTGGTGTTTCTGCGGCTGGCCGTCCGAGCGGAAGAGAACGAGTTGCCCGTCTCCAAACAGCGAGAAACCCGAGCAGAGGATCGGGTTTTCCACGTTCTGCCGGATGCGGTTGTAGGACAGCAGGACGTATTCGCCGTTCGGGCGGTTGTAGAAGGCGAATAGCACATCCTCGCCATTGGAGGAGGGCACACGCCGCTCGAAGCGCATGTCCAGCAGTCCGTGATCGAAGGTTTTCACGTCACCGCTTTGCAGCATGTAGCCGTTGGCGAAAACGATGCCGTGGTCGTCGGGCAGCAGCACGCAGGAGTCGCCGATGGCATCGAGGCGGTGAACCGTGCCGGTTTTCTCGTTGAAGACCAGATGGCGGTGCAGCGTCTCGCGGTAAGGCAGGATCTTCAGCAGGATCAGCGAGCCGACGCAGGAGTAGAAAATCTCGGCATCATCCAAAGTCTGGTCGCTGTCCGAGACGGGTTCGGAATAGATGCCGCGGCCGTTCTCGGTATTGTCCTCGATCTTGACGGTGAGGTCGCCGCCGACGGTTTCCACAAACACGCGGTCCTCGATGGAGATATGCGGATGCAAGCCCGAGCGGTGCATGCCGCGGTGGGCGCGGGTCCACTCGAACTCGTGCTGCGTGGGAAACGCGTATTCGTGATCGAAGCGGTTGCCGAGGTATTCGAGCCGGCCCGCCGCCATCCGCCACTTGAACACCTTGATGTCATGGAGCGACTTGCCCGCCCGCATCGCGATGTAGAGATGCGGGCCGATGATCATGAACTTCTTGAAGACCGTCTCGCGGTAATACTTGTACAGATCCGCGAAGTCCGATGCGAAGCGCCCGTCGTCCAGCACATCCGTGGCCGGAACCGGGGTGAACGTGCGCGTTTCCGGGTTGTAATCGTAGGCGGAAAACACATCGCCGATGTCCGTCGTCTGTTTCAGCCCGAACTGGATGTTGTAGCCGAAGAGGAAGCGGTGTTTGCCGATCGTCACCAGATCCCGGGCGATGCAGTTGTGCTCGGTGGACACGCGTTCGGTGCCGAGCAGCGCGGTTTCCACACCGCCGAAGACGGCGAGCCGCTCGGCATTCAGCTTGTCCAGTCCCTCGCGCAGGGCGCGCGCGTGCTGGTCCAGCCGGGCGCGGATCACCTCATACGCGCCACCTTCGAGCCGGTCTGGTGTTGGGGTAGTTTCAGACATGGGTGTTTTTGACCACGGAATACACGGAAGGGATTGCTTATGGGTTCTTGAGACGGGATTCATGGATCCAACCACAAAGATCGCAAAACGCCCGTTTTTTTGCGCTCTCTGCGTTCCTTGCGGTTCAATTTCCCCGGTTCGTTCGCACGTGACGCCGCTTGTATGGTCACCAGGGCCATTTTTCCAATCCTTCCGTGGTTCCTCTGTTAGCTTTTCAGAACCTCCGCCGCCTTCTTGTCGGCGAGGTCGAAGCGGTCGGCGGCGCCGAGGAAGGTGAGGAGCCTGCGGCGGGTGTCGCCGCTGGCATCGACTAACAGTTTTCCGAGGATGGCGGAGACGCTGAGATCCTGGACGTCGTTGGGGGTGAGGCCGAATTGCGAGGCCCACTCGCGGAGCTGGGCCTTGAAGTATTCGGGATCGCCATTGAAGAAGGTTTCCTTCACATCGCGCAGGGTCTCGCTGTTTTCCACGAGGCGGTCCACCGATTTGCCGCGCGCGATGGCGGAGGTGATCTGGTCGAAGAAACGGTTTTCCCCGCCGATGATTTCGATCTTCGCGGACTTCATCGCCTCGCCAAGCACGGCGGCCTGGGCCTCGGCGATGTCCTTCTGGATGTGGATCTGGGCGAGTTCGACGGACTTCTCCTTGTCGAGGTTGAGTTTGAACTCCTCGTGCGCCTGGCCGGCTTCCTCGAAGAGTTTCATCGCTTCGGCTTTCTTGTGGATGCCTTCGGCCTCGGCTTCGAGCTTGAGTTTCTGCACCTCGGCTTCGGCGGAGCCCTGCTTGAGGGTGGCCTCCGCCTTGGCGAGCATGACCTCGGCCTCGCCGATACCCACGGCTGCGGATTCCTTGGTGGTGGCCTCGGCGAGCATCTTCTTCGCGGTGGCTTCCTTCTCGCTGGCCACTTGTTCGGCCTCGGCGGTGACGATGCGCTCCTCCGCCTTCAGTTCTGCGGCCTTGCGCGCGGCCTCGGCGGCCTTGACTTCTTCGTAAACCCGTTGGTCTGCGGCAAGTTCGGCGGCTTGTTTCACTGCCTCCGCTTCCTTGACGCGGCGGATGACTTCCTCCTGCGCATCGGCCTCGGCCAATGTGACTTTGACTTGTTTCTGACGATCGGCTCCGGCGAACGCCTCGGTGTCCTTGATGCGTTCCTGCTCGATGACGACGAGTTTCTCGACCGCCACGCGCTCCTTGATAACATCCTGGATGGCCTTGCGCTCGACTTCGATGGCCTTCTCCTTGTCGATGTCCTTGAGCGAGGTGAGCCGCTCGCGCTCGATGGATTCGAGTTGTTGGTCGCGTTTCACGCGCTCGATCTCGACTCCATCGGTGCGCTCCTTGTTGCGCAAGGCGACGAGCACCTGGCGCTGCTTGTTTTCCTCGGCCACCTGGATTTCCTCCTCGGCGGAAATGCGGGCGCGCTCGGACTTCTGGCGTTCCTCCTCGCGCACCTTCATGGTTTCCGCCTCCTCGCGGGCGCGGACGCTTTCGACCTCGCGCTGCTGCTTGGCCTCGGTCTCGGCGAGTTGGCGCTCGAGTTCGAGAATCGCCTCGCGGGCCTCAACATCTTGTTGTTTGATGACCTTCTCCTTGTCCCGCTGGATGTGGTTGGCGAGCTTGGCCTGGGCGGCGGTGAGTTCGGTGATTTTCTTGATGCCCTCGGAGTCCAGGATGTTGTCCGGATCAAGCGATTCGACGGGGGTCTGTTCGAGATAGTCAATGGCGGCGTCATCGAGCACGAAGCCGTTGAGATCGGTGCCGATCACCTTGAGAATCTCATCGCGGAACTTGTCGCGATCCTCGTAGAGTTGAATGAAATCGAAGCGCTTGCCGACGGTTTTGAGAGCTTCCGAAAACTTCGCGTCGAACAACTCGCGGATGGCGTCCTGCGAACTCGCGCGTTCGCAGCCCACGGCCTGGGCGACGCGCAGGCAATCCTCCACGGCGTGATTCACACGCACGAAGAAGGCCACCTTGATGTCGGCCCGCATATTGTCGCGGCAGATCAGGCCGTTGCGCGCGGTGCGGTCGATCTCGATGCGCTTCAGCGAGATGTCCATCGTTTCCAAGCGGTGGAAGACCGGGAAAACAAGCATGCCGTTGAAGTTCACCTTGGTGCCGCCGAATCCGGTGCGGATCAGCGCGGTGCCTTTCTTCACCTTGCGGTAAAGCATGGCGTAAACGCCGAATATCAAAACCACCAACGCCCCCACAATGGCCCCGGTGATGAGAATGATGCCGAGCAAGGTAGCCAGGTCGATGAATGCTAACAGTTCAGTTGGTGTGTTCATGGTTGTTCGGAGTGAGGTGTGACGAAATAGAAATCGCGGTCAGGATCGTGGCCGGCCACCACCACACGGGTGCCACGCGGGATAGGGGATGTGCCTGCGGGCACCCGGGCGTTGACGAGCAGAGGTGACTCGGGGTCGTCCAGTTCCACCTGTCCGGAGTGCTCGTCACAGATCCCGCTTCGCACGTTGCCTTTGCGGCCGACGACGGGTTTCGCCTCGCCCTCGCGCCCATGCAGGGTTGAAAAAAAGGGTCGCATCAGGCGGGTGGTGAGACTGGTGCAGACCAGTGCTGGCGGAAAGCCGGCGGCGTATAGCAGAAGGATGGTGCCAAGCTTGCTTGCTGGAGGATAAAGACTGTGGCCCAGCATCACCGCGCACCATTGGTAGATCAGCAGGAAGCTCAGGGCAGCCGCCAGTGGCACGACATCGCCGTTCACATAACGGATCAGCCAGCGCAACGAATCGCCCGTAAGTTGGCTCCCATCGCCGGAATCGAATCCACCCTCGCCGCCATCGAAGGTGAAGACGTCGAGATCGAAAGCCCCCAGCAGGCAGACCATCCAGAATACTCCCATCACCACAAGCAGGATCGTCAGGGGAAGCACCCCCGGACTGATGGCGAGTTTCAGGATTTCAATCACGACGGACGACATCCGATCAAAGTGTTCCGGGATGCGCCACTACAAATCCGCCTCAAGATCACACACGGGTGCGGGAAACGGTCATCCGTTTCCATGGAACACATGGGATTTGCTTTTCATGCCCGGATTCACAAACCAATCTCCGCTCCAGCAGCCATGATCATCGAACGCATTCTCGCCAAACGCATTGTTCCCGTGGTCGTCCTCGATTCCGCCGATGACGCGGAACCACTCGCCGAGGCCCTCCTGGCGGGCGGATTGGACATCATGGAGATCACATTCCGCACCGCCGCCGCGGAGGAGTCCATCCGGCGCATCGCGGCCCGGTTTCCTGAGATTTTGTTAGGTGCCGGCACGCTTCTTGACAAGGAGCAGGTCGCCCGTGCCGCAGGCGCGGGAGCGGTCTTCGGCCTCGCGCCCGGCCTGAATCCCGAAATCATCGCCGCGGCCGATTCGGCGGGACTCCGTTTTTCTCCGGGAGTGATGACCCCCGGCGAGATCGAGCGCGCGCTTTCGCTGGGATGCAAGCTCCTCAAGTTCTTCCCCGCCGAGGCGGCCGGTGGCGTGAACATGCTCAAGTCCCTCGCCGGCCCCTATGCCCACACCGGCGTGAAGTTCACACCCACCGGCGGGATCACCACGGGCAATCTCGCGTCCTACCTGAAACTCCCCGTCGTCGCCGCCATCGGCGGTTCATGGATGGTCGAAAAGTCCCTCGTGAGCGGCGGCAGGTGGTCCGAAATCACCCGCCTCACCCGCGAGGCGCTCGATGCCGCCGCAGCGGTCTGAGGGTTTCCATTCAGCGGAAAGCCGTCGCTTTGCCATATTGGTGCCGCCGGATGATGAAAACCGCCCGCCAAATGACCGGATCAGACTCGCCCCCACAACCCCCCCCGAGACTTCCCAGCGTCGGAATTCTTTGAAAACCAACATGGTGCGCGCGAGAGGACTCGAACCTCCACGGGGTTGCCCCCACTAGAACCTGAATCTAGCGCGTCTACCAATTCCGCCACG
>CAZKQK010000164.1:0-10692 GCA_964554865.1 uncultured Luteolibacter sp. | reverse complement strand
ATCCGGGCGATTCAAGGTGATCGGAGCGCTCAATACCGCGTGGTTGCCGGGTTTTGCGCCGGCGAAGACATGATCCCATGGGACAGCATCGCCGCATAAATACCGGATTATATCAATTACCCTCAAAAAAGTCGCAATCGCCATTTCCCAGAAACGACCTCGAGGCCTTGCAAACTCAAGGCTCAGGGCGCGCCATGCCCAGTCTGTGGGATGGCTGTGTTTCAAAAACTATATAATGACCGAATGCAGGAAATCGAAAAGCAGATCAACGACAACAAGGCCAAGTGCCCGAGAGGGGCGTTGGGGGCGGCATGCCGCCTTTATGCGGAAAGGTCAGGTGACGCCGCCAAGATTGTGATGGAATCCATTTTAGCAGCTGGTGAAATGGGCATTGATCTGGAAGTCACCAAGCGACAAGCAAAGTGCAAAGCTGATTTGGTTGGTTGTACTGCAACAAGGCTAAAGAAAAAGTTGTTTTGCGAATGCAAATAACAAAATAACATGAAATTTGAAATACTTACCTTATTGGTTTTCGCGACACTCATGGCTGCATCTTTAAGATTTCAATTTAAGTATGATGAAGATGTCTACGTGTTTTCAAAATATATTGTAACGTTTTTCACGTAAGCGGGGCCTGAACCACCGTGCATAAGGGTTTGCTACGCAGCATTCATAGCCGTCATAGTGTGCGATTTCTATGACATCTATGATCAGGCTGCCTGCCGGGCGGCCTTGTCGGCGCGGGCCGCGAGCCACTTGGCCGGGGTGAGGTCGGCCGCTTCGCTGGCCTTCATGGCGGGCAGGCGGGTCAAGACGTCCTCAAGGTATTCGCGGGTGTTGATGCCCAGCCGGCGGCAGTTCTCGACGATGGTGTGGAGGATGGCGCATTTTTCGCCGGATTTGACGTTGCCGAGGAAGAGCCAGTTTTTGGCTCCGAGTTTGGTGGGATGGATGGCGTTTTCGACGAGGTTGTTGTCGATCTCGACGCGGCCGTCGGTGAGATACGGTTCGAGCTGTGACCACTGGCGAAGGGCATACTTGATGGCTTTGCCGAGTTTGCTCTTGGGGAGGATGCGCCGCTTGGCCAGCAGGGTGATGGCCTTGTGGAGGCGCTGGTGGATGATGCGGCTTTCGGCGGCGCGCACGGCTTGCCGCATGGTGGGGCCGGCTTTGGCTTCACGCAGCCTTTGCTCGATGTGATAGAGGTGGGCGATCTGTCTGAGGAGCCAGGCGACGAGGCGCGGGGATTGTTCGGTGGCTTCGAAGAACTTGCGCCTCATGTGGGCGTGGCAGCCCATGAGTTTGATCCAGGGTTTGTCTTTGACCCAGGAAGGATAGGCGCTGTAGCCGTCGCATTGGATGATGATGGGGAGTTCCTCGACGGCTTTGTCGGTGAGTTGCGGGTCCGGCTTTTCAAAGAGGGCGTCGAGGCCTGCGGCGTCGCGTCCGTCATGCCAGTGGTAGAAGACGCTGCCGCCGGGGATGTTGGAGCTCCGGAGGTAGCCGAGTTGGGCTTTTCCGGCTTGGCCGCCGCAGCCTTGGCGAAGGCGGGTGCCGGGATCAAGATAGCGGATGGGGGTTTCGTCGATCTGGCGGTAGGGACATCGCCAGTGTTCGTATTGGATTTCGCGGTGGATGATGGCGAGCCGGTCGGAGGCTAACAAGGTCCGGTCGCAGAGGGTTTTGCGGTGGATGTGGACGCCGAGGCGGGCGAAGATTTCCTCTTGCCGGTAGTAGGGCAGGTGGCAGACGAAGCGCTTGTCGATGACTTCGGCGATGAGTCCGGGGGTGGCGATGCAGCGGTCCTGCAGGGATGGCGGAAGGGGCGCGATGACGGGCTTGTCGATGCGGACGTATTTGGGCCGCACGAGTTGGACGCGGTAGAACTCGGCTGGCTTGAAGCCGAGCTGTTCGCGCACTTCCTCGCCGATGCGGCGGAAGGCGGCGGGCTCGAGCTGGACTTCGACGGGAACGACTTCCTCGCGCCGGACGGGCAGATGGTCGGGGATGCGCGGGGCGCGGGTCTTTTGACGACGCTTCTTGTGATCCCTGATCTCAGCCGCCGGTCCGGGGTTTGCGGAAGCGGCGGCGTCGGGCTTTTTTGCCTCATCGGGGCCGGGTATGAGTTCGAGCTGCGCCGGATCGGGCTTTTCGCTGGAGACGCCGAAGACGCGGCGGGTCGGAGCGTCGATCATTTGACGAAGCACGAGGATCTCGGCGGCCTGGCGTTCGATGATGGCATCGCGCCTGGCGATTTCATCAAGCAGGTGCTGTTCCCTCGCCGCATCCATTGCTGGCAAATCACAAGGCAATCAACATGCCATGACACCCCGTGATATGATATAAGTGAATGTGTTTTCATCCGATCTCATACCAT
The DNA here is from genome assembly GCA_964554865.1 of uncultured Luteolibacter sp. Taxonomy (GTDB): domain Bacteria; phylum Verrucomicrobiota; class Verrucomicrobiia; order Verrucomicrobiales; family Akkermansiaceae; genus Luteolibacter. The sequence goes on along the minus strand of CAZKQK010000164.1, from coordinate 8,315 downwards.
GCCCTGCGGCAGCCGTCGCGCATGTCGATGCCATCGAGCAACAGGGCCGGCGCGGTGGAGCTGAGACGAAGTTTGCCGTCGCTCACATCGGAAGGTTTGGGCCAGGAGAAGGTGCCGCGTTCGAGGCGTTTTGCCAAAATCCAGATTCCGCTTCCGTCCCGGTAGAGGATCTTGAGCAGGGAGCGGCGTTTGTTGGTGAAGGCAAAAAGGGCGCCGCTCTTCGGATCCTCGCCAAGCAAGGTGGTGACGGCGTTGTGGAGTCCGTCGAAACTGCGGCGCATGTCGCAGGGTTCCACAGCGACAAAGACCTTGAGGCTGCCGGAGAAGCTCAGCATGGCCGCGGTTGTTGGAGTTCGCGGATCAGGGCGACGGCCATGTCCATCTGGGGAGCCGTGTGGACGGCAAGCCTCACTCCGCAGGGCAGCGGGATTTCCATGGGCGTGCCAGCGGCATTGCGTGGCGGCGGCCCGTCCAACTCCGCGGGTACCAGCGAGCGCAGGACCGGGTGATCCGCGCCGCCCTGCCGACGCTTCTTGAGCCAGGACACCAAGGTCTGGTAGTTGACCCCGTGCAGCGCGGCGAAGCGCGGGCAACTCAGTCCGCTGGCCTCGTAGGCTTCGACAAGCGCCTGCTTTTGCTCCGGGCTGTAGCGCAGACGCCCGCGCCGGTCGGCTTTCAGAATCACTTCATTCATATCCGTCATAGCGGGCGGATCTATGACGGATATGATGCCGGGTGGGCAAATTCCTATGAACGGCGCTTCAGACCCCGCTTACTTTTTCACCTACAGCTTAGCTAGAGATTTGATGACAAATTCATTCGAGATTGGTGATTTATTCTGGTATTTCGCACGGAATGTTTTGCCTTTTATCTTTGCAATAATATTTTGGAAAGCATCAGGCATAATTTGGTCTAAGTGGGGTGGCAAAATCTGAAGTGAACTCCACGCGCCAACCAATAGCGTTGACCATGCCAACCCATTGAAAACGAAACCGGAACAGCTTGTCGACAATTGAACTCCCTTGGACTTGTGATGAAGAACAACAGCTCGAACTGTACACGCCAACCATGGCATTGGCCGTGCCAACCCATTTGGAAAACGAAGCAGATTCGGCTTCTCGACTATGAACACTCTCTGGCAATGACGATGGAAACACAACCCGGGCACTCTCATGGCAACAAGCCGAACCCCGATCTCATATTCCCCTCCTCAAAGCCTTTCTCACGAGCGAAGTTCGCCTACATCTCACTGAACCGACGCCTTGCCCACCTCGTGGCGCTGTCCCGGTCAACCGCGGAAAATCCTGCTGCATTGCCTGGTCGGATTTCCGGCAAGAATTCGGTAAGGAATGCGACTCGATCCATGCGATGCGGGGAGCTTGGAGCGGATTCACCGGCGGGGCAATCCGATCTTGATTCTCCCCGCCGATCTGGCAGACGTGTGACGGATGAACAAGAACCCGACCCGCCAAGCCAGCCACCGGATTTCCGGCAAACCGGTTTTGTCCGGGCTTCAAGTCCTCCCCGGATCCGCGACAGAATCCCCGGATTCCACACGGATTTCACACAACACGACCGTTCAGGACCGCACACCCTGCGTCACGCAGGAAAACCAGAAACGCACAGAGATGCCCATGAAAGCGCAACCAGAAGCACACTCGACAGGTTTCCCTGCCGATCCGCCACTTGCATCATTTTGCGAACCTTCGGTAGACTTCTTGGAAATCACTGAAAATAAGTCAGTTGCGAAGAAGTCCAAGTTAACCGAATACCACTGAGTTCAGAACTGTTCGGCATGCTTTCCGCTGCCTGAAAGCCGGGATCCAATGTGACAAAACCGTCACTTGTACTGTTAGGCCGTTTCTGATCTGCTTCGCGTGTGGCCCGCGCCAAGGAAAAGATCGACGAGAAGAAGCTCCGCAGTTGGAAACTGCTGGATGATTTCCGCCAGCGCCTCGCCAAGGTGCGCGGGAAGATGCCGCCACCGCCCGACAAACGCCCCGGCGGTCCCGAGCGCCTGCTGCTGGAGGAGGACTACTTCAGCCTCATGCTTTTCGGCCTTTTCAATCCGGTGGTCAAGAGCATGCGTGGTCTTTGTCCGGTGAGCCGCCTCAAGCGGGTCCAAGAAGAAGTTTGTGGCTGGCAAGTGAGCTTTGGCAGCTTCTCCGAGGCGCAAGGCATCTTCGATCCCGAACTGCTCAGGCAGGTCTTTCCCGATCTATCAGGCGAGATCCACTCCTCGTGGGGCGACGCGCGACTGGCCCATCTGGCAGACAAGCTCAAACTCGTGGACGGCACCCTGCTGCCCGCCCTGCCACGCATGCACGCTCGCGCTCTGGCTCAACGGGCAGAACCTCGCGCCGCCAAACTGCATTTGAAGTTCTCCGTGCTGCGCCAGGCCCCCGGCGACGCGCTCATCACCACCGGCAACTCCTGCGAACGCAAGGCGCTGCGCGAGTTCGTCAGGAAAGGTGAAACCATCGTCGGCGACCGCTGCTACGGCCTGGAATACGGTTCTTTCGGCGAACTGCGCCAGATCGGCGCCTCGTTTGTCATCCGCATCCGCAACCATCCGCGCATGGAAATCGTGGGGGAGCTTTCCCTAACGGGTGCGGACCGCGCGGCGGGCGTCACCTGGCAGGGCATGGTGAAACCCGGCGACAAATGGCAGGGCGATGCCATCCGCGTGGTCAAAGTCGAAGTGGACGGCAAGGAACTGCTGTTAGCCGCCGATCTTGAGATCGAAGCGGAGTTGATCGCCCTGATTTATCATTACCGCTGGCAGATCGAACTGTTTTTCAAGTGGCTCAAAAGCATCCTCGGCTGCCGCCGCCTGATGGCGGAGTCGCCCGAAGGAGTGGACATCCAGATCTACAGCGCGCTCATCGCGGCCCTCATGTTGCAACTTCCAACCGGCAAACGCCCCGGCAAGCGGGCCATGGAGCTCATCCGCTTCTACATGATGGGCTACGCGCGGCTCGATGAAGTCATCGCGCTGTTGGCTCCCAAAAAACCCGCAGCCTGAGATCTACAAGGGACCTGCCTCAAAGGCAGTCGCCAGGGCTCGCCGCGCCCGGATACCGAGCCCTGGTCCAATCCAGCCCGGCAAAACGCCGCTGCCACGAGGCCCTCATTCAAAAGGCAGGAACTTTCCACGCATTTCCTCCGCCGAAGCACTCAGCATGCCGAACAGTTCTGATTTCGACCGGACTTTCGCCCTCAATATAGAGGTCCGCCGCTCCATCGAGCCCGCTGGTCGCTTCCGGACTGAATGACACGTAAAGCTGAAGGGGCATCGAGAAGAAGCTAAACTGGGACAGGCACCACCGGAGGACACGTTCGAGTAGATCGAGTTGTTCCAGTAGGAAAGATTGAGAAGGAGCCCGTTGAAGTTTGCGGTGGGTGCCAGGTCTGGAACCAGATCGACAATGGAAAGTCCGAAGACATAATTGCCGGCCGGAAGGGAGGAACTGGCTGGATACGATGAAGCCGGTCCGTTGACGATCTGGCCAGGGGGCGGCTCTCCGGTTAGCAAAATCGAAGCCTCTGCCGTGTGGCCTGCCAGGAGCAGCCAAACATCAGTTCCGCTGTGGAAGAGGATCGGATAGGACGCGGGAAGCGTCTCGATGGTGGACTCGGGAGACGGCGCGACAATCTTTGGCCTGTCGTTCACGGCGGCTTCAACATCCGTGGTGGATACCCCGCCGCTGATGGTGAAAGCCGAATTCACGCCGTCCCCGACGGGCGCGACGTAGTGAGGTGGTGCGCCCTGTGGCACCTTTCGTAGCTGCCCAACCAGAGGGGGGATAGTGGGCTTGAGGAGCTTGCCGCAGGGTTGTTCGCTTCGCTTCCAGATCTCGACGATGACGTGCTTCACCTCCTCGCTGTAAATGGCTTTCAAGCCTCGTTTTCGCACCCCCTGACCCAGACTCACCTGACCGTTGAGGGCTTTGATGGCGTGCTTGCGATCCCAGCCGATGGTGTCGCTGACCTCGTCGATCATCGCGCTTCTGCCGACGCGGTTCCGACTCGGATAGCGCGACCGGCAGCTTTCTAAATAGTAGAGTAGGGAGCAACGAAGCGGCTCCGCCGACCGTTGCTCCCTACTCTACTTAATCTGGCGCAATGCGGGATAAGTTCCAAGTCCGACAGGCTGCTAGCAATTATGGAATTACTGGGAAAATGCGGAGTTCCTGAAGCGCTTCATCAGCGGGGCTTGCCGGGCCGCGTTCCAGCGTCACACGAACGCGGTCCGTGGTGACAGCCGGAAACGCGCTGGAGCGGTCGCCCGGACGGCCGGCGAAAACCGTCTGCCAATCTCCACCCGTCCTTGCCTGGATGGTCATCCGCTGATCGCGGCCGTTGCTTTTCAAGCGAAGATCCACGCCACGGACGGCGGTGGGAGTCTTGAGCTCGATCTCGATGGCATCAGCGGAAAGCGGAACGCCTGTTTCCCGATCATGGTCCATCAGTGGTTCCAGATCGAGTTCCTTGCCATCGGCGCGGATGGCGGCGGGAATGGCTTCGTGAAATCCACCGCCAAGGCGGATCGAGGCGAGGCGGGCTTCGAAAAACTGCCAGCCCGAGGAAAACCCGAATTCCGCCCGGGTGCCCAGCGGCACCGTGCCATCGGTCGGCGAGATCCAGCTTTGGTGACGGCGGGCGACCGTGGTGGCCACGCCCTGGGTGGCGGCGGCGATGAACTGGCCGGACGGCAGCGTGAACGAGCCGTTCCAGCCGTTGAGATCCTGGTCGAGCCGGCCGGGCACCCAGACGACGCGGTCGCCGAGGATTTTGCGGCCTTTTTCACCATTGCCGGCTTCGAAGCCATCCGCGGTGATGGGCCGCTTGTAGTCGAAGCTCATGTCTCCCACGCGGTAACGGATGTGGGCGACGAGTGAAAGCGGTCCGAGAGTCGGGCCGTCCGGCACCACCAGGTTCTCGCCGCGCGTGTGCAAGCCGTGGTTGCCGAAGTCCGGCTGGATCGGCAGCGGCGTGCCGAAGTTTTTCCCGGAAACATTCAAAATCCGGACCTCGCCCGCCATCGGCAACGGCGGCCCGGCCCGCCACGCCGCCCGTTCCGCATCCGTGGCACCCTGCCACCATCCGGCGAGCGGATGCTGTGCGTCGAGGCGCACGTTCCAGCGGCCGGGAATCGGTTGGTCGTCCGAGCGGTCGAGTTCCACCGCCAGGCGCACATCCACGCCTAACACCATTTCCGCGAGGTGATGGCGGAGGACATCATCCACATCGCTCAACGCCAGCAGATCGCGGGCGGCCGTGGCGGCGTTCTTCCGGAGAAATCCGTAGAGCTCGGCATGCGTGTCCGCCGTTTTCCCCATTTTGAGCAGACTGGCGAGGCCGGATTTCAACGATGCGGGCGCCTTGTCACCCAATGCCGTGGCGGCGACTCCCCAGTTGCGCTGGTAGTAGCCGAGGGCCACGGCGTCGTCATGGCAGACGGGCGGGAGATCCGGGAAATGCTTCGCCTGCCATTGGGGAGCGCCGGTGATCGCGAGGTTTTTCTTCGTCGCGTTGTAGGCGATCAAGTACGCTCCGGACCGTAGGTAGGGCGGCAGCAGTCCTTCCCCGCCCATGTATTCCAGCCGTTGCGCGTTCCATCCGAAGCCGCCGTCCCAACAACGCAGCATGGTGAACTTCCAACGCATCGCCTCCATCTGGCGGGCGAGGATTTTCGCATCCGCGGATGCCGAGGCAAGCAGCGCCCATGAGGTGGAAAGCGAATCGGTCGCGTGGCCTTGATCGATGCCGCCCGGCGGGCCTTTTTCGTACATGGCGCGGCAATTCGCCGTGAAAAGCCGGGGGCCGCCATGAATGTGCGAGGCGATCAGATACGGCCCGTGCCTGCCCGAATAAGTGCCCGCGCCATCGAGATTCGGCACGAATTCACGGGTGCCGACGTTGCGGCCGTATGGGATGAATCCATCCGGTCCGAGCTCCTGCGCGCGGGCCAGCATCTTGTCGATCAATCCGGGCTCCACCTTCGCAGGCGTCAGGTTCGCGACGGCGAAGGCGAGCGCCATGTGCGATCCGCCGGTGGAAACGCCGCTGCCGCCATAGCCCGGATTGTGGCCGTGCCCGCCATTCCAATCCCCGTACACCATCTCGCCGCGCAGGCGTTCGAGCTGGCTTTGCAGCGGCACGAGGATGCGTTCGTCCTTCGTCCGCAGCCAGTATTCGGAGAGAAACAAAATCATCACCGAGCTGGGCACCGCCCAGCCATCCTGCGGACAACGGAACGCGATGTATTCCGCCGCCTTGCGGATGTTTTCCGCGTGGGCGGGATCCGCATGGGCGAGCAATCCCAGCCCGGCCCAAGCGGTGTCATAGCCGTTGTGCGTGTAGCCCACATTGCGCTTCCACGAGCCGTCCTCCTGCTGGTGATCGACAAGCCAGGCCGCGGTCATGTCCGCGACGGCCCGGGACTTCGCATCACCCTGATGGGGAAATCCCCGGCCGTAGCTGCCGATTTTCGGGATGTTGAAATTGACCACGCGATGCAGCCCCGCAAGCTGCGGCGGCAGCGCGCGCGGTGAGACGCGCGAGGTGGTTTTCACCTTATAACCCGCCGCCGCCGGGGGGCTGACGACGGTGGCGCGGAAGCGGTTGAAGCCCGGCGGCACCACCCAGGTGAGATGCCCCGGCGCGTGAAACCAAAGCGCTTCCTCCACCTCCTTGTCCTTGTAGGTGATTCCGCCGCGGCGGATGGCACCCCAGCCCGTGTGCTCGGAAATCCTTCGCTGCGCGGAGAGGTCCAATGTGCCGCCGGGCCCTTCCAGCCGTGGCGCGATGAGTTCCGCGCCGCAACTGCCGTTGCCGCCCCGGGTGAGTTCCAGCGTCACGGATACCTGCTGCCCGGCCACGACCGGCACCTCGATTTCCACTTCCCGTTTTTCATGGGGAAGCTCCTCGGAAACACCCAGCTCGCGGACGATGCCACCCGCGCTCACCGGAACATCCGCCGAGTCGCCCGGCCGGATGACATCGAAGGAGATCCGCCCGCGTCCTTCCGCGAGATCCAGCCGCTCGCCCACATCGATTTCCAGCGCCCGGCTCCCCTGGTGCTTCCACAGCGGCCGATCCGGGCGCAGCGAGAGCGCGGTGCGGAACAAGCCGCCGTCCATCGCGATCAACAAATCCCCCTTCTGCAAATGCCCGTCCGCCGGCGAGCCCGGGATGACGTCGATCACCTCGAAACAATCGAAAAGCAAATCCCCCCGCGCGTCCTGCAACCGGGTGGGCCAGGCACGACGGAACGCCGGCAGGTTCCCCCACGAATGGTCGTGCATCAGCGTGCGGATGCCAAGCGGCCCCCAGGTGATGATGTAACGCGTCGCGCAATCGTCGTTGTCCGGGGAAAACCAGCCGTTGTAAGGCCCGGGGTGGTTGCGGTTGTGGGCGTCGAAATCGATTTTCCGGATGGCCTCACGCCACTCGGAAATCCGGAAACCCGGGCCCGATTCCGGCCGCGAAGCAGGCACGGACTTCGCCTGGACGGCACAGTGGAAACACAACAAGGCGAACGATATCAGGCGCATGATGGCAAAAAGAACGGTGTTAAAACGTGGTGGCAGGAGCCGGACTTTCGGTTTATCGGGAAAACCTGCCGGTTGGTTATGCTAGGCCAATGCCTTTAGGGAGGGAAATCTTAAAAATTCGGCCTGCGCTTTTTAAAAACATCCGGTTGCGGCGTTGATTTCCTTGGAAAATTTGAAAATCTGTTTGGTCCAATCCTGGGCGGATTCGTGTCGCGACAGGATCCGGGTCGCGGCCCGAAGGCCAAACTTTGCGCATCGGAGCTGCTCGCTTCGCTTGTCTATCATGTGATGCTTGGATCCGGCGTGTTCCCGGAACATGTGCTTCAACTCTTCGGCGTGAGCATCAAGGACAGTTCCCTATCCGGGCGCCGCCAGCGAATGGGCTTCGAGCCATTCGCATGGCTCATGAGGAACGCCCTGAAGCCATTGGCCGAAGAGAACCGTGACGAAAGCTGTTTCTACAAGGGGTGGCGGCTTTGCGCGATCGACGGATCGCGCTGGAGCGTCACCAACACGCCGCAAATTCTCGCGAAAATGACCAAGGCGGCATCCAGAAGGTTCGAAGCCGCTTATGCGAAACTGGAGATGTGTGTATTGGTGGAGCTTGGATTTGCACAATCCTCTGGCGGCCGAGGTCGGCCTCAAGGGTGAGGGCGAGTGGACACTCTCTGCCAGACTTCTCGAAAGTCTGCCCGAGCGCCCGCTCCTGATCGTGGATCGTCTTTATGGATGCGGGAAGTATCTCATCGAAATCAT
>CAZKQK010000163.1:0-10726 GCA_964554865.1 uncultured Luteolibacter sp. | reverse complement strand
CCCGCCGGACCGCTCGGAGAGCGATCCCTGCCCACGCCCTGATTCCCCGGAATCAACCTTATCTACGCACCATTCGTCTCTCTCCCCTTTCGGGAGGGCGTCAAGGGAATCGGGTTCTACGTGAACAGAGAGGATGAAAGCGGCGGCATGAAATACAGCCTGACGAACCTCCCGCCGGAAACGAGCCTCCAACGACTCGCCCACATCCAAAACCAACGCTACTGGATCGAGCATGCCTTCCACGAGGCGAAGAGCGAGTTGGGGATGGCCCAATATCAAGTGCGCGTGTGGCGGGGATGGCACCACCACATGGCGCTGATCTGCCTGTCGACCGTGTTCATGATGAGGGAAAAACAAAGACACGAACCGGGCCTTCCCCTGCTGAGCTGCCGTGACATCGTTGAGCTGCTGGACCACTACCTGCCAAGACGGAGCCGGGAGGAGGAGGAACTCCATGCCCGGATCAAAAAACGTCACGCAGCGAGGCAGCGGGACATTGACCGGAGAAAGTTGCATAAACCGGGAATAAAGATCCCCGCAGCAAGCCGCAGGGTATTCGGAATTCTTCTTTCCTCTCATGCGCCGCAAGCGGCGGGGAATCAGACCCTCCTGAGATTGAACCAGGCCGCCAATTTAACTGAGTAAAATTAATATGACCGGATCCGCCTTTACGCGAGGCACGCGGGTGCCTACGCTGCGGCGGATGCGCTGGCACGCCGCACTGTCGATCTACCGGATGGCGCTTCCCGTGCTGTTTTTCGCGGCGTTTCCGGGCTGGATCATCCGGATGCTGCGCCGCGGCGGCTGGGGCACGGGGCTGGGCGAGCGGGCCGCGATCTATCGGGAGGAGTTGGAGTTCGAACCCTGCGGCGGGGTTCACCTGCACGCCGTGAGCGTGGGCGAAACCATGCTGGCTTTGAAACTTGTGCGCGAGTGGCGCGTCCGCGATCCGGAGCGGACTTTTGTCATCGCCACCGGCACCGCCACCGGCCATGCGGTGGCCACCGCCGCGAATCTCGAAGGTCTGCGCACCACCTACTCGCCGATCGATTTTCCATCGATGGTTCGCCGGTATCTGGATCGCTTCGAGCCCTCGCGCATCATTCTGATAGAGGGCGAGGCTTGGCCGCATCTGCTTCGGACATGCACCGCGCGCGGCATTCCGGTATCGCTGGTGAACGCGCGCATGTCGCCTCGCTCGGCACGGCGATACCGTCGCTTCGCGAAATGGCTTCGTCCGCTATTCGGACAACTCGCCCATGTGGCCGTTCAGGAAAGCGGGGATGAAACGATCTGGCGCGATCTCGGCGTCGCCCCGGAGCGCATCCACCACACCGGCAGCCTGAAGTTCGATCCCGGAGGCGGCGCGACACCACTGCGGAGGCCGGAGTTTCAGGAAATCCTGGATGCCTTCGGCCGCAGTCCGGTGATCCTCGCCGCCAGCACCCACGCGGGAGAAGAGGCATGGATCGCCCGCGCCATCCGCGAGGCCGCGCCCGAGGCGCTCATCGCCATCGCTCCCCGGCATGCCGAACGTCGAAACGAGGTATTCGCCGATCTGGAAAACGCCGGCTTCATATCTGCCCTCCGCTCGACCTTCGACGCCCGGCAAACCGCGATTGAGCGGCCGGATGTGTTGTTGATCGACTCCACCGGCGAGCTGCGCGACTGGACCGCGCATGCCGACGTGGTGGTCATCGGCAAAAGTTTTCTCTCCACCGGCGGTCAGAATCCCACCGAGGCCGTTCTTGCGGGACGCCCGGTGATTTTCGGCCCGCACATGGAAAACTTCGAACCGCTTGCCACCCGGCTCGCTGACTGCGGCGGAGCGCTCCGTGCGGCGGATCAGCACTCCCTGCGCGGTGCCATTCGCGCCGCGCTCAAGCCGGACAACACTTCGTCAATGACCATCGCGGCCGCCACCCTCATCCGCGGCCATGAGGGCGCGACCGGGCGCGTCATCCGGCTTTTCGACCCTCCCGAAAGCCCCTCAAAATGACGAAACGCGGAGTTTGTCATTTCCCGAAATGCTCTCTAAAGTCCGCGCCGTGACCGAACCTGAAACCAACCCCGTGAGCAGCCTGCTGTCCAGTTTTGCGCTCGGCCCAGCGTGGGCGCGTGCCGCCGGAAGCGGCCAACAGGAAACATCGCCAAGGAAAGAGGCCCGCCATGACGAACATCCTCCCCGCCGGGGCGACCGGGATGACGACCGACGCGGTGGACGCGGCAGGGACGAGCGGAGCGGGGGGAAATTCCGTGGTCGCGACCGTGGCGACGACCGCCACTCCGGTCCTCCGCGTTTCGAAGAGGCCCCGCCCGCCGAAGGTGTCCGGGTGACCCTCATTCCGGACGCGCATGCCGTCCATCTCATCGGCAAGGAAGTGCACCAGGTGGCGCGCGTCTATCCGCTCTTCGATGTGGCCAAGATTCTGTTAGCCGAACGCGGCCGATGCCGCGCCCTGTTCGAAGCGCCGGAACCGCGCGGCCCCTTGTTCCGCGGCAAGCTGGACGAGTCCGTGTTTCTCACCCGCGAGGAGGCTGTCCGCCACCTGTGGGCGTCCGAACTCAAGAAACAATTCATCGAGGAGGAAGTCATTGAGGTCGATCCGCCCACCGGAAACTTCCAGCTTGTCGCCAAGTGCGGCCTCACCGGCATGTGGCTCGGACCACCGAATTTCCACGCCTATCAGGTCAACCTGCGCCGCCTTCACCGCGAGTGTTTCCCCAACATGCCCTTTGCCGCATACTCCGCCAAGGTTCGCACCGAGCGCGGCGAGGAAGCGGTGAACGCGTGGCTGGAGACCATGAAAAAACGCATCCGCTGGCGCATCATCGGCGATGGCGACGAGGCTTGGATCGAAGACCGTTCCGAAGCGGAACGCGCGCTGGCAGCCCGTTGTTTCGACCAGGCATTTGAGGAAACCCGCCGGGCCGAGGTGCTGGCATCCGTTCCGCCGCAAAATCTATCAGCCTCGCTGATAACCTCGCTGAAGATGGCCGGCAACCACGCGCGCAATCACCCGGCCACGCTCATCCCCGCGGTTTGCAAGGCGGTGGAAACCGAGCACCTGCCGGTTTTCAAGCGCCAGGGCAAACTTTTCACCGGACCGGCGCGCCCCCACCCGCTTCCACCCGGCCAGTCCCTCGCCGAGCGCCCGGCCATCATGGTCGAGTGGATCCGCAACAACAAGCCGGCCAAACTCGAAGGCCTCTGGAAAGCCGTTCTCCCCGAAGGCAGCACCGCCCCTCCCGCCGAGTTCGCCGCCGATCTCTTCTGGTTGCTTCATCAGGGCCACATCCTGCTTTTCACCGACGACACACTCGTCGTTCAGGAAGTCCGCGAGCCCACCCCACCCGCCGACCCCACCGGCGAGGGCAAGTCACGGAAGAAGAAAAGGAAGAAAAAGCCCTCCGAAACCACCGGCGAACCGGCTTCAGCCGAATCGGAAACCGCCACCGAAGACGCGCCCGCCGAAACCGAAGCGCCACCTGCCGGGGAAAGCCCGGACAGCACGCCCGGCGAGCACACCGATGCCGTTGATACTCCGGAAGCAACCGGGCCAGCCGCCCAGCCGGATCACGTTTCCAGCGAAGCGCCCGCCGCCGAAATCGCTGCCCATCCGGTCAAGGAAACCACACCCGAACCGATCACCCAATCCCCTGCCGAAATCGCCCCCCCACCGGCACCGGCCACCGAGGAAATCGCCCCTGCCCCACCCGCTGACGGGGAAACCTCGACAAAACCAAGCACCGGGGTTGACGAGCCATCCCCATTGTGATTCAAAGCTCCCGACCCGCTTACCAGGAACGGTGGCTGAGTGGTCGAAAGCACTCCCTTGCTAAGGGAACGTAGTCCAAAAGGCTACCGAGGGTTCGAATCCCTCCCGTTCCGCCACTACTTGATAGTGAGTTAGTTGCGTTCATTTTCAGGGGCGACTCCCCCTTGATTTCGCGGGTTTGCGGCTCTCTCTGTTTGAGCGGACGCTTGGATTTTCCTCCCGTATTCCCGATTTCCCCTCACGCTCTCTCAAATCCGATCAGGCCGTAGTTCACTTTTCCAATTCTCGGAATTTCGAGAGCGTTTTCGAAGTTTCTACCGATTCAGGCGACGGAGATGGAATCTTCCCCTGCTTATCCGGTTGCTTGACAAACAAGACCGAGGATAAAAGCAAGGCGAGATGGAAATCGGCCCGAATACACGGTTTTTGAATCCTTGATTCGACGAAAATCCATCTTTGTCAGCAAACCGGATAAGCAAGCTCCAAACCTCTGTCTGGGGAATCGCCAAACCTCGGCGCCTGCCACTTCGTCTATTCGCCGAACCGTCCCTGATCCATAACTTGGGGTTGCGCTTCGCGGCGTATCCAACAGACTCCGCTTCACTCCCCGAAACCCGATGGAAACCCGCTTCCTCCACACCGCCGACTGGCAACTCGGCAAGCCGTTCGCCTCGATCAACGACGAGGCGAAGCGCCACCGGCTGCAACAGGAACGGGTCCACGCGATCCAAAGAATGGCGCGGCTCGTGCGGGAAAACGATCCCGCTTTCTTACTCGTCGCGGGCGACCTGTTCGACTCGCCCCATGTGACGAAAACCACGGTTTCCACGGCCTGTGGCGCCATCGGTTCATTGAAAGTTCCCGTGCTCGTCATCCCTGGAAACCACGACCACGGTGGCCCCGGCAGCATCTGGGAGCAGGAGTTTTTCCTCCGTGAGCAACAGCAGCTCGCCCCCAACCTCCGCGTGCTCCTGAAAGCGGAACCTGTCGTCCTCGACTCCGCCGTCATTTTTCCCGCACCCCTGCTTCGCCGCCACGAATCCCTCGATCCCACGGCTTGGATCCGCCAGGCGGTACTCGATCCATCCCTCCCGGCGGATCTCCCGCGCATCGTCCTCGCCCACGGCACGATCCAAGGCTTTGGCTCTGTGCAGGACGACGACGATGGCGGTCGCAATGTCGTCAACTGGATCGATCTCGCCAGCTTGCCTGCCGATGCGATCGACTACATCGCTCTCGGCGACTGGCATGGCACCAAGCAAGTCGGCCCAAAAGCATGGTACAGCGGCACTCCGGAAATCGACCGCTTCCCGAAAGGAGACGGCAACGATCCCGGAAACATCCTCAAGGTGACCGTCTCCCGCGGCGGTGCTCCCCAGGTGGAGAAAATTTCCACCGGCCGCTTCGCTTGGAAGGAGCAGGCCTTCCATTTCACCGACGACTCCAGCCTCGACCTCTTCTCCTCCCAGCTCGACGAACTCATCGGTCAGAATGGCGACGAACACCTTCTTCTCCTCACCCTCGAAGGTTCGCTCGGCATCGCCGCGTCCGATCATCTGGAGAAAATCCTCGAATCCTTGGAATCCCGCCTCGTCCGCCTGAAACTCGATTCCCGCGTCACCATCGCGCCTTCGGAAGAAGAAATCGCCAACCTCACCCGCCGCACCGAAGACCCCTTGATCGCCACCGTCGCTACCGAACTCGTCTCCCGCTCCCAAGGCGACACCGAAGACGCCACCATCGTCCGCCTCGCCCTGCGCGAACTCCACGCAGCTCTTCTCTGAAAACTGCAAACTGAACACTCGCAAACTTCCATGCGCCTCCTCTCGCTCACCGTCCGCAACTACCGGGTCCACAAGGACCTCACGGTGAACTTCGATCCATCCCGCACCCTCATCGGCGGCCCCAACGAATCCGGAAAAAGCACCCTCGCCGAAGCCGCCCACCGCGCCCTCTTCCTCCGCGCCAAAACCGGCGGCAACTTGCGCGAAGAAATGCGTTCCAGCCTCCACCCGGGAGAACCCGAAGTCATCCTCACCTTCGAAGCCGCCGGCACCCACTGGACTCTGGAAAAACGCTTCGCCGGCTCCAGAGGCAGCGCCCTTCTCACCGACGCCTCCGGCAAAGTGTACAAGGATGACGAAGCCGAAACCAAACTCTCGGAAATCCACCAATGTGACACCAATGGCGGACGCGTCAGCGCGGGCCAGCTCCCCACTCTCTGGTCGCACCTCTGGGTCTGGCAGGGCAGTTCCGGTTCGGATCCCTCCCGCCATGCCAGCGATCACAAGGACACCTTGGTCCAGCGCCTTCAACAGGACGGCCTCGCCGCCGTCATGCAATCGCCGACCGATCAACGCGTCCGCGAACGCATCGCTGCCGCCTACGACGAGCTTTTCACCACCCGCGGCCCCCGCGCCGGCTCGAAACCCGAACGCACCCGCCTCCAACTCGCCGAAGCCGAAGCCGCTCTCGAACGCGACCGCGAAACCGCCGACCGTCTCGAACAAGCCGTCGCCGACCACCAGCGCGCCGAAAGAGAACTCTCCGAAGCCGACACCATCCTCCCCGGTCTCCGGGAACAAAAATCCGCCACCGAAGCCAAGCTCGCCGAGGTGGAAAAACTCCGCCGCCTGGAGGAAACGCACCTTCACCAATGGCAAACCGCGGCATCCCTCCAAAAGCAACTCGCGGAACACGATGCTGCCATTCGCAAGCTCCAGGAACAGGCCGCCGCCGCCCGCGCCGCCCTCACCCCCGCCGAGCGTCTGGAAGACAGTCTCTTCGCCGAACAAAAACGCGCCGCGGCTCTCAGCCAAACCTCCGAAGTTTCCCTGCGCGACAGCACCGACGCCGTCCGACTCACCCGTCTCCGGCACGACCTCGCTGCCACGTCCATCACCGCCTTCGAAAAAGCCGCCGATCACCAGCGCTTCGCCGCCCGGTCCGCGGAAGCCGCCGGACTCGTCACGGAAATTTCGGCCCATCAGGATTCCCTCTCCAAGCTCCCCGATCTCACGGAAAAAGATCTCGAATCCCTCCGCCAGCTCGATCGCATCGCCAGCCAGGCAAGCGCCAGCCTTGATGCCATGGCCACCGGCATCGAGCTTCTCACCTCCGACATCAAGGTCACTCTTGATGGCCAGCCGCTCTCCCCCGGCGACACCCGCACTCTCACCGATGAAGGCGAACTCGCCATCGGCCCGAATACCCGCGTCCGCATCCGCCCCGGCGGCGGCGCCTCCCTCGCCGATACCCGGCTCCACCACGAAAGCTCCCTGCGCGATCTCACCGCCGCCCTCGATCGCCATACCCTTCGCGATCTCGACCACGCCACCGCCGTTCTCCAGCAACGCCAGACCATCTCCCAGCAGATCGCCCATCTTCAGACCCGTTGGAAAGCCCTCGGCGGTGAATCCCTCGCCTCCGAACTCGCCGCTGCCGCCACCGCGCACGAAGCCGCGAAAGCCGAAGTCCAGCGCCGTCTCGCCACCCTCGATCCCCACCCGCCTCTTCCCGAAACCCTCGAAGCCGCCCGCCAGCTCCTCGCCACCCTCCGCCAGCAACTCGAACACGCCGAGGAAACCGAAGCCACCTCCCGCCATCAGGCTTCCCAACTCCGCCAACGCCTCGAAACAGCCTCCGCAAACCTCCAAAAGCACCGCGACCAAACCGCCGAGGCACGGCAATCCCTCCGCGACCTCGAAACCAAAATCCAGATCCTCCAGGAAACCCACGGCGAAGCCGCCGCCCGCGAAGCCGCCCTCGCCCAAGCCACTACTACCGAGCAACAAACCGCCGCCCAACTCGCCGCCACCCGCCAAGCACTCGCCGCCCTCGCCCCCGACCATCTCGCCGCCGATGCCGAACGCTTCGCCCGCGCCATCGCCCAACAGGAAACCCGCCGCCGCGAAGCCGAAAACCTCCGCCTCATCGCCCGAGAGCGGCTTGCCCTCGACGGCAGCAGCGACCCCCATGCCGAGCTTGCCCACGCCCACGCCCGCCACGCCGCCGCCCTCGAACTCCACACCTCCGAACAACGCCGCGCCAAAGCCATCGAACTCCTCCACCAACTCTTTTCCTCCTCCCGCGAAGCCATCGATCGCTCCATCGTCCAGCCCCTCGCCGACCGCATCTCCGGCTACCTTCAATGCCTTTTCGGACCCACCACCCAGCTCCAGGTCAATGTTTCCGACAACGGCATCGAAGGCTTCGAACTCCTCCGCCCCGGCGATCCCACCTTCGGTTTCCAAACCCTCAGCGGCGGCGCCAAAGAGCAAGTCGCGGCCGCCGTCCGCCTCGCCATGGCCGAAATCCTCGCCGCCAACCACGACGGCTGCCTCCCCATCGTCTTCGACGATGCCTTCGCCTACTCCGATCCCGAGCGCATCCAAGACCTCCAACGAATGCTCGACCTCGCCGCCAACCGCCGCCTGCAAATCATCGTCCTCACCTGCACCCCCGCAGACTACTCTGCTTTCGGCGCCTCTGGAATTCGACTTCCGCCTTGAAATCCTTACCTGAATTCCTTACCTTTCTGTCATGAAAGCCACGATTACCTCAAAGGGACAAATCACCATTCCCCTGCGGCTTCGCCAGAAACTCCACCTCCATGCCGGCGACCAGCTCGAATTCGACGAAGACGCATCCGTCCTTACCGCCCGCCGGGCTGTGAACCACCAGGAATGGGAAGACACCTTGGCGGAATGGCAGAAAACCAGTGCGGAAGCCCTCGAAAACCACCCCTGGAAAGGCCAGCCTTCCGTCGCCATCATTGATGACCTCCGGGGCGGCCCGGCGGATTCCATCCAGCCCGGCTCATGATCACCGCCCTCGATTCCTCCGTCCTCTGGGCCATAGTCAACTGCGAACCCGGCCACGAATCGTGGTTGCAAGCCCTCTTCCAAGCGGCGTCCGAAGGCCCCCTCGTCATCAGTCCCATCGCCTTCGCCGAACTCGCTCCGTCCACCCGCGACGAGGCCGAACTGACGGCCTTCCTCAACCGTCTCGCCATTGCCTACGACCCCATCGCCCCCGCCGCCGCCCACCTTGCCGGCCTCACCTTCAAGCGCTATCGCCAGGCTGGCGGCCCGCGCCAACACCTCGTCCCCGACTTCCTCATCGCCGCCCACGCCCAAACCCAGGCCAATCGCCTCGCCGCCATCGACCGCGGCTACCTCCGCCCATGGTTCCCGGACCTGAAGCTCCTCACTCCCTAGCCTCCGCCCGAATGCCTGCCCGCAAAGCCAAAGCCGCCGCCAAACCCGAGAAAAACAAATCCCTCGAATCTTGGATCTGGGACGCCGCCTGTTCCATCCGTGGCGCGGAGGACGCGCCGGATGGAGTGGAACGACATGGCCCCGAAAGGGTTGCCCGAAGGGTGAACGCGGAGGCGCGAATCAAATACAAGGACTACATCCTCCCCCTCATCTTCACCAAGCGCCTTTGCGACGTCTTCGATGACGAGATCAATCGGATTCCCTTGCGGTGAATCGCCGAATCCGGGAAAACCCTCCAGCCATCCATGTCTTTCAAACTCGAAGATCTTCCCTACCAGCGCCAGGCCATCGATGCCGTCGTCCGCCTTTTTGACGGCCAGCAGCGCAACTACTTCGATCTCCAGCTTCAGGGCGACTGTTTCCCGAACCGCCTTGACCTCACACGACAGGAAATTGTCGCCAACCTGGAGAAAATCGCCGCTGAAAACGGCATCTCCCATGGCGAGGCCAGTGTCTGCATCCATCCCGACTACTGCATCGAGATGGAGACCGGCACCGGCAAGACCCTCGTTTACCTGCGCACGATTTACGAGCTTTGCCGCGAATACGGCTTCACCAAGTTCATCATCCTCGTGCCGTCCGTGCCCATCCGTGAGGGCGTGCTCGATACCATCGAGTCCTTCCGCACCCAGCTTGAGCGGCTTTACAACATCCCGCTCCACGCCTTCGAGTATGACAGCAAGAAGCTCACCAAGGTAAAACGCTTCATCGAAGGCACCGATCTTCAGGTCATGGTGATGACCACCCACTCCTTCAGCGCGGATGACAACATCATCAACCGCGCGGACCGCGACGATTCACCGGACGGCATGTCCTACTGGCAGGCGCTCGGCAAGGTCCGGCCCGTCGTGATCATGGACGAGCCGCAGGAGGGAATGGATACGGAAAACCTCCGGCCACGGCTGGACGCTCTTGATTCCGTCGCGCGGCTCCGTTACTCCGCCACCCACAAGACCGTGCGGAACCTCATCTTCCGCCTCACCCCCTTCGAGGCCTACAACCAGCGGTTGGTAAAAAAGATCGAAGTCCTCTCCGTGGCGGAAATCAACGATGAGGCCACCCTCAAGATCGAGCTCGTCGAAATCCAGACAGGAACCGGCGCGCCCAAGGCCAAGCTCAAGGCGTGGCGGCAGATGGCTACCGGTTTCAAATACTCCGAGACCAAGTGGCTCAAGGACGGCGACTCGCTGGAAGACGCCACCAACAACATTTCCTACCGGGATTTCAAAATTTCCCACATCCGCGCCAAGGGCCTGCGCGGTGGCGATGCCATGGTGAAGTTCCACAACGGCGTGGAGCTGACACCCCGCACCGCCACCGGGATGTGAAGGGCATCTTCCGCCAGCAGCTCTACTGGCTCTGCTTCCGTCACTTCGAGAAAGTGGAAAAACTCAAGCCCCTCGGCATCAAGCCGCTCTCGCTGGTCTTCATCGACCGCGTGGCGAACTACATGGACCCGGATGGCATGATCAAGGCGCTCTTCGCCGAAGAATTCCCCCGCGCCTGGCAGGACCACTATGGCGTCGCCGCTCCGACAGGATTGGTCCATGACGTGCAGGCCTACTACTTCGCCAAGACGAGCAGCGGCGAGTTCACGGATAACGAGAACTCCATGGCCAAGCAGCGGGAAATCTACGACGAGATCCTCCGCGACAAGGAAAAGCTCCT
>CAZKQK010000162.1:0-10740 GCA_964554865.1 uncultured Luteolibacter sp. | reverse complement strand
AACGTGAAATTGAAAACCAGTCGGCTCCGAATGGAGAAATTATTTTGGAGAACGAATAATGTCCATGCACGCCGACCCTAAAGCTCCGCCTCAAGATGCAACGCCAACGGCGTTGCATGAGACGACTTGTTATGCCTTGCGGACCTTGAAGTGGACTCACTACCCAGAAAAAGGAGGATCTTGGATGAGTGACTACGCGACGATGATCGAAGTGGAAGACGAAGGAGCGGGCGAATTCCTCGTGCTGACACAGCCCTTCGCGAACACGAAACTGGCCAACGGCGGCATCGCGATCAGCGCCGAAGAGTGGCCTTCGCTTCGTACCGCCATCGACGCGGCATT
This sequence comes from uncultured Luteolibacter sp., assembly GCA_964554865.1. Classification (GTDB taxonomy): domain Bacteria; phylum Verrucomicrobiota; class Verrucomicrobiia; order Verrucomicrobiales; family Akkermansiaceae; genus Luteolibacter. The sequence goes on along the minus strand of CAZKQK010000162.1, from coordinate 10,398 downwards.
CGAGGAAATTCATCGGCATAACGCCAAAACTGAGGGACCGGCTGACAACGCCACCCCGCAACCCAAACGATAATGGAAACACCTGAAAATAACGACAGCATAGCGGAAGCCGGTTCCGCTCCAGTGCCTTGTTCGGCGTGGACACAGACACCGCCATCGGAACCCGGATTGTATTGGCTTTGGACTGGCGACGATGACGGCGAGCCGATTCCTGTTTCTGTGCTCGGGAACCACCTCGGAACATGGGTGGCCGAAGGGCAATGGGGCTGGAACCGCTCCCAAGAAATGTCGGAGCTGGCAAACGCATGGTGGATGCCAATAGAGATACCGTCTCTGCCGAACAGGGTGTTATAGCCCCAAAAAAGCTCCCATAACATCTTATATCCCATGAACACAACCTCCCCTCCTTCCAAGCCTGGCGATAAAATGCGCCGTGTTCTCAAGGTCCATGGCCTTGCGGAAACAACCATTGATGCCTATGTCGGCTGGGCGCTCCGCTATGTGGCTTTCCACGGAGGGGCCGATCCGCGGACCCTTGGTGCCGTTCATGTCCGTAGATTCATTGACGCCTTGGTCAATGATCCCGTCGATCCCATTGGCGTGGCCACTCACAGGCAGGTCAAGTGCGCCATCGCCAAGCTCTACCATGTGGTTCTCAAAATTGATACCGGTCCGTGGGGGCTTGAGGCTGTTCCAAAGGAGCGGGCAAGAGTGCCGGTGGTCTATTCCGTGGGAGAGGTCAAGCGGGTGATCGATGCGCTCCATGGAAGCTACCGCCTCATGGCGCTCCTCGCCTACGGTTGCGGCCTTCGGAAATCGGAAATCTATCGCCTGCGCATCAAGGACGTGGATCCTGAGCGCGGCGAACTCACCGTCTGGTTTGGAAAAGGCGGCAAGTCCCGCATCGTGCCGCTGCCTCCGGAGATCATCCGGGAACTGGTTCTTCACATCCGCCGGGTGAGAATGCTGCATGAGAAGGACATCGCGGCAGGGCAGGGGGCCGTCCACATGCCTGATGGGCTTGGCAAGAAATACGGCCGCGACAAATGGATATGGAAATTCGTCTTTCCTTCCAAGCGCAGGGCCTATGATCCGGCCAGCGGTGAAACCCGCCGGCACCATGTCCACGAAAAGTGCATGGGAAAGGCCATGGCAAAGGCCGTTGCTCTGGCCGATGTATGGAAGAAAGGCTGCTGGCACACCCTGCGGCACAGCTACGCCACCCACCTGCTGGAAGCCGGGACGGACATCCGCGTGATCCAGGAACTCATGGGCCACGAAAGCGTGGAAACCACCATGATCTATCTCCACGTCGCCAAGCTCAACAAAAAATCGATCTCCCTCCTCGGTCCTCTCGCCGAGGGTGTCATACTGCATCCCCACTTTGCCGCATGAGTCATAGCACGTCTCCCAGCGATGCCACATCCCGTGGTTTGAGCTTCCTGTAAATCGCATGCGTCAACTCATTGCAGTGGCCGACATACTGCATTGCCTTTTCCGATGTCACATCCGCCAGGGCAAAGCGGGTGATCACCGTCACGCGCAGACAGTGATAGCTCAGATCGTCAAAACCGCATTTCCGGAAAAAATTGATCCACTCCTTCGACGGCGATTTTGGAAGATCGATCAGTTTTTCCCTGCCTTCGCTCCGCCGTCTGATCACCAGCGGTATCAAATCCCTGTGCAGTGGTGCCGGGTGTATTCTGCCGCCCTTCACCCGGAACGGAATGGCGCGATTGGGGATGGATATCTGATCAAGCGGCACCTCCACCTCTCCAAGCCTGCACCCCTGCTTGATGCCTACCAGCCAGGAGTCCCTCAGCCATTCCTCAGCGTCCTTCAGCGCGTGCTCTATGATTTCCTGTTCATGGGGCTCGATGGGGCGTTTTCCCTTCACGTCCTTTCTGCCGAGTCTCAGCCTGGCGCATGGGTTTGCCATCACGTATCCCTGCGCCATGGCTTCCTGCATGATGGTGCCAAGGATTCTGAGTTCCGTCAGGGCGGTATTCCAGTTTCCGAGTCTTCGCCCCTCATCCTCGCAGGCTTCCTCGTCCGTGCGCCATTTCATGAAATCATGGCAAAGCCCGTATGTCACCTCCTCCGGGTGAATCACCCTTCTTTCCTTCAAAAATGCGGACAAATGAGCCCATGCGTTCATCGCGCGCCGCGCGGATTTTGGATTCGTATAATGGTATCCTATCCATCCAGGCACCCATCTCGCCAGCAATGCGGAGGTCTCCGTATTCATCCTCTTCTCGCGGGCGGTCTCTTCCGTCACCCTCTGCTGGATCTTCCTCGCCGCGCCGGCGCTGTCCTTCCGAATGCCGGAGGAAACAAACGTCCACCTCCCGTCCGGGGACTTGATCCTCAGCCAGTAAAACGGAGAGTCCTTTCGCTCATAGGAAGACGCCATTGCGGAACAAGACGTAACAAACAGCCTTGTCACCGCAAGACAAAAACAGCCATAAAGCGTCAGAATGTAGCATAAAACAACATCGTATCGTGTCGCTGGTTCGATCCCGGCTCGGGCCACCTTTTCTCCCTCAGTCGCTTGCGACTGGTTTCTTCCGGCGGGTTTCAGAAGTGGTGCCGTTTTATCGCAGTTTGCAGCCGCGGGCTGCAACACCCGCCAGTCTCCCAAGGAGTCGCCTGGAGCGTCTCAAAATAGCGGCTGTTGAAGATCGGGTCGGCGGCGATGTCCGAGGCGGTCTTGTAGTTGGTTTCAAGCTCGGCGAAATTGATGTCTCCCGACCTTGTCCCCCCAGGTGCGGTTGCCCTGAACAATGCCCGATTTCTTGTTGGTCCCATGGCACATCTAACGATAAAAGCTTCCATGTGCCTGGATTTGCCGGCTCCCGAGGTCTGGCGGCTCTCGTTCGGCCGGCGCCTGCCCGTGATCCGGGCGGGGCTGGCCGGCTTGCTGCTCTTCACAGCGGCCGTGCGGGCTCAAGATCCCGCCCCCGCGCGGGTGGTGGTCCTCTACACACATGACCGCTCGCTGCCCGGAAACATCAGGGTCGATCAGGGGTTCCGGGCAGAGCTGCAAGCGCGCGAAGGGGTGAAGGCGGAGGTGTTTCAGGAATACCTCGACATGGCGCGCTTTCCCGGGCCGGAGCGCGATGCGGCGCTGGAAGAATATCTGCGCCGGCGCTACGCGGAGGGTCCTCCCCAGGCGCTGGTGGCGGTGGGTGGTCCGGCGCTGGAGTTCTTCATGCAAAGACGGGCTTCGCTGTTTCCCGGTGCCCCGCTGGTCTTGGTCGGAATCGCTCCGGAAAGGCTGAAGGCCCTGGCGGCCGACCCCTTGGTCACGGGTGTCGAGCAGTCGTTCCGGATCGGGCCGACGCTGGATGCGATGCTGAAAATGCGCCCCGGGCTGCGCCGGGTCGTTCTGGTGTCGGGGGCTTCGGAGTTCGACCGGCTGTGGGACGGGTGGGTGGACGAAGAGCGCGCCCGGCTTGCCGGCCGGGTGGAGTTGATCCATTGGGCGGGGGAGCCCTTGAGCGAGGTGCTGGAGAAGGCCCGCAAGCTGCCGCCGGACACCGCGATTTTCTATCTCAGCTACCTGCGGGATCCGGACGGCACGACGATGACATCCTATCACGCCGGGGGACAGATCGCAGGCGCCGCCTCCGTGCCGGTTTTCGGAGTGTACGAAACCTACATCGGCGGCGGGGTCGTGGGCGGACAGGTGAACGATCTCTCCCTATACGGGGTTTACGCCGCGCGGATCGTGAGCCGCCTGCTGGCGGGTGAGACCCCGGCGCAGATCGAGGTCGCGGCTTCGCCGCCGCAGCGCTTTGTTTTCGATGCCCGCCAGATCGAGAGGTGGAAGATCCCGCAACGGGACTTGCCGCACGGGAGCGAGCTTTTGTTCGCGCGCCGGAGTGTCTGGGAAGAACACCCGCGGGTGATGATGGCCGGCACGGTCGCGGTGCTTGTCCAGTCGGCCTTGATCGCCGGCCTGCTCATCCATCGCAGGCGGCGGAAGCGGGCGGAGGAACACCTCCGCCAGGTCGAGGCGCTCTACCGCGGCATCGTGAACAACCAGGCCGAGCTGGTCTGCCGCTTCCGCGAAGACACCACGCTGACCTTCGTCAACGACGCCTACTGCGGGTTTTTCGGACAAAGCCGCGAAGAGTTGCTGGGAACATCGGTCCTCTCCCTGGTCCCGCCGGACAAACGGGCCGCGGTCCGGGGTTTCATGGAAGACGTCGGCCGCGACAAGGTCCCGCTGGCCAACGAGCGTCTGGTCACCCGCCCCAATGGCGACCCGCGCTGGATCTCGTGGCTGCCCCATCCGATTTTGGACGCACAGGGAAATCTCACGGAATTGCAGGGCGTGGGACGCGACATCACCCAACGCAAGCTCGCGGAGGAAGCCCTGCGGCAGTCGGAGGAGCGCTTCGCCGGAGTCTTCCGCGCCAGCCCGGCGGGGATCAGCGTCATCCGCCAGTCCGACGGCCGGCTGGTGGACGTGAACCCGAGCTGGGAGCGGTTTTTCGAGATCGGGCGGGACCAGGCGGTCGGCAGCACGCCGGGCGAGCTCGGACTGATCGCCAGCCTGGAGTCCGACCGGCGCTTCCAGGCTTTCCTCGAATCCGGCGAATCCCTGCGAAATTTCGATCAAATGGTGCGCACCCGTGGCGGGACGACCCGCTGGATGAGCGTTTCCGGCGTGCTTGTCCCCCTCGGCGGGGAGCCTTGCTTCGTCGTCATGAGCAAGGACATCACCGAGCAGCGCGAGGCCGAGGACGCGCGGCGGAATCTGGTCCAGGCGACCCGGCTCGCCATGCTGGGCGAACTCACCGCCTCCATCGCCCATGAGGTGAACCAGCCGCTCGGCGCGATCCTGAGCAATGCGGATGCCGCGGAACTCCTGCTCGGCCGGGAAGAGCCGCCCCTCGCCGATATCCGGCAGATCCTGGCCGACATCCGGCGCGACGATCTGCGGGCCCACGATGTCATCAAGCGAGTGCGGGCGCTGGTCGGGAAGCGCTCGATGATCATGGAGCCGCTCGATCTGAACGATCTGCTCGTCAATATCACCCGCCTGGTCGCTCATGAATCGCAGCGGCGCGGCGTGACGATCACGCGTGATTTCGCGCTCAATCTGCCGGTGATCCAGGGCGACCGCGTCCAGCTCGAACAGATCGTCCTGAACCTCCTCCTCAACGCGATGGACGCCGTCAAAGACCTGCCCGCCGGCCACCGCCGCCTGGCGCTGCGCTCGACCCGCAAGGATGCCGGATGGATCGAGGTCGCCGTGGAGGATAACGGGCACGGCATCTCGCCGGAAAAGCTGGCGCGGATCTTCGACTCATTTTTCACCACCAAGGAGGACGGTATGGGTCTGGGACTGGCCCTCGCCCGCTCGATCGCGGAGACTCACGGCGGCAGGCTCGCGGCGGAGAACAATCCTGCTGGCGGTGCGACGTTCCGTTTGATACTGCCTGTATTCGAGAACTCATAACCCACAATGAAGACGGAGCTCCTCCCCAAGCCCGTCGTCCATCTCGTGGACGACGATGAATCCCTGCGCACCGCGGTGACCCGGCTGCTGGAGGCCGCCGGGTATGAGACGCACTCCTACGCCTCTGCGGCCGAGTTCCTGCTGGCCCGCCAAGCGCGCCTCCGCGGCTGCCTGTTGCTCGATGTCCGCATGCCGGGCGGACCGAGCGGGCTGGAGCTTCACCACGGGCTGATCCGCCAGGGCGAGACGCTGCCGGTGATCTTCCTCACCGGCCACGGTGACATCCCGATGAGTGTGCAGGCGATCAAGGCCGGCGCCTTCGACTTCATCACCAAGCCGGTACAAAAGGACACCCTGCTGTACGCCGTGTCATCGGCCCTGGAAAAAGAGAAGGAAGCCTGGCGCACATCCCGGAAACTCCGCGATCTGGAGGACCGCCTGGCCAGCCTGACCCCCTGCGAGCGCGAAGTGTACCGTCGCGTGGTCGCCGGCCAGCCGAACAAACGGATCGCCGCGGAAGTCGGCACTTCCGAACGCACCGTGAAAGCGCACCGCGCCCGCGTCATGGACAAGATGAAGGCCGCCTCGCTGGCCGATCTCGTCCACATGGCGAATGAAATGCGGGAAACCGCCTGCGAGGCGTAATCCGGCTGGGGCGATTTTCACTTATCGGATGAATTTCCATAAAGCGTCTCCATGATAATCCGAAAAGTGTTCATTTGAACATTGAACCAAAGGGAAACGAATTCACCCGAAGTGCCAATACCACGGCAGGGGCCGAATTCTCATCTTCTCCTCCCATGACCGGGGAAACCGAGATCATCATCGTCGATGACGATCCGAGCATGAGCGAGGCGATGGAACGCCTGCTCACGACCTCCGGCTGGGCGGTGCTTTCCTACGCTTCGGCGGAAGAATTCCTCGTCGCGGAAAGAGCGGGAAATGCCGCGCTGCTGATCCTCGACATCCAGCTCCCCGGCATGTCCGGGCTGGAGCTTCAGCAGCGCCTCGCCGCCGAAGGGACTTCCCCGCCGGTCATCTTCATCACCGGCTACGATCGGCCCTCGTTCCGCGTGAAGGCGGAAGAGGCCGGAGCCGCCTACCTCGCCAAGCCGTTCCACGGTCATCAACTCATCGAGGCAGTCCGCCTCCACCTTCACGCCGCATGAAAATCCGTTTCCGAATCCCCGCCTCCGCCGACGCTGAGTGTCTCCCCATCCCACGAAAACCGCCACTCATAAAACGAAGCATTCATTTCCTCGTCCCGGCCGCATTCCTCCCGCCGGTCGCCGTGTCCGCCGCCGAAGGTTCCGCTTCCTTCGACGGCCCCCTGCTCACCCGCGAGCACCTGGGCGGCGACTGGTTCGGCACCCGCGACAGGCTTGCCGGGCACGGCCTCGACGTGAAATTCGAATGGACCCAGTTCTTCTTCGGTCTCGCCGATGGCACCGGCCCCGACGACATCACCGACGGCGGCCGGACGGACCTCTTCCTCAACCTCGACGGCCACAAAGCCGGCCTTTGGCCCGGCCTCTTCGCCTCCGTCCACGGCGAATTCCGCTACGGCGATGTCACCCGCCAGGCCGGAGCCCTTTCGATGGCGAACACCTCCATGATGTTTCCCGCTTCCGACGGCGACGTCTTCGCCTTCACCAACGTCACCCTCACCCAGGCCTTCAGCGAATCGGTGCTGCTCACCGTCGGCAAATTCAATTTCCTCGACGACTACGAAAAGGAATTCCTCGGCGGTCGCGGCGTGGAGGGCTTCATGAACATCAACCTCGTCGCCCCGCCGATCGTCGGGCGCACCGTGCCCCTCTCCACCCTCGGCGCGATGCTCACGGTGCTTGACGAAGGCAAGCCTGTCTTCGACCTCGGTATCATCGACGCCCGTTCGCCCATGACATCCTCCGGCTTCGATGGCCTGTCTTCCGACGAAATCACCATCCTCGCCGACTACACCTTCCGCACCAAGATCAACGGCCTCGACGGCATCCACACCCTCTCCGGCACCTGGAGCTCGATCGATGCCGTTTCCCTCGACTCCAGCGACTTCATCCGGCCGCCGCTGGCGCTCATCCCCGTCCCGACGCGCAAGGACGACTCCTGGCAGATCAACTATCTCTACGAACAATACCTCTGCCAGGCCCCCTCCAATCCGGCGCAGGGCTTGGGCTTCTTCGTCCTACTCGGCCTCTCCGACGGCAACCCGAATCCCTACGAATGGACCGCAACCGCCGGCTTCAGCGCCAAGGGCATCGGCGATCTCCGCCCGCACGACCGCGCGGGTCTGGGCTTCTTCTACGCCGATCTCAGCGACGATCTCCGCGGCACGCTCGCACCCTTCGTTCCGCTCCGCGACGAATACGGCGTCGAGCTCTACTACGACTGCGCGATCACCCCGTGGTTCCGCCTCGCCGCCAACGTGCAGGTCATCCGCCCCGCCGTGGAGGCCAACGACACCGCCGTCTTCGCCGGCCTCCGCAGCCGCGTGATCTTCTGATCCTTCCTGAAAATCCTCACCACCCCGAATCATGAAACACATTGTCATCTCCCTGATGGCCGCCCTCTGCGGCCTGATCTTCACCGGATGCGCCGGCGCGGGCGCTTCCGGCACCGAGTCGATGCTCTCCGCTTCCGGATTCGTCGCCCGCACCCCGGAAAACGCCAAACAGCACGAACTCTACGATGCGCTGCCTCCCTACAAAGTCCACCGCGCCACCGCCGAAGGCAAGGTCTTCTACGCCTACAAGGACGAGAAGCAGGGCCTCGCCTACGTCGGCGACGAAGCCGCCTACCAGCGCTACCAGCAGCTCGCCGTCCAGAAAAGCATCGCCCGCGACTACTACGATGCCGCGGAGATGAACCGCGAAACCGCCTGGGGCTGGTATGGCGCCTATGGCCCTTATCTCGGCCCGCGCCCCGTCATCATCCGCCGCTGACGCATCACTCCAACCAAACGCATCGCCATGAAACTCCGCTCCATCCTCATCGCGGCCCTTCTTCCCGCCGCCGCTTTCGCCGCCGATCCGCTTCCCTCGTGGAACGACACCGCCGCGAAACAGGCCATCACCGCCTTCGTCGGGAAAGTCACCAAGGAAGGCTCCGCCGACTTCGTTCCGGTGCCGGAACGCATCGCGACCTTCGACAACGACGGCACGCTCTGGTCCGAACAGCCGCTCTATTTCCAGTTCCTCTTCGTCATCGACCGAGTGAAGGCCATGGCTGCGGATCACCCGGAATGGAAGGACAAGGAACCCTTCGCCTCCGTGCTCAAGGGCGACATGAAGGCCGTCGCCGCCGCCGGCGAAAAAGGCGCGATGGAACTGATGGCCGCCACCCACACCGGCATGACCACCGAGGAATTCAGCAAGACCGTCGCCGATTGGATCGCCACCGCCAGGCACCCGAAAACCGGCAAGCCCTTCACCGAAATGGTCTTCCAGCCGATGCTCGAACTCCTCGACTACCTCCGCGCCAACGGGTTCAAAACCTACATCGTCTCCGGCGGCGGCATCGAATTCATGCGGCCATGGACGGAGAAGGTCTATGGCATTCCGCCCGAGCACGTCGTCGGCAGTTATGGCAAACTGAAATACGACATCAAGGACGGCAAGCCGGTCCTCACCAAGCTCCCCGAAGTCGGCCTGATCGACGACGGCCCGGGCAAACCCGCCGGCATCCAGACCCTGATCGGACGCCGCCCCATCGCCGCTTTCGGCAATTCCGACGGCGACCTCCAGATGCTGCAATGGACCACCGCCGGCGACGGCGCGCGCTTCGCCCTGATCGTCCACCACGACGACGCGGAGCGCGAGTGGGCCTACGACCGCGAATCCCACATCGGCAAGCTCGACAAGGCCTGGGACGAAGCCAAGGCGAAAGGCTGGACCGTCGTCAGCATGAAGGACGACTGGGCCGCCATCCATCCCGGCGGGAAGAAATGATCTCCAGTCCATATCCACATGAAACCATCCGATATCATCCTGGCCGCTTCGGCCGTCGTCCTCGGCGTTTCGTCCGCCCCGGCCCAGTCCCGTGACATCGCGGGCGCGGCGGACATGGCGGAAATCGCCAAAAAGCTGAACAACCCGGTCGCCTCCATGATCAGCGTGCCGTTCCAGAACAACTTCGATTTCGGCGGAGGACCGGATGACGACGGCTATCAGTACAAGCTCAACCTCCAGCCGGTCATTCCCATCCGGCTCAACGACGATTGGAAGCTCATCGCGCGGACGATCATTCCATTTATCGACCAGCAAGACCGCACCACCGGCGGCAGCGAGACCGGGCTGGGCGATACCGCGGCGAGTTTCTTCTTTTCCCCTGCCAAAGAGGCACCGGGCGCGCCCATCTGGGGTGTTGGGCCCATCCTGCTGATTCCCACGGCCACCGATGAACTGCTGGGAACGGAAAAATGGTCCGCCGGTCCCACGGTCTTGTGGCTGAAGCAGCAGCACGGCTGGACCCATGGATTGCTCGCCAGCCATGCCTGGTCTTTCGCCGGTGACGATGACCGCGACTACGTCAGCCTCACCTCGCTCCAACCCTTCCTCAGCTACACCACGCCGAAACACACCACCTTCGGGGGAAATCTGGAATCCACCTACGACTGGAACTCCGGGGAATGGACCGTCCCGGTAAACCTGTTCGTCACCCAGCTTGTCAAGATCGGCGACGTGCCGGTCAGCTTCCAGCTCGGCGGCCGCTACTACCTCGACAAACCCACCGGCGGTCCGGACTGGGGCCTGCGCTTTTCCGTCACTTTCGTGATTCCCGAGTAACCCAAACCACAATCCACCATCCCATGAGTGCCTTCAAATACAACCGCCTCGATAAAAACGACGTCGCCGTCCTGCTCGTCGATCACCAGTCCGGACTCACCAACTGCGTCCAGGATTTCTCGCCGGACGACTTCAAGAACAACG
>CAZKQK010000161.1:0-10745 GCA_964554865.1 uncultured Luteolibacter sp. | reverse complement strand
GCCGCCGGACATGCCGGCCGCGAAGTTGCGGCCGGTTTCGCCGAGGACGATCACCTGTCCGCCGGTCATGTATTCGCAACCGTGGTCGCCCACGCCTTCGATGACAGTCCTGACGCCGGAGTTTCTGACGCAGAAGCGCTCGCCGCCGATGCCGTTGATGTAGGCGGCGCCGGTGGTGGCTCCGTAAAAGGCGACGTTGCCGATGAGGATGTTCTCCTCGGCCTTGAACGAGGAGCCCTTGGGCGGATAGATGATGATTTTCGCGCCGGAGAGCCCCTTGCCGACGTAGTCGTTGGCATCGCCCTCGACCTCGAAGGTCATGCCCGGCGGGCAGAAGGCTCCGAGCGACTGGCCGGCGCTGCCGTTGAACTTCAGATGGATCGTGTCTTCCGGAAGTCCCTTGCCGCCGTGCCTGCGGGTGACCTCGGAGCCGGTGATGGTGCCGACGACGCGGTTGATGTTGATGATCGGAAGCTCGGCGCGGACTTTCTCGCCGCGCTCGATGGCGGGCTTGCAGAGTTTGAGCAACATTGTGATGTCCAGCGACTTCTCCAGTCCGTGGTCCTGTTTCCTCTGGCAGAAGGCCCCGACTTCGTCGCCCACATCCGGCTTGTGGAAGATGGTGGTGAGGTCCACGCCTTTGGCCTTCCAGTGGTCGGTGGCTTCGTTGGTGTCGAGGCACTCGACCTTGCCGACCATCTCGTTGATGGTGCGGAAGCCGTTTTCCGCCATGATCTCGCGGAGTTCCATGGCGATGAATCGCATGAAGTTGACCACGTGCTCGGGCTTGCCGGTGAAGTTCTTGCGGAGCTTCGGATCCTGGGTGGCGACACCGACCGGGCAGGTGTTCTTCTGGCAGACGCGCATCATGAGGCAGCCCATGGTGACGAGCGGCGCGGTGGCGAATCCGTATTCCTCGGCTCCGAGCAGCGCGGCAATGGCCACGTCGCGACCGGTCTTGAGCTGGCCGTCGGTTTCCAGAACCACGCGGCTGCGCAGGTCGTTCAGCAGGAGGATCTGATTGGTTTCCGCGAGGCCGAGTTCCCAAGGAGCGCCCGCGTTGTAAATGGAGGACGACGGGGAGGCGCCCGTGCCTCCGTCATGACCGGCGATGAGGATGACGTCCGCGTGGGCCTTGGCGACGCCGGCGGCGATGGTGCCGACTCCGACTTCCGCCACGAGCTTGACGTTGATGCGGGCGCGCGGGTTGGCGTTTTTCAGGTCGTGGATCAGTTCGGCGAGGTCTTCGATCGAGTAGATGTCGTGGTGCGGGGGAGGGGAAACGAGTCCCACACCCGGAGTGGAGTGACGCACCTTGGCGACCCACGGATAGACTTTGGAGCCGGGAAGCTCTCCACCTTCGCCGGGTTTCGCGCCCTGCGAGATCTTGATCTGGATCTCGTCGGAGTTGACGAGATACTCGCTGGTGACGCCGAAGCGGCCGGAGGCGACCTGTTTGATGGCCGAGCGCTTGCTGTCTCCGTTTTCCATCGGGATGAAACGCGAGGGGTCCTCGCCGCCTTCGCCGGTGTTGGACTTGCCGCCGATGCGGTTCATGGCGATGGCGAGCGTTTCGTGGGCTTCCTGCGAGATCGAGCCGTAGGACATCGCGCCGGTCTTGAAGCGCCTGGTGATGGCCTCGACGGATTCCACCTCTTCGAGCGGCACCGGCTTGCGCTTGCTCTTGAACTTCATCAGGCCGCGCAGGGTCGAGAGGTTCTCGCTCCGGCTGTTCACCTTGTTGGCGTACTGCCTGTAGACCTCGTAGCTGCCGGTGCGCACCGCCTTTTGGAGCAGGTGGATGGTTTCCGGGTTGAAGAGGTGGAACTCGCCGTCCTTGCGCCATTGGTACATGCCTCCGGATTCGAGCGCCTGTTCCTCAATCCCGATGTGGCGGTCCGGGAATGCCTGGCGATGGCGGATGAGGGCTTCCTCGGCGATCTGATCGATATCCGAACCTTCGCAACGGCTGGAGGTGCCGGTGAAATACTTGTTCACCAGATCGGTGCTGAGGCCGATGGTCTCGAAGATCTGCGCGCCGCGATAGGAGGCGACGGTGGAAATACCCATCTTCGCCATGGTTTTCACAACACCCTTGATGGAACCCTTGAGGAAGTTGCAGACGGCCTTGTCGAAGTCCATCGCGAGCATGTCGTCGCGGATCATCTGATGGAGGGTCTCGAATGCCATGTAGGGGTTGATGGCATCCGCGCCGTAGCCGATGAGCGTGGAGAAGTGGTGAACCTCGCGCGCCTCGCCGGTTTCGAGCACGATGGAGACCAGCGTGCGGGTTCCGGAGCGCACCAGATGGTGGTGGAGGCCGCCGGTGACGAGCAAGGTCGGGATCGCGGCGCTGTTTGCGTCGATGTTCCTATCGGAAATGATGAGGATGTTGGCGCCATCGGCGATGGCGCGGTCGGCGGAGGCACAGAGGGCGTTGAAGGCTCTTTCAAGCCCCTTGCCGCCTTGACCGGCGGGGAAGAGGGCGTCGAGCGTGACGGACTTGAAGCCATCGAGTGAGAGTTCGCGCAGTTTCGCGAGCTGGGTGTTGTCCAGCAGCGGATGATCCAAACGGATCATGCGGCAGCTCTTCGGGCCGGGATCGAGGAGGTTTCCTTCCGAGCCGATGAATGTCTCGGTGGCGGTGACGAGTTCCTCGCGGATGCAGTCGAGGGCCGGGTTGGTGACCTGGGCGAAGATCTGCTTGAAATACTGATAGAGATGCTTCGGTTTTTCGGACAGCACGGCAAGCGGGGTGTCGTTGCCCATCGAGGCGATCGGCTGCACGCCGGTGGAGGCGGTGGGGCCGAGGAGCATGCGGAGATCCTCGTAGGTGTAACCGAACGCGAGCTGGCGCCTCAGGATGAGGTCCTCCTCGATCCTCGCCGGAGCCTTGGGCTCGGGAAGGTCCTTGAGGAACACGCGGTTTTCATCGAGCCACTTGCGGTAGGGCTTCGCGGAGTAAACGCGCTTCTTGATCTCTTCGTCCGGCACGATGCGGCCTTCCCTCATGTCCACGAGGAACATGCGTCCGGGGCGGAGACGGCCTTTTTCGACGATTGAAAGCGGATCGATGTCGGGGATGACGCCGACTTCCGAAGCCATGATGACGAGATCATCCCTGGTGACGTAGTAGCGGCTGGGGCGCAGGCCGTTGCGGTCGAGCACGGCGCCGATTTGCCGGCCGTCGGAGAAGGTGATGGATGCGGGGCCGTCCCAAGGCTCCATCATGCAGGCGTGGAATTCGTAAAACGCCTTCTTTTCCTCATCCATCATGGTGTGACGTTCCCAGGGCTCGGGAATCATCATCATCATCGCGTGGACGAGGTCGTAGCCCCCGAAGTGCATGAACTCGAGGGCATTGTCGAAACGCGCCGAGTCCGAGCCATCCTCGACGATCACCGGGAACACGTCCGAGATTTCCCCGAAGAGCGGGCTTTGGCACTGGGCCTGGCGCGCCCTCATCATGTTGGCGTTGCCCATGACCGTGTTGATCTCGCCGTTGTGGGCGATGAAACGGTTGGGGTGCGCGCGCGACCAACTCGGGAAGGTGTTGGTCGAGAAACGGGTGTGCATCAGCGCGAGGGCGGACTCGAAGTCCGGGTCGTGCAGGTCCGGGAAATACTCGCCGAGCTGGCAGGGCGTGAGCATGCCCTTGTAGACCATGGTGCGTGCGGAGAGACTGGTGATGTAGTGGTAGTCCGCGCCGGGGAAGGTGTTGGACTTGTTGCCATGCACGTCGCGATACTTGTTAGGCATCTCGTTGTTGCGGATCCAGCGGGCCACCGATTTGCGGATGATGTAGAGCTTGCGCTCGAATTCCATCGGATCGGCGATGTTCGCGCTTTTCTCGACGAACACCTGGCGGATAACCGGTTCGTAGCGGCCCGAGGTTTTCCCAAGGATCTCGCTCTTGGTGGGGACTGTGCGCCAGCCGATGAACTTCTGGCCCTCCTCCCTGATCACATGTTCGAAGACCTGCATCGCGGCCTCGCGGGCGCTGTTGTCCGGCGGCAGGAAAACCAGACCGGATCCGTAGGAGCCCTCCGGCGGGAGATCGATGCCCTTTTCCGCCATTTTCCTGCGGAGGAACTTGTCGGGCATCTGCACGAAAAGGCCGGCGCCATCGCCAGTGGCGGGATCCGAGCCGCTGGCTCCGCGGTGATCCATGTTCTCGTTCATCGTGAGCGTTTTCACGATGATGTCATGGGACCGCTTGCCTTTCAGATGGGCGATGAAGCCGACGCCGCAAGCGTCTTTTTCATGAGAAGGATGCCAAAGGCCCTGGGGCTCAGGCCAGCCAAGCGGGGATGTCTGCGAAACGGGCATGGGGTTCGGAATGGTGGGGATAGTGGGATGTAGGTTGGAGAGGCGGATTCCGCCGGATGACAATCGACCGGGATTCGGGAAATTCCAGCAGGCGGAGTGCCACGACCACCCTTGGTGGTGGAAAATTCAAGCGACGGACAAAACGGACGGGGAATCTGATGAGCGCTCATCCCCCTGTCAAGTCCGGCGGTGGCCCGGGCGGACGGGTCAGTCCGGCTTGTCGGCAGGCTTCATTTCAGCGAGTTCCTGAACTTCGCGGAAAACGAGTTTGTCGCTCCGGTAGCGGTTTTTTTCCTCGCGGATGATGCCCTTGCGGGGAGCGAACCAGATGGTCCGCCGCAGTTCGAGATCGCCGTCGCTGCCGGTGGTGAGAAGCTTGATGCAGGGAAAGGTTCCCGCCGGGACGGTGATGTCCTCGCGGGCGATCACCTCGGTGCGCCGGCTCAGCGCGCCGTCACCGGTCCTGAATCCCGGCATGGCGGTTCCGGCCTTCATGCCGGCGATGACGAAAGGCACCGGATCCGCGAGCCACATCGGCCTGGTTGTTTCCGGCCGGATGATCAGGGAGCCGCGCATCAGGATCCGGTCATCGTGGATTTCCACAAACTCCCGCTCAGCCGGTGAGCCCGGCACCAGGACCTCGAAGCAATCCACCGCGGGAAGCCCCTCGGCGGCCGATGTTTTTCCAAGATAGGTGCGCGTCCGCCGGTGGGAGGTGTTGACTTCCGCCGCTCCCTCGGAGGTGACCCCGGCGGGGATGGAAAGGGATGTCTGATAGATCCAGCGGTCCCCCGTTTGCACGGGAAGCAACGGAATGTCCGAGCGCCTGAGCGCCTCGTCGGTGGATGGCGGGATGGAGGCGGCGGGCTTTCTTTCACCGCATCCGGCGGGCGCGAGAATGGCGAGAGCCGCAAGGGCCATGCATTGGTGATGTCTCATGGCTTTGATGTCGGCAGGGGACCGAGGGTGAAGACGCAGTGGTTTCCGCCACAGTGGGGCGCACCGAGGCGACGGGGCGGCAGGGTGTCCGGGAAGCGCCTGGGGCCGGGTTTCCTCAATGTCACCACGAGCATGGAAACGACGATCAGGAAGGGTATGGCCGACGCCGCCACGACCAGCAGCGCGATGCGTTTCTGCCGGGCCTTGGTTTCGAGATCAAGGCGGATCTTGGTGCGTTCGGTCTGGAGGAATTCGCCGCGGTTGATCGCGTTCCGCATCCAATAGCGCAGCATGTCTGCCGCTTCGGTGGCGGCCGCGCGCACCTTGGCTTGCTCGTCGGGTTCGCGTGAGGCGTTGCGCCTGGCATCGGCCACCTTTTGTGCCACCACCTCCGGCTTGATGGTATCTATCAGATTTCCGTCGGGCGCGATCCACGGCGATTCCTTGTTGCCCGGAACGTGAAGCACCACCGCGTGAATGGGCGATTCGCACCATGCCTTGGCGAGACGCCCTGCGACAAACTCGGGCGGCGCTCCATCCAGTGACGGCAGGATGGCCACCACCACATCCACTCCCTCGTCCCTGAGAATACGTTCCAACGGGCCCGAAATCCCGGCCAAGGTGGCGGGGTCCAGCACGCTCTCCGGATCAAACACCGATCCGGGCGGGCGCCCGCCGTATTCGAAATCCGCCGAATTGGCCGCCGTGGGGCAAACCACGGCAAGCAGGAACGCCAGTAGCGGCATGAGCGTGCGGGAGATCATGATTTCCTGGATTTGGAATGCTTCAGCCCGCGGGCCTTCCAGGTGTGGGCAAGGAAGACACCGGTGGTTTCCATGAATCTGACAACCGCTGCCCCCGGCTCTCCCGATTTCCACGCGGGGGCCATGCTCCAGATGATCTTGCGCCACTCCTCGTCGCCCAGCCAGCGTTCCGCCGCGTATCCGGTGCTGACCGACATGGATCCGTCGTTCGCGTTGACCAGAAGCAGCGCCGACCACGCGCGATCCTCCGCCGTTTCGCCGACGTAGAAGGGACACACGTTGAGCATCCAGAAACCAAACGCCGGCAGGCTGGTTTCCGCCGACAGCGCCACCGAGCAGAAGTGAAACCGGAACTGCGGAAACGAACGCCGGAGTTTCTCCCGCGCCGCCTCGATCTTGCGGTGGTCCTCGGCGTCCCAGATGTCCGCGGCATCGAGAATCGGCAGCAGCGGTGGCGGTGAATCGGGAAACATCCGCAGCGAATCCTCGCCGGTGAAGCCGCACGCCGGACAACGCGTGGAATCCGCCGCAAGAAATCCACCGCACGCGGGACACGCCGCCGATCCGGACGGACGGCGCTCCACACCCTGACGTTGGGCCATGCGGTAGCTGCTCATGATTCCAGGCGAATCGCGGTCGAACGGCCGTGGGCGTCCAGCCCCTCGATCCGTGCGAACTCCTCGACCACGGGCAACGAGGCACGCACCGACTTCCGGTCCAGCCGCACGATGCTGGTGCGGCGTTGGAACTGGTCGGCCCGCAGGCCGGAAAACGAACGCCCGGCCCCGCCCGTCGGCAGGGTGTGGCTGGGTCCGGCGAGGAAATCCCCCACCGCCACCGGCGAATCGTTGCCCAGATAAATCGCCCCGGCCGTCCTGATTTTCGGCAGCCAGGTCCTTTCGGCCGCGGTGATCAGCGAGATGTGCTCCGGACAGAACGCGTTGGCGATGGCCACGCCGTCCGCGAACGACCTGACCTGAAGCAGGAAGGTGCCGGTCTTGAGCACATTGCGGATGATCTTCGCGCGGCTCAGCGTGCCGAGTTGGCGGTCGATGGCCTTCGTCACCTTGTTCAGCAGGGCCTTCGAATCGGTGACGAAACCGACCACGCTGTCCCCGCCGTGTTCCGCCTGGGCGAGCATGTCCGCAGCGATGAACTCCGGACGTCCCGTCTTGTCGGCCAGAATCAGAATCTCGCTCGGGCCCGGCAGCAGGTCGATCGACACTGCCCCCACAAGCTGGCGTTTCGCCTCCACCACGAAACGGTTTCCTGGTCCGAAAATACGGTCCACAGGCCGGATCGCCCGTGTGCCCAATGCCAGTGCCGCGATGGCTTGCGCGCCGCCCACCTTGATGATTTCCGTCGCTCCGGCCGCCTTCAGCGCGTAAAGAAGAGCGGGATTCACCGAGCCGTCCGGCCCGCAAGGCGTGGCGGCCACGATTTCCGGCACGCCCGCCGCCTGGGCGAAACCGGCCGTCATCAGCGCGGTGGAAACCAGCGGAGCCTTGCCGCCCGGCACATAGACGCCCACCCGGTCGAACGGAGTGAACCGCTCGCCCACCGTGGCTCCCTCGGCATTCTTCGCGGACCAATCCTTGCGCAGGCCGCGCTTGGCGAAGGCGTGGATGTTCTTCAAGCTGCGGGCCACCGCCTTGCGAGTGGCGGGCGAGACAGCCCTTTCCGCCTCATCCATTTCCGCCGGGCTCACAAAAAGTGTTTTTCCCGTGAGCGCCGCACCATCGAAGCGCTTGGTCAGCGCGATCAACGCCTCGTCACCCTTGGCCGCCACCTGGGCGATGATCTCGGTCACGAGATCGCGCACCCCGGCTTCGGGGATCGCGCGGCGGTTCAATCGGCCGACAAACCTCGCGTAGCCGGAATCTTGATAGGTCAGAATCTTCATACCCGTCTGGAAACGGCGCAAGCTGCACGAATACCCCATCGAAGCCAAGCCCGATCCCGAATGAAGCCATTGAAAATCGCGCGGGGTCCACGTTTCGGTTCATGCCCCATCGCCAGGTCCGAAGAGTTTCCTCATCTCCGTTTCCACCGCCACGGCCGCCTCGTGGACCGTGATGGGACACCCGGCCTCGGCCTCCAGGCAAGTCATTGCCACGCCATCGAGCCCGCAAGGCGTGATCGCCAGAAACGGCGGCAAACTCGCGCGGGTGATGTTGATCGCGAAGCCGTGCATGCTGATCCATTTCCTGACACCGACGCCGATCGAGGCCAGCTTGCGTTCCGCCACCCACACGCCGGTCAGCCCTTCGCGGCGGCCCGCCTCCACGCCAAACGCGGCGCAGGCCCGGATCAAGGCTTCCTCTAACAGGCGCAGGTGGCCGTGAAGGTCGCGGCCGCGGCGGTTGAGATCCAGAACCGGATAACCCACAAGCTGGCCGGGTCCGTGATACGTCGCCTGCCCGCCGCGGTTGGTCTCGAAAACGGGGTGGGGGAGCAGCGCGGCCCCGCGCAGCGAGGATTGGTCGCGCAAACGGCCGATGGTGTAAACCGGCCCGTGCTCTAACAGAAACACCGTTTCCCCTCCGTCACCCGCCAGCATCGCCGCGACATGCTCCTCCTGCATCCGGAGGCCGGACGCGTATTCGATGGGAGCGGGAAGATGAAGAAACCGGAGCATCGTGGATTGTTTGGAACCGGTCGCTCAAACCAGCCTGCGGTCCAGCAGTTTCGCCTTGAGCGGATCGGACGCCTGGAGGTGTGCGATGCCGATGGCCAGCGCGTCCGCGGCATCCGGCGGCGGGGTTTCCGCAAGCCCCAGCAGCGCGCGCACCATGAAGGCCACCTGCGATTTGTCCGCCGCGCCATTGCCGACCACCGCGCTCTTCACCTTCTTCGGCGGGTATTCATACACCGGCAGCCCGGCATCCGCCGCGGCGATCAACACCGCCGCGCGGGCCGCTCCCATCGAGATGGCCGTCTGGTGGGACTGCACGTAAATGATGCCCTCCACCGCCACCTCGTCGGGCTGGAACCTGGCGATCACATTCGCCAGATGCGCCCTTACCGCCGCCAGCGCGCCGGATTGCGGCAGGCGCCTGGGGATCGAGATCACATCGAAACCCAACACCGCGGGCTTGTGCGGTCCGCCCTCAAGCACGGCATAGCCGGTGTTTCTAACAGCGGGATCGATGGACAGGACTCGCATGGCTGTGGGGCGGCGGCTCCGATGTCGCCGGACGGATGTCGGGAAACGATGCGGGCCGTGGTTCCGGCGGTCGGTCAGCGCCGTTTTTTCCCGCCGCCCGTCTTCTTCCTGCGCACGGGTTTCGGCGGGGAATCGTCGAGCAGCGCGGTGTAGATGTAATCGAAGTTCCCCAGCTTGCGGCGGGCGATTTTCCGGTCGATGAAGATTTCGACGGACTTCGCGAAGTCGAGTTCGTCCGCGGTGAGGATGGTGAAGGCGTCGCCTTCGGCCTCCGCGCGTCCGGTGCGGCCGATGCGGTGGACATAGTCCTCGGCGTTTTCCGGAACGCGGTAGTTGATGACATGGGAGATCCCGGATATGTCGATGCCGCGTGCGGCCACGTCGGTGGCGACGAGGATTTCGTACTCACCCTTCTTGAATCCGGCGAGCGCCTTCATGCGGTCCACCTGGTTGATGTCCGAGTGCATGGCTGCCACCTTGGTCTGGCCGGTGGTCTTGATCAGCGAGGTCACCTCGTCCGCCTCCTTGCGGGTGCGGGTGAAAATCATCACCGAATGGTAGTCGGTTTCCTTCAGCAGCGCGAGCAGCAGTTCGTCACGCTGGTCCATGGCCACGGGATAAAAGGCGTGCGTCACCGTGGAGGCCACCGCACGGCGGGCGATCTCCACCTCGAGCGGGTTGGTCAGGCACCACTGGGCGAAGGTTTGGATGGCCGGTGGCATGGTGGCGGAGAAAAACAGCGTCTGCCGGCCTTCCCACGGGCACAGGTTGACGATTTTGCGCACCTGCGGGAGGAAACCCATGTCGAGCATCCGGTCCACCTCGTCGAGAATCAGCACCTTGATTTCCCCGAAGCGCATGGTCGCGCGATAGAAGTGGTCCATCAGTCGTCCGGGGGTGGCCACCACGATGTCCGCGCCGGCCTGGAGTTGCTCGGATTGGGCGCTGAGGCCCACTCCGCCGTAAAGAAGCGCGACCTTCATGCCGGTGTGCTTGCCGTATTTTTCAAACTGCTCGGCCACCTGATGGGCGAGTTCGCGCGTGGGCTCGAGCACGAGGATTTGCGGTTTGCCGATCTTGGTGACCCTCGAAAGCGTCGGCAGCGCGAATGCGGCGGTCTTGCCGGTGCCGGTCTGGGATGCTCCGATCACGTCGCGCCCCTCCAGAATCACCGGAATGGCCTGGGCCTGGATCGGGGTGGGTGTGGTGTAGCCGGACTCCTCTACGGCTTCCAGGACGGCTGCGGAGAGCCCAAGTGTGTCAAATCCCATGCGGCAGCCTAGGTAGAGGCCAGCGGACCCCGGGTCAAGGGGGGATTCAGGCTTGTTCCGGTTCGAAATACCCCATCCCCCGCGTTTCGTTCGCCCGCACAGATGAAGTCAGCCCCGTGCCTCCGCCCGTCGCCCCGCGAGTCTCACACGACTCGGAGCGCTAGCGATTCCTCTGCAAATCCCGCAAACTCCACAACAACCCGGCGGCCGCACCCGCCCCGCCCCGCAGCTTCCTTGCGCCGTCCCTCCGCTTCGGCCCGAAACGCTCCCGCGCCC
>CAZKQK010000160.1:0-10777 GCA_964554865.1 uncultured Luteolibacter sp. | reverse complement strand
CGAATGGTGCGTAGATAAGGCTGATTCCGGGGAATCAGGGCGTGGGCAGGGACCGCTCGGAGAGCGATCCCTGCCTCAGTCTTGCGAAATTCGGCTTATCTACGCGCCATTCGTCTCCGTCCCGTCTCCGCGGACACAAAAGGATATGAACTCCCACGGGAAATCCGGATGCGCCATCTCAGGGCGATTCGGCTTCGGACGATGGGTTTTGCGCGGTGGTTCCGGGTTTCCCGGATTCCTCCCCGCGAGCGCCCCCGGCCCGCTCATAGGTGGCGAGCACGGCCGAGTGATCCGAGGGCCAGGTGTTGCCGGATGCGGCTTCCGCGCCATCGCCCCAAGCCTCCACGGTGGTTTCCACGGCGGTGGCAAACAGTTTGCAATCGATGACCCGCAGCGCCGATCCCAGGTGATAAATGAAATCGATGCGGTCCTGGGGCTCTTCGCCCTTGTGGATGGCCGACCAGGTGTTGCCGGGTGTTAGAGCGGGATCCGGATGGCAGGTGCGGAAGGAATCGGCGAGCCCCGCCTTTTCAACCATCATGCTTTCCGGCCATGCCACGGGGCCCACACCGCCATGCGCCGCAGCGGTGGACTCCGTCCAGTCGAGGTGGGACGGGACATTGAAGTCTCCGGTGAGAATGACCGGGTCCCCGTCCGCCTGGTCCAGAAAACGGCGCATCGTTTCCAAGACACCCCGCATCTGGGCCACACGTTCGGAGCGGGCGTTCTCCTCCAGCACGCTGGCGGCGGTGGCTCCCGCCATTTGGGCGGCGTAGGGTCCGTAGTGGCGGAAATCCAGATGCAGGTTGAAAACCACCAGCCCGGCTTCCGGATGCCCGTCCAGCCGGAAACGCGCACCGATCATGCGGTCGCTGCCGGGCTTTGCCCCGGTGATCACCTCCGCCACCGGATACCGGCTCACCATTTGCACCGATCCGCCGCCGCCCTCCACCGCGTGCCAGCCCAACCGCTCCGCCAAACGTCGCGCGGTGCCGGCACTCGATTCCTGAAGGCAAGCCACATCCGCGCCGGATTGCGCGATGGCCTTTGCGATCTTCTCAAAACCGTTTTCCACGCGGGTGCCGTCATGCCAGGTGTTGAAACTGAGAACCCTCAGCCGAGCCACGTTTTCGCCCTTTGCGTGCGCGGGAATCCCCTGGAAAAGCAGTGCGCCCGCAGCCAGCCAGCCAAACCCGCGCCACGGCTCCGTCTTCATCCGCTTCCTGTCGGGCATGAGCCTGTCCTACAGTTCCCGCCCCGGCGGATCAAGGCCCTTTGTCATCCGGACAGGCCGGAACCGGAACCTTGCGTCCGGTGCGGTTTGCCGGTAGGCTCCGGGGTTGTGCCGAATTGCCGGTTGGAGCCCCCTTTCCCCGTCCAGGCATCCGCGCCCCCAACCCCCTGCACCAATGAAAACAAAATCCGTCCGCTCCCTGCTCCTTGCCTGCGCGATCCCCGGCTTTGCCCTTCCGGCCCGCGCCGACTTCGCCCCCGCCGCAATCAACAGCATCACCGTGCGATTCAATGGAACCGGCGCCACCTACAACAGTGATCTCGGCGTCTTTACCGAGATCCTGACGAATGCCACCCTGACCACCGGTCCGTTCCGCTATGTGAAGGCCTCGGCGAATGTCGGCAAACTGAACTTCACGAATTGGACCCACGACTCCGAAACGTACACCGGTTCCTTCAGGCTCACGTTCACTTCCGCCACCGGTGGCACCTTCCATAAGAATTACACGGGCACCTATAACGGCTACATCTCGGGAACCTTTGTCGTTACCGCCATGGATGTGCCGGGGACACCGGTCGCGAGGGCGTTGACCGTGCGAATGAAGCCCAATGAAAAGGCGAAGTTCCGCCTCAAGGGCAAGGGCCTGGATGTCCGCAGGACCGGACTCGCTTACAAGATCACCAAAAAGCCGAAGGCGGGCAAGCTGAACACCAAAAAGCTGCCGGTGGTGGTTTATGTGCCAAAACCCGGATTCACCGGCACGGAGAAGTTCTCCTACATTGTCAGGGAAGGGAAGTCATCATCGAAACCCGCCACCGTCAAGCTGGTGGTCAAGTGACGCCGTGTGGCGGACCCTTGGAATGGGAATGCCGATATCATATCTCAAAGCCCCGATGTCCCTCTGCGGATAAAACCCTCGGGAAAATCCTGATAGCCCCGCGATCCGGAATCTGCGGAATGACGTTGGATGGACACCTCGATGGTTCGGAGACAAAGCGTCCAAAGCCGGGTCGGAAGCGGCTCGCGCCGTCTTCCATCGGAATGTCCTTTCCAGCTCCGGTCGGATCCCGGTCAAGTCCCGCCAGCGCCTTGTCACGGGGCGATGTTTCGGGAATCCGCGGTTTCCCGGATCTTGTTCAACATGGGGCGGACCTGCGGGCGTTTGGAAAGCCTGAGGGAGGAGTGTCAAAGGGGGATTTTGGGAAGTGGGAAATGGGTGAATGTCAGGGTGAGGGGACTGATGAGCAGTCTTCTCTCCCGCGGGGGATCGTTGCCGTGTTCGTCCCACAGCCAGACGGTTCTCAAATGAAAACGACCTGTTAGAGCGCCTTTGCTCCCTTGTCTGAAACTGATTTGCTCGCAATATTTGTCGAAATTGTCCTGGCAGATCCTGTCCACCCGCTGATGGAGGGAGAAGCGGTCAACGTCCGGGTTGAGTTTGGGTTTCGTGGCGGGTCTGCCGCGTTTGCCCTTTTGCGGCGACGGGCATTCAAGCGCCGGACATTCCAGCCATACCTTGTGATTGGAGTGGATGTCCGCCATGAAGCGCTCGCCGGAATCCTCCAGGGCGTTGGGAAACTGATGATTGTTTCCGTAGAGGGCGTCGGCTCCCACCCAGCCGGATTTGACCCTTGTTGGCCCTCGCCCGTTTCACCGGATCGAGCGCCTGCCGCCATTTCGGCTGATAGAGGCGCCGGTCTCCGGGGATTTTGGCTTTGGCACATCTATCGGGATCCTCCGCCCGGCTTTCGGGGAGATAGGGTTGGAAGTCCATCAGGCAAAACCCATCGTTCCGGCCCAGGCTGGCAAACACCCCAACCTGGCAGTTCTCCACCTTTCCCGCCCGGCCGGACCATTGGCGCTGCACGCCCACGGAGGATTTGCCCTTTTTCAGAAAGCTGGTTTCGTCGAGAAAGAAGCCCGCCTCGGTGTCATCTCCGATCGCCTGGTCCGCATCCCTGGCGACATCGTCCGGCAGGGACCGGTGATCCCAGGGCGACGAGCTGATGAATTGCTCCAGGCCCTGGTAATCGCTGCCGACGACATCGTTCTCAATGGTCTCCATGTTCTTGCGCCTTTGGGTTCCCATCAGGCCGGTGATGTAATGGCGCGCGTGATCGACGCTGTTGCGGCCCTGGCCGATGAAATGCCGGTCGTATTTCTGGCAGAAATCCATGAGCCTGGGCGCTATTCCGCGCAGCGGGGTGGTGTCATTTTTTATTTGGCGGGTTTTCGACGCCCGCCTTGGTCGGTTGATTGATGATTCCTATGTCGCTGGGGATGAAATCGTTGAATACAGATTTCGCCAAGATTTTTATTTAATTAAGTGGAAGTAAGAGCAATGAAGTTGGAGCCGCTTTCCGTGTGCCCGGATACGCGCCGTTGCGCCGCTTGCGGTGATTTCCACCTTCCGATCTACGCGATCACGTGGAAAATCAGGCTTTTGTGATCACTCCGGATACCTGATATTCGAAGGGCGTGAACGAGCCGGACCTTCCCCCTGTCCGTGGATTTGGTGCTGGACCCGCCCGTTGATGTGCCCCCCCCGCTTGCCGGTCGCCTGACGGCCGGTCCGTCCCCATCCTCCCCGATCCCATGAAATCCGGACTTTCCATGATTGCACCGCTGTTTTTCGCCTGCGCCGTTCCGGCGTCCGGCACCTCGGTGATTGATTCGATTCACGGCGCCGGCGCCGGCAGTTTCGAACTGCCGAACCAGTCGATCGTCAACTACATCACCCTGCGCGAGGACTCCGCCGATCTCACCGGATGGACGGTGGGTGCAGGCAGCATCGACGTGGTGAAAAACAACGTGTGGACTTCCTCTCATGGCAGCTACTCGCTGGACATGAACGGCACGCTGCCATCGGGAAATCCGGATCCGGGCAGCATTTCGACGACTTTCGCCACGATCGTCGGCGCGACCTATCAACTCAGTTTTGACATATCGGGATACCTTGGTTTCGGCAATCCGGTGAACCCGAAGGAAATGGAGGTATCCGTCAAATCCGTGAATCTCCTCGACGAGGTCGCGGAGATATCCAGAACGGACCATCTGTTTGTGGCCACCAACACTTCGAACTCGGTTCCGCTTTCGCTGTCATGGGAAACCCGGAGCCTGACCTTCACCGCCACCGAGACACGCACCTCGCTCACCTTCACTTCCAAGACCACCACCAACCAGTCCGGGATGCTGCTCGACAACGTGAGCGTGCAACTGCTGTCCGTACCCGAGCCATCGGCGGCGATACTGATGGGAGCCGCCGCCCTTTTGCTCGCCGGATGCCGCTCGCGCGGGATGGAGCTGCGCGGGGAAGAAGATCTGAGCCGGTCCCCGAATGGCACTTAGATAAGCCAGATTTCGTTGAAAATCGTCAGACGGAAAACCGGTTCGGGTACGGTTGGAATGTGTGACCAAACAACCATTCCTGACCGGCTTTCCGCGGACCGTTCTTGCCTCCTCCAAACGCCGCATGCAAGCCGCCATTCGCGGTCAACGCGCCCTGAGTGTCCGTCGCTCGCTGTGCGGATACGCCCCGATGTTCGCGCGTGTGCTGCCCGCCACCCTCCTTGAGGAGATCGACCCGACCGACCGCCAGCGCCACTTCGGCCATGTCCCCGTGTTCCGGGCGTGGCTCGCCCGGATTCTCGAAGCCAACGCCTCCTGCTCCAAGGCCGTGAGCCTCATCCGGTCGTGGTCGCGTTCGGCCGACATGCCGGTGCCGTCCAGCGACACCGGCGGTGATTGCCAGGCGCGCCGACGCATCGACATGGACTTCCTGGCCGCCATCCACGGCAAGACCTGCCAGAGCCTTGATGCCGCCATCCGCCCGTCCGATCCTGGCACGGACACGTCCTGAAAGCCATCGACGGCAGCAGCGTCCGGCTCCAGGACACCGCCACCAACCTCCCGCGTTGGCTGATGCGGCGCGCCGCCATCGGCGCGGGCAAGCCCGTCGCCCACATGAGCTTCAAAGGCATCCTCGATCACGCCGTTGCGAGTCATGAGAGCTACCTCAAGCACCGCGACAAGCCGCGCCTGCTTCTCCGCCATCATGACCAGGTGGTGGACACCTGCGCGGGCAAACTCATCGCCATCCGCCCCTTCCGCCATGAACCGAGAGCCATCAAGCGAAGACCGAAGAACTTCCCCCTGCTAACAAGTCCGCGAAGAATCTTTCGCGAAACCCCACACCGTGGTCGCCCCCGATCAGCGGCTTAACTACGTGCCATTCTAGTCTGGCTTTTTGAAATGGCTTCCAAATGAGGGAGCTTTGGAAAGCGCGGTCGGCTCTCCGCGAAACTCATGGAGCCACGGCCGAGTAGGAAGAATAGCCGCCGCGGTTGTAGGCGCGGATGCGGTAGCTCAACGCGGCGGGATTCCCGATGCCGGTATTCTCGAAGCGGTTCGCCCCGGCGGCGAGATCGGCGATTTCGTGGAACGGGGCGCCGTCCAGCGATGCTTCGATCTTCACCCCGGCCTGGGTGGATGCCGGGGCGTTCGTCCAATCCAATCGAACCACATCGCCGGGAAGCCGGGTGGCTGTGAGAGAGCCCGGCGCGGCGGGCGGCTGTGGCAGGTCCTTCTCGATGGTGACATGGTCGAAGAATCCCCGGGCCTCGCCGCCGCCGCTCACGAGCAACCCGGCGAGAGCTTTCCGCGGCAGGGAAACTTTGCTTTCGCCGACGGCGAACCACTCGATGCCGTCGGAGGATTGGCTGGCGGTGAAGATGTCGCCGGAGCGCTGGATGCGGAACCAGACGGGCAGCCACGAGTAGTCGTTGCCGTGATGCGTTTCATCCCTGCCGCTGCCGGTGCGGGCGCGGAAGCGGGCCTGACGGCCGCCCGTTTCGCCGAGGGTCATGGCAAGCAGGCGGGGAGTGGCGGAGCCTTCCTCGCGCACGGTCAGGCCGATCATGTCCACCTCGCCCATCCGCTCGACCAGCCGCGCGGTCAGGGTGAAATCTCCTTTCCGGGGCAGTCCGGCGAAACTGCCGTCCAGACCGCGTCCCGAAGCGGGAACGATGAACGAATGACCGCTCGCTTCGGAATAGACCGCGCCCTCGACAGAGGCGGACCGGAAGGCTTCGGGCAGCGAGCCTCCCTTCGCGGGTACGGCGCTGACCGGCTGGGAGCGGTCGCTTCGGCCCGCGTTGTTCAGCGCGGCGACGGCGTAGTGGTAGGTCTTGCCCGGCTCGACGTCGGTGTCGGTATAGGCGGGCGTGGTCCAGCGGTTGGTGGCGTGGATGGATGTGAAAGGTCCGTTCTCCGACGCGGCGCGGAAGACCTCGTAGCCATGCGCGGTGTAGGCGCCGGAGGGCGACCATTTCAGCCCGACCCGCCCGATGCCGGGCGTGGCCGTGAGTTCGCGCGGCACGGGCGGCGGCTCCGCCATCAGCGGCGAGGACCGCGCATCGAGCGTGTAGGCGAGCGTGCCGTGGCCGAAGACGTCGATCTCGCCGGGCTCGGGGCGGCGCAGCGCGGCAAAGAGTCCGACATGCGGGGCCTCGAGGCCGCGGCGCACGACGTAGTGGTTGTAAAGCAGCTCGAAGTGGGCGGCATCGAGCCGGCCGTGGTAGTTCTCCGCGATGTGGTATTGGTTCGCCCGGCTACTATTGGTGTAGTAGGTATAGGGGACGCCCTTCCAGAGCGTGTATTGCGCGGTGTATTCGCCGCCGGCGAGCAGGCGGTTGTCGTCGTGACCGAAAAGGTCCACGCCCTGGTTCCAGGCGACCTGGCACATTTCGGCGAGCAGGCCCATGCCGCCCATGGTGTGCGCCTGGTCGCGGCCGCTCTCCTGCCACTGGCCGAGCCCGCCGGGATGGACGAAGGGCACGGCGTTGCGGATGGCGCCGTTGCCGCGGCCGTTCCTGAAGTATTCGACGGCTTCGTCGAATTTCCCGCGGTCGTCGCAGAAGACGCCGATGGCCAGGATGGCGCGCATGTTGCAGGTGTCCCAGTTCGCCCAGTAGTGGTCGTCGCGGGCATTGTTGTGGCGGGTGAGGAAGTCGTGGCAAACGGGGTAGAAGTATTTCAGGAGCATTTCCTTGAAACGCTCCCGATCGGCGTCGGACCAGCCGGGATAGATGCGCAGCACCTCGGCGGCGAGGGCGAAGCTGCCGATGGGGATGCCGCTGAGGCCGGGTTGATCGCGGCCGTGGGGGATCTCGTTCACGGTGGCGGACCAGTCGTTCAGGATGCGGACGGCGCACCCGGCATGGGCTTCGTCGCCGGAGATGTACCAGCGCAACGCATTGAGGTAGGCGGCGTTGGCATCGTCCTGCGCGCGCTGGCGGCTGGCCATGTGGCGGTGGGGAGCGGCCTTGTAGTCGCTCCGCGCCTTGCGGTCGCGGATGAGCCCGTTCCAGCCGTCGATCCACGGGCTTTCCTTCGCGGCGACCTTGGCTTTCATGCGGTCGAGGTCTTCCCGCGTATGCAGGCCGCCGGGGTGGACGAAGGTTTCCGCCGCCGCGGTGTGGAGGATCGTCACGGCAAAGAGGGCCGGGAGGCTGCGCAGGAATTTCATGAAACGGGGAAGCGGAAACATCGTCGGAATGCGGGGGCGATCAAACGCTTGGCGGATGGGGACGCTTTCATTTCAAAAAGCCAGGCTTTTTAACATCACGCGGCGCGTCTGATGGAGGGCGACCGCTGCCGGTGGCCGGAGGCGGGGCGGCGGCGGAAATTCTGGGCGGCGGATCTGAAGGAAAGGATCAGGACCGCCGTGAGAAACGGTTCACGGCCGCCACCACGCTGAAAATGGCGGCGAGGACGAAAGGCGAGAGGGCGAGGCCCACGCCCCATAAAGCGGACCTGATGGTGCCGGCCGGATCGAAAACCAAGCAGACCAAAACGAAGAGAATGACCAGCAGGAACATGACAAACAGGTAAGCGCAGATGGCGGCACAAGTAAAGACGGAACTTGGATTCAACATGGGGCGTTTCGCCCAGGGCTTCCGGGACGCGGCGGGCGCGGTGCGGAAATTCCGCTCGGACGTGTCCGGCGCGCTGGAGGGGGTGAAGAGCACGCTGGGATCGCTGAGGACCGCGATGATCGGCGTTGGCGTGGCCGGGATCAGCCTGAAAAAGGCGTTGGGTGTGGCCGGGCGCTTCGAGACGTTCCAGGCGCAGCTCGAAGTGCTGCTGAAGGATTCGGAGGCGGCGAGGCGGAGGCTGGAGAAACTGTCCGAATTCGGGGCGAAGACCCCCTTCGAGCTGCCGGGTGTGACGCGCGCCTCGATCACCCTGGAGACGCTGACCAAGGGAGCGCTGTCCGCCGGTGCGGGGCTCACCCTGGTGGGAGACCTGGCCGCCGCGACGAACCAGCCGATAGAGGAACTGGCGGTGCATGTGGGGCGTCCTGTACGACGGACTCATGAGTGGCCGCGCGGTGGGGGCAAGCCTGGCGCGGTTGCAGGAGCCAGCAAAAACCGGGTTCGCAAGGAATTCTGTTAAAAAGCCTGGCTTTTTGAAATGAGGCAAGTTCCTCCTCGCGCCACCCCTCCGGGTAGGATAGCTTCCCGCCATGAACGAACTGATCGAATCCGGCGACCCGCGGGCGAAGGTCGTGGGAAAACGGCGGACGGCGGAATCGCATCCCCGCCGGTTCGACATCCTTCAGGAAATGGTGAACCGCACATGGAAGGGGCTGCCATTTCCGAAGGGAGTCCATCGTTTCAAATCAGAAGAAGAATTCGACGAATGGAGAACACGCCTGCTGATCCGGAATTCACCCGCGCGCCGTACCTCCGCGACCTGATCGGGCTCTGCCGCGGTCTCAATGCGGCGGGCGCGCGCTACGTGGTGATGGGAGGCATGGCCGTGAACGCCCACGGCAATATCCGCGCGACGGAGGACATCGACCTGCTCATCGAAACCACCGAAGAGAACGAGCGGAAAATCATCGAAGTCCTGGCGCTTCTCCCCGAAGGCGCGGCTGCGGAAATCGAACCGGGCGAAGTCTCGGACTACGTCGTGGTCCGCATCTGCGACGAGTTCACCGTGGACCTCATGGCCAGGGCATGCGGCATCGATTACGGTCAGGCGAAGGACGAGGTGACGCACGTCATGCTCGATGGGGTATCGATCCCGTACGCCTCCCCCCGCCTGCTTTGGAGAACCAAGCAAACTTTCCGCGAGAAAGACCAGATCGACCGCATCTTCCTCCGCAAGCTCCTCGAAGACCGCGGCGAATGGCCGGTGGAGTGAATCACCCGCTTCTTCCTGCGCGGCGGCGGCGCGTTCCCGTTGGAGAAGGTGGGGAAAATGGCGGCGTCCCGCAGATTCGCGCCTTTTTAAGGAGTGTGGACGGCACGTCAACCCTCCTCATCGCGCTCCGCTTTGCCCTTCCCCTGCCACGCCTCGGGAAACACCTCCGCCAGCCCGCACTTCAGCTTGCGCAGGATTTGCTGCAGGCCGCGCAGGGTGATGCTCTGCGAACCCTGCTCCAAACGGTGCAGGGTGGAGGGCGGCAGCCCGAGCTTGCGCGCGAACCGCGCGTATGTCCGCTCGCCCCGCCGTTCCTTGAGAAAGCGGGCAAGCTGGCTTTCCAGCGACCTTGCCACCGGGCCGCCTGTGAAATGCCGCTCATTCCGGATGCGGAAGATTTCCGAGAATGAGCTTGAGCCGCCGCGCGCGCCCATCGCCAGACTTCCCGCCAATCGGAGTGTTCTCCATCCCCCTTCTTCCCATGAAACGCAGCTCCTTGGTTTTCGGGATGCTTCTTCTGGCATCCCCTCTCGTTTCGCTGGCCCAGGTCAACAGCGGCAGCGACGGCGCCCCGAATCCCACCGCAAACCTCGTCATCGACATGGCCGGTCGTCCCGATGGCATCTACCACTACACGTCGGTGAATATCCCGGCGGGAGTGACGGTATCGTTCATTCCGAACGCGGCGAATACGCCGGTGGTTCGGTTGGTCGAAGAAGATTGCGTCATAGCAGGGATAGTTTCGCTCAATGGTGGTAACGGGAGTGCAATAGCAGGGATTGGAGGCCCTGGTGGGTTCAGAGGCGGTTCAATCGGTGGTCCTGATGCTCTTAAAACGGGTTCCGCGGCGGCGTCCGCGCCTCAACTCGCAAAAACCGGGTTCGCAAGGGATTTCTGTTAAAAAGTCTGGCTTTTTGAAATGAAAGATGAAATCATCCATGCGGTGCAGAACTGCATGAGGATCGCGCATCAAAGGCGATCGCTGCAAAGAAAGTGTTTGCGATGAGATAGAGGCTTATGCCAATAGTGACTGCGCACACGAACGAAATTCGGAACGGAAAAGACAATGCGTTCTGGGGACATTGCCGGGTGCTGGTGTTGGAGGCGTCCTTGGCTCATCAAGCAATGCCTGCGGAGGCGACGCTGAAAAAATAATCGATGTTATCAATGATCTCTATGAATTGTGCAGCAAACCCACCTAAAGTCCGAAGGCTTCATGATTTGTACGGCAAGTTGGCTCATGGTTGGCAACGGACACGGTCTTTGCTTTCAATGTTGGCCGTTTAGGACCTGCAAAACAATAAACTACCGATTTGGCTTGGCAATCTTAAGTAT
>CAZKQK010000159.1:0-11197 GCA_964554865.1 uncultured Luteolibacter sp. | reverse complement strand
ATTTCGGCCTTCTCCGGGGTATTTCGGTAATTCTCACTTGCCCCGCGTCCACCCAAAGTGGTGTTGGTTCACGGCGCGCCCGGCGGCCTGCTCCATCCATGCGCGGGTGATGGCGAGCGTGTGACCGAGTCCGGCAGTGGCGAGGGTGGCGGATTCGACGATGAGATCACCGGCCGGAGAGGTCAGGTGTTCGGCGTCGGCGAATTGCCAGTCCGGATGGTTATCCAGCCATGTTTCCACCGCGATTCGAAGCGGCGGGGACAGGTCGGCGGCCTGGCGTTTCTCCGCTTCCGAATAATGATAACTCTCGCGCACCAGCAGTTTCGAGCGAAGGAATTTCATCAGGGTGATGTTCAGCAGGACGAGCGGATTGCGGGATGGGCCGATCAGCAACCGAAGCGGATAGCGGTAAAGCCAGGTGGTGCGGACGAGCCGTTTGCGGCCGGTGGTTTCCGCCGCGGAAATACGATCCTGCTCGGCATGGAGAAACCCGAGCGCCCGCGGATGGATGGGAGAGATGCGCAGCCAGTTCCGATCCACGGTGATGGCGCGGACTTTCGGCCTGTCGATGATGCCCCAGACCATGTGGGCGATGATGCCGAGGAAGAACGCGGGCAGGAGCACGGGTGAGGCATTTCCGAAATCGGTCAGGGTCAGCCACAGGTAGCCGAGCGCGCAGCCGAGAAGCAGGCGGGAGCGGATTTTGCGACGGCGCTTGAGTCCCTTGGCGCGGGTTTCGCTGAAGAAGGCCCAGGCCACCATCCTGCCCTCATTGCCTGTGCGCAGGGCGGCCAGACGCAATCCGGCAATGATGGCGAGGACGGCAATGAAGACGCTCACGGCGTTTGCATCGAGGAACAGTGCGAAGAAAACGAATCCGGCTGTTAGAAGTCCGCTGGCGATGGCTGCGACGGGGGCTTTCGAAGCGCTTGCCAGGTGGACCGGGGCCACCGGCAGATCATGCTCGCCGGTTTCCAGGTCCACCTTGGGAAGGACGGCCCGGTTGCGGGCGAGGATGGAAGCCCCGTCGAGCTGCCATTGGCGGAGGGCGATTCCGTCATCACCGGTCGCGGCGGGAGGCGCGTAAGGATTGTTTTCCGCGCTCATGGAAGGGTCGGGCGCCTGGAGGGGATTCCCAGGATACGGTTTCGCGCGTTCATCAGAGGTCAGGGCTGTTGCCGGTTTCTCAGCCACTCCATGGCGACCTTCACGGATTCGACAAGCTGCATGTCGTCATGACGGAGGATATGGGTAGCATGCGCCCGGTCATTGTGTCAAACCGCAGTTCGGCAGCGCACCGGAGGGAAGGGTTCACGCGAGCGGTTCCAGCGTGTAGCCCTCCCTGCCGTCCTTGACGAGCCAGCCTTGGGCGGCGAGTTCGGCGCGGAGGCGGTCGGACTCGGCCCAGTTTTTGTCAGAGCGCGTCTGCCAGCGGGTCTCGGCCAGGGCGCGGATGTCCTCGGGGATGGCGAGGGTTTCCTCCTTCCCTTCCGGCAGCGTGAGGCCGAGGGCGCGGAGCATGCGGTTGAGCGCGGCGAGGGCGGCGGCGGCGTCCTTGCCGGTGAGCGAGGCGCTTTCGCGCAACCCCGTGAAGAGTCCGCCAAGCGCGGCGGGGGTGTTGAGGTCGTCGTTCAGGCTGTCCCACGCGGCTTGGAAGGGTCCGAAGCCGACGGAATCGAGCATAATCTCGCCGCCGGTGCGATCGGCGAGCGAACGCGCGCCCTTGGCGAGCTTGGCCAGCGCCTCGCGAGCGGCATGGAGGGAATCGAGGGTGAAGTTGAGCTGCTTGCGGTAGTGGCCGCCGATGAGCGCGTAGCGGGTCTCCATGGCGGTGAAGCCGTGCTCGGCCAGGTCTGCCAGAGTGTATAGATTGCCGAGCGACTTGGACATTTTCCCGCCATCGACGAGCAGGTGGGTGATGTGGAACCAGTGGGCGGCGAAGTGCCCGCCGCAGGAGCAAAGGCTTTGCGCGATCTCGTTCTCGTGGTGCGGAAACACCAGATCGACTCCGCCGGAATGGAGGTCGAAATCCTCGCCCAGGTATTCGCGGATCATCGCCGAGCATTCGAGGTGCCAGCCGGGCCGGCCATCGCCCCAGGGGGATGGCCAGTGGTTTTCACCGTCTTCGGGACGACGCGCTTTCCACAGGACGAAGTCCGAGATGCTGTCCTTCTCGTATTCGTCGGCATTGGCGCGGGCGTTTTGGGTTTTCCCGAGGTCGAGTTCGCGTTGGTCGAGCCGCGAGAGCCGGCCGTATCCGGGAAACGAGGAGATTTTGAAATAGACCGAGCCGTCGTCCGGGGCGTAGGCGTGGCCTTTTGCGACGAGCGACCCGATCATGGCGATCTGCTGCGGGATGTGCTCCACCGCGCCCGGTTCGATGTGCGGGGGCAGCAGGCCGAGTTTCCCGCAGTCCGCGTGAAACCTCTCGGTCCATCCGGCGGTGAAGTCGGCGAGGGATTGGCCGGTTTTTTGCGAATCGCGGATGGTTTTGTCGTCCACATCGGTGATGTTGCGAACGTGGAGGGTGCGGGTGCCGCCGGTTTCGAGAGTGCGGCGCAGCACGTCCTGGAGCACGAAGGTGCGGAAGTTCCCGATGTGCGCGGGGCCGTAAACCGTGGGGCCGCAGCAGTAGAACCGGAAGGTGGAGCCGTCGATGGGGTGCAGGTCGCGTTCGGTCCGGGTGAGCGTGTCAAAAAGCCGCATGCGCGGGATTTAGCGTGAGTTCCGATATTGGGAACAACGAAAAACCCGGAATGGGTGGATTTCAGCGGCGGCGGCGCAAGAGGGCGAGCAGTATGGGCAGACCGGCCAGCGGGAGCACACCTGGCTCCGGCACGGCCTCGGTGCGGACTTCGACCTGCACCCACTCGGGGGATGAGCCTTTGGCGACGATTTCCACCGGGATTCTGACCACGGGCTCGGCCGGACTGGCGGAAACGACGGCTTGCGCCGGTGTGTCAACCTTGTTTTCCCCACCACGCAAGGCCCACGCGGCCAAGGGCGGAGAGGCCAAAAGCGCTCCCAATAGCAGGGGTTTTATTTTCAAAAACGCGAGCACGGTGCGGAAAATGTGATTTATTTTTAACAAATATCAAGAAATATTAAATAATTTTGAACGTTTTCGGGAGTTCCTGTTCGCGGATTTACGGTTATCCTCGCGTCGGAATGACTCGTGCAGATCCAGACAGGCGCGTTTTGCAGATCGCCATCGGCTCCGGAATCCTGGTGCTGCTGACCTTGGTGGTCTGCGGCGTGCTGATGGGCTGGGGGTATTTGCCGGGTGTCTTGGGCGAATGGGTGGGCACGATGATCGGGGCGATGACCTCGCCGTTCCTGCTGGAGGCGTCGTTCTTCGTGATCGGGCTGTGCCTGGTGGTGCTGCTCAACCACTGGCGGCGGAAACGGGATGGGGACGAGCTGGTTTATCTGGAGCAGGTGGCGGATGCCGATGCGGCGGATAGCCTGCCGGATCATGCGAAATGGGCGGTCTATCGGGAAAATCCTTTGCCAGGTGAGATTCCCTCGCTGTTGGCGCGTGCCGAGGGAGCGATGGCGATCAGGGATTTCGCGGCTGCGGCGGAACATTTGGCGGCGATGGAGGCGGATGAATTGGGACTGCCCGCGACGCTGGCGCTCCGTCATGAGCTGGCGAGGGCGACCGGCAGAGAGGATCTGGCACGACGGATCAGCCGGGAACTGGAAAAACCGGGCAATGGGTGAGCGGGTGAACATTACGCGATTCGGGATCTCGAAAGCATTGGGTGAAACGGGTTTAATGTGCCCGTGGTCCGAGATGATCTGCAGCCGATGAACCCTGTCTTTTTCATGAAGATGGCTCATGGAGACGCGGGAAGCCTTAAGGAGCTGGCCTTCGATTTCTTCGACGACACCCGCAGGCGAATGACCGGGTGGCTGGAGCTGATCGATGCCGGAGACTTTGGCGCGGTGCGTGATGATTTGCACCGTTGCAAGGGCGGCGCATCGTTGTTCGGGCTTGAGCGGCTGGTCGCGCTCATCGGTGCAAGCGAGGCTCCCGAGGCACTGGAATGCCGGGGATTCGACCTCACGACCTTCGACGCCGAACTCACTGCGGCGGAAGACGCGGTGAACGGCCTCGTCATACCGGCATGAGTGGAGCAGGGGTCCAGGAACCGGAGAAGGAGTTGCGTTTCACGCGCTCCGGGCAGGCGCCGGCTTTCTGGCTTTTGGCGGCGGTTCTCGCGATGGCGGGCATCACGCTGCTGGCCGTCTCGTTTTACCGGCATGAGAACCCGGCGCTACCCCATGGCGCATGGTCCATTCCACCGCTGTTGCTGGCGGCGGGCATGGCCCGGCTGGCGGTCCACCTCACCCGCCACGCCTATCTGATCCTCACACCGCTGGGCATCGAGATCTTCCCGTTCTTCCGGCCGGCCAAGGGCATGCACATGATCCTCTGGCAGGAAATCGACGGCGCGGAGACGGATGAAAACCACACCCGTCTCACCCTGCACCACAACGCGGAGAAAACCTCCGGCCTGCACCTCACTCTGCGCCCGGTGGAGCGCGGACGCCGGAGCATGATCGCCCGCGCGGTGACCGGACGCCTCGCGGAGCGGAACGGCCGATGAAAATCATTGTCCGCACCGGCCGGATGATCATTCTCGCGGCATGCGACCCCACTGCCGCCAGATTCTAACAGTCGAGGAAACCTTCGGGGCCAACGGCTGGCACTGCGAACTGGTGGATGGCCGGGACGTGCTGCGCGCCGGGTTCGAGGCCCACCACACGAAGGTGGACATGATCGTCCAGGCCTACCCGCAACTCAACGCGCTGAGCGTGGTCACGGAAACCCCGATGCATCTTGGAACGGATCATCTTCCCGCGGTCCTGGAACTCCTCGCCCGCGCCAACAAGCCGCTCACGCTGGGAGGCTTCGAGTATGACATCGACCGCTCGATGCTCGTCTTCCGCGTGACCAATCTCTTCGAGCGCGAGCGCTACGACGCGGACATCGTTTCATCGATGGTCCATTGCGCGATCGCCGAGCTGGACCGGATCGTCCCCTATGTGGCGATCGTGCGCAACACGCCGGCCGACCTGCTGCCGGATCTGGACGTGAGGCGGCTGCTTGCACGCGAGGACGTGCTGCCACCGGTGCCCGGCATGGAGGAAGAGGAGGAATACTGAACCCCGGAGGCCGCCATGAGATCCATCCTGATGCTGTTAGGTTTCGCGGTCTCCGCAGCCGCCTCGCCCGCGGACAGTTGGGAGTTCACGCTTGAGAGCGGATATCTTTGGCAAGCGGGTGATAACACGGACGCGGATTACGAAATCATTCCCACCCAGCTCACGCTGCGCTCGCCGGTGGTGTGGACTTGGTGGAAGGACGAAAACGGTGCGGAGATTGTGGTGCGCAACCGTTTTTCCGCACTGATCGAAACCATCACCAGGGGGCCGGAAGACCATTATCTCGGTGTGGCGGCCGCGCCTTCGGTCGAGTATTGGTTTCCTTCCGGGAAAACCTCGGCGTTCCTCTCCATCGGCGGTGGAGCCGGGTGGATCAACAGCGCGGGCGGTGCGGACGGGCAGGGACAGGATTTGTCATTCAACTGGTTCATGCAACTCGGACTGCGCCGCGAGATCGGGGAAAACCTCTCGCTGCTCGCGGGAGTTTACTTCATCCACCACTCGAATCTCGGCATGACCGATCCGAACCCGGGCATCGACGCGCTCGGGGTGACGCTCGGTTTCGGCTGGCGTTTCTAACAAACGCGGCCGTCAGCGCCCCAGCGCGCCGACAGTGGCGGCGAGTTTCTTCTCCGCCTCCTGATACCATCCGAGTGCGGCTTCCGCCTCCTTGAGCGTGGCGGGGCCGGGTTTGGCGGCGCGGAGTTCGGTCGCGGCACGGCGTCCACCGGCGCCGACCTGGCCCAGAATGCTGGAAACCTGCTTGCGGAGATCGTTTTCCGACGAGCGCACCTTCTGGGCTGTCAGGTTTTCATTGAGTTTGAAAATCTCCTGTACGACGGGGAGATTCTTGTGCTCTTCGAATACCTGGCTGGCGCTCATCACGCCGTCACCCGCGGGATTGTCGATGCCGAGCCCGGCGGGGGTGGGGCTGAGGGCGGCTGCGGCATACATCAGGCGGGTTTGCCGGACGAGTTCCGCGATTTTCCGGCGCTCGGTGAGCAGGGAGCCGATGTTTCCCGGTTTCCACTCGATGGTCCTGTTCAAAAGACCGGCGCGGGGCGGGGCGGAACCCGGCGGCATCGCCTGGCTCCAGAGCGAGGGAGCGACCGCATCGGGCAGGGCGATACCGATCAGATCGCCGGATTCGGCATCAAACAGCGGACAGCCCACCGAGGTGGCGGCCGTGTAGGCGTTGAATTCCACCTCGGTGGCGCCGGGGTTTCCCGCGTAGGCATCCTCGGCCTTTGGCGAGCCGCCG
Source organism: uncultured Luteolibacter sp. (assembly GCA_964554865.1). Lineage (GTDB taxonomy): Bacteria > Verrucomicrobiota > Verrucomicrobiia > Verrucomicrobiales > Akkermansiaceae > Luteolibacter. The sequence continues at coordinate 4,764 of CAZKQK010000159.1, read as the reverse complement.
GCATTGGGGATGCCGGCAAACAGGAGCCGCTGGTTGGATTGGATCGCCGCGCCGGCGGTGACCGGGATGCGCGTGGCCACCTGCTGTTCCACCTCCAGCCGGGCAATCTCGCCATCGGCACTCACCTGAAACTCGCCGAACCGGGTGATGATGGTTCCGCCGCCGTCCTTGACGACCAGTTTCGTGCCGCCACCCAGGGCACGGGCCGGAAGATAGAGCCAGGATTTGCCATCTGCCTCCGCGACAAAACCCCGCAGGTCCGTGCCGTCACCCTGGATCTGCCAAACCGCCGCGAGCTGCCCTTCGACCTTTTTGCGGCCCTCATCCGCGGGCCTGGTGGCGGTCGCCGCCCGGTTGCGTTCCCGTTGCCGTTCCTCAGCCTTGCGCAGGCCTTCGATTTCCCTGCGGGCGTCGATGAGCTGGCTTTCCGTCCGTCTCGCGCCGCGCTGCGCCTGATCGAGTTCGGTGCGTGCCTTGTCGCGCTCCCCGGTGGTGTTGCGGAGTTCGTTACCCAGGCTTTCGATCTCGCTGACGCGACCAGCCAATTCCTCCTCAAGCTCCTTGATCCGCTTGCTTTGCTCCTCGTCCTTGCATCCGGTGACCAGCATGGAAATTGCCAGCACCGGCACTGTCATGCCGATTCTCAGGGTTTTCACGAAGTCATGCTGGCCGCCCGCCCGATTCTTGGCAAGCAGGGAAGCTCAGGCGCTGCCGGGAACGTCGCCCAGCCGGCCTTCCGCCCGTGCCTTGCGGCCATAGACGCGCTCGAAGATCGGCGTGGCCATCAGGGTGGTGACGATGGCCATGATCACCAGGATGGAAAACAAGGCCTCGCCGATGATGCCGCGCTGCAAGCCGATGTTGATGATGATCAGCTCCATCAGCCCGCGGGCGTTCATCAGGGTGCCCACCGCCATCGAGGTCGCGTTATCCTCGCCGTGAAACCGCGCCGCAGCCCAGCAGGCCACTCCCTTGCCCAGCACGGAGGCCAGCAGGATCACCAGCGCGACGAACAACAGGCCCGGCGGATCGATCAGCACATCGAGCTTGGTGTTGAGCCCGGAAAACGTGAAGAACATCGGCAGCAGAAAGACCACTGCGAAAGGTTCGATCTTGCGGCGGATGTCATCGGCGAAAACCCCGCGCGGCATGGCGATGCCGAGGATGAACCCGCCGAAGACCGCGTGAACCCCGATGGTGTCGGTATACCATGCCGCCAGGCAGAAGAGCGCGAGCGTGACCGACATCATCGGCCGGGAAACGCCGCCCTCGCGCTCGGCGCGGCGGCCCAGGGCGGACAGCCATTTGCGCCCCAGCGTGAGCATGAGGCCGCCATAGAGGATCGATCCGCCGATGGCGATGACTTCGGCCCCGATCCGCACGCCGCCGATATCAAGGGGCTGCGAGGCACCGAAGGTGGCCAGCACGATCGCCAGCACGCACCACGCCGCCGCGTCGTCGATCGCACCCGCCGCGAGGGCGAGCGTGCCGAGCGGCGTGCCGGACAGGCCGCGCTCGGAGATGATCCTCGCCAGCATTGGAAAGGCAGTGATCGCGATCGCCGCGCCGAGGAACAGCGCCCCCTCGAAGTAGCGGACCTTCGGCGAAAAGATGCCGGGGACGTGCTGGAGCCACAGGACCAGCAGCGCGCCTAACAGAAATGGCGCCGCCATCCCGGCGATGGACACGGTCGCCGCGCTGCGTGCCCGGGATTTGAAATGCCCCGTATTGAACTCCAGACCCACCAGAAACATGTAAAGCCCCACGCCGAGCTGTGCGCCCGCGAAGAGAATGCCGCGCGACTCCTGGGTGAAAAGCCACTTGGCGCTCTCCGGCCAGACCAGCCCGAGCAGGGATGGCCCGAGCAGCACGCCGGCGATCATTTCTCCCACCACCTGCGGTTGTCCGATGCGTTTCGCCGCCATGCCCACGACCCGGCAGGCGATCAGAATCACCGCCATTTGAAGGAAAAACGAGGCTGCGAGCGCGTGCATCGGGCAAACCTCTAGCTTCCCGGAATTTCCGGGCAATCCCAAATCCGGCCCCGACCCGAGATTTCCCGCTTCCCTCGCCGCCGCGCCCGTTCAAGCTCGCCTCCGATGCGCCGCACGGCCACTGTCCACACCCGCCACCAGTCGCTGGAAATCTGGAAATCAGACCTCGCCACGGAGTTCCGCGTCGAAGGGGCGGTCCATGCCTTCCATCACCGCCGCCGCTTCCTCACCGGCCTCGCCTGGGACATGATCGCCGCTTCCGCGCTTCTGGGCGGAAACCCGAAACCCCGCTCCGTGCTCATGCTCGGCCTCGCCGGCGGCACCGCCTGCCGCGTGCTGCGCCACCTGCTGCCGGACTGCCGGCTCACCGCCGTGGACATCGATCCGGAAATTGTCGATCTCGCCCGCGGGCACATGGATCTCGATTCGCTCGGCATCGAGGTGCTCATCGCCGACGCCTACCCGTGGCTCGCGAAAAACCGCCGCCGCTTCGATGTCGTCATCGATGATGTCTATCTGGCGGGAAAAACCGATGTTTTCCGCCCGCGCCAGTGGGATCCCGCGTTGTTGGCCCATCTCCGCCGCGCCATCGCTCCTGGCGGCGTTCTCGCCGTGAACCTCGTCACCGGCAAGGGCCACCGCGCCATGCAGTCCCTAACAAGAAAGATCCTCCGCGACCACTTCCCGTCCGTTCGCACCCTCAAGTCCGCCGAGGCGCAAAACGAGGTGCTGGTCGCCGGGGAGACCGTCGCCACCAAGCGTCGCCTTGCCGGATTCGCCGCCGCGTTTTCCGGCTGGCGGGACCACATGTATTGGGACCGCATCGAAGTGACCAAGGTTTCCTGACACGCCCGTGAGCGATCCCGTCCATGCCCTGTATGAAACCCGCGCCTACCCGGCGATGAGCCATCCGCTCTCCGATCCGGCGGTTTCCTCGGTGGCCGCGCTGCTCGGCGGCCTGCGCACCGCGCGCCCGTCGTCGGCGCGGATTCTGGAAATCGGCTGCTGCTCCGGTCTCAACCTCATCCCGCTCGCCCTGCGCTGGCCTGGCAGCCGCTTCACAGGCATCGACCTCGCCGAGTCTTCCATTCTCCAGGCCCGCGAACTCGCCGCTGCCGCCGGAGCGCGGAACGTCGAATTCCTCGCGACCGATCTCCGGACCTTCGCCTCCGGCCCCGAGCCCTTCGATTTCATCATCGCCCACGGTTTCTTCTCCTGGGTGCCGGACGAGGTGAAACTCGCGCTTCTCGCGTTCTGCCACCGCCATCTTGCCTCCAACGGTATCGCCACCGTCTCCTTCAACCTCGAAGCCGGCTGGAAACCGCGAGTTCCCGTCATCCGGAAAATCCACGCCATCCTCCAGGCCGGGGCGGGGGATCTGCTGGCCGCGCTGGCCATCCTCCGCTCGGTCACCGGGCCGGATTCACCGGAAATCCCCATCATCGACGACATGATCGCCAAGGGGCCGGACATTCTCGCCTTCGACGACTTTGGCCCGGTCAACGATCCATGGCCGCTCGACCGCTTCATCCACGCCGCAGGCGCCGCCGGACTCCGCTGGCTGGGGGAATCCGACCCCGGACAAAATTTCCCGGCTTCGCTTGGTGACGACACCTTGGACGAATTGCGTCTTCGTTTCCCCGATCCGCTCGCTTTTCAAACCGCCGCCGACACCCTGGCCGGACGCACTTTCCGCTCCGGAGTGCTATGCCGGAACGATGCTCCGGTCGAACCCAGGATCTCGATGGAGCGAATGTTTGAAATTGCCGTTCGTTTTGGCAACGGTGTCGAGAACGAGGCATTTAAACAAATGATCGAAACGAAAAAGCAAAATTTCAAATCATGTATTCAAGTAAAAGATATTCAGTATTTTGTGGCTAATTTTACGTCGCATGAATTAGCGAGGCTGCTCTACGACGGCATCCAGCATGGTTGGGCATTGCCACGGATTGAAGCGGTCGATTTCGACGCCTCGGAGCCAGAAATGCCCGACTTGGGCGGCTTCAGGCTGGCTTGTGCGCGGAACGGACTTCCCTTGGTGGACATCTGGCATCGACCCTGTTCGTTTCCTCCGGAGCACCATCCCGTGCTGTGCCTGATGGACGGCACGCGGACACGCGGGGAACTCGCGGCATTTTCACGCAGCGCCTGTCCAAATCTGGACTTCGCACCATGGCTGGCCCACCTCGCCGGGAGGGGGCTGTTTGTTCCCTACGCCTGAGGCTGCCTCACTTGCTGTAGTCCACCGGTTCACCAGTGCCGGCCGGGCTCACATTTTCCGGCAGGCAGCGGCTGCTGGGCTCGAAGGTGTTCGGATCCAGTGGCGTGGTGGTCCGGCAGGAGACGGAAACCAGCGCGATCATGACGGGGACGAGCAGCGGGAATTTCATGGGTGTGGACGGGGTGAGGCGTGGTCATTAACAAGTTCTGATCAAAAAGGCCAGCAAACTTTCCAGGGCCAAATTTCCACGGGGGCGCACGCAAGACCTGCGGGGCGGCTCAGGAGTGACGGGCTTTCGAACATGCTGTCTCCGCCCCGGGATGTTTCCGTGAATCCGCGGCTCCATCCGGAGGTGGATGAACAGTTGGTCCCCCGGTAGGGGTATTCCTCGTTTTGCGGATCATGGGTTCCATGCGCGCTCCCTTCCTTTCCTGCCATTCGATCCGGAACGGCGTGTCGGGATTGGCGATTGATGGAGTGGGCGGCGCGGCTATGGGGCGGTGACGATGAGGCGGGCGAACATGGTGGCGGCTCCGCCGGGAATGGGGA
>CAZKQK010000158.1:0-11379 GCA_964554865.1 uncultured Luteolibacter sp. | reverse complement strand
GTTCCAGAGTGATCGGGCAATAAGGCATCAGGCGTCGGAAAGGGTCGGGGCGGACGATGGGGCGTCGGTGACGGTCAGGGAGCCCACCAGATCCGCCCCCACGGTGACGAGCTGGCGGAAAGCATCGTGCCGGTCGATCTTGTGCTGTCGCAGCAGGGCTTCCAGTTGCGGCCCCTCGGGCAGCAGGCCTTCAAAGACCGCCGGGAAGCCGGGAAAATCATAGGGCTCTTCCCGGCAGGGCAGTGTCAGCGAAACCGGTGGCCCCGTGTATCCGGACAGGTAGGTGAAGCGCCACCCTCCTGCCGAGCGCTCGCTCAGCATTCCGGCGGGTTGGCCGTGTTGGTGCACCACGGCTTGGCGTGAAAATTCGTTGCTCATGGCGTGGCATCAGTGGTGGCGGCCCGCCAATCGGCTACCAGCGGGCCGGCGGGTTCCAGAGTAAGATTCAACACCGCCAACACGGCACAGAGTTTCCCCCAAGTGGTGCGGCCATGTCCGGCTTCCAGATCCTGCACCACATAGCGGCTCACTCCGGCATGGCGGGCCAGCTCCGCCTGGCTCAGGCCGGCGCGCTGGCGGTGCCAGGCAATCAAAGAGGCGAGTTGATGAGTTGGCATGATTTTTCAGGCAAAGGAAGGCTCTTGGAGCGGAGCTACGGACGACACAAAATCAAAATGATTCTTCGTGCCTGAAATATCAAGCAAATTAGTCACCATCAGATGGAATTGGCTCGAATTTCATCGATAAGCCATTTTTTGCCTGAAAAATCAGGCAAAATACTACATATTGGCTATGATGCATTCACCTGAATCCGCTTTCCCTGAATTTTGGAAGCGTTGCCGATGGTGCTGCAGGTTCTCTCGGTGGGGATCGATCAGCGGGATGGGTTGGGACCATTGTAGCGCGTTGCGGGCGGCGTCGCTCAGCTTGGGGGAGAATTCGGGTTTTCCGTCGTCGTCGAAGGTGACGAGGGCGCGATCGAAGGCCGCATCCCAGAGAGCAGAAAGGAGCAGACCGTTGTGGACATCCAGCCGTTCGGCGTCGCTTTTGCACTCGCTCCAGGGGATGATGTGCGAAGCGCGCAGCAGCGCGGGGTCGGTGATGCCGGTCAGCGGACAACGGCTTTGCCAGTAGTCCAGCAGACTGTAGCGAAAGATGTTTTGGCCGATCCGTTGGACGACGAGCCGTTCGGCTTCGGTTGTCTTGGGTAGCTTCGCGGTTTGCACGTGGAAGGCATTCAGCGGGGCATCCGGCAGGCTGGTGGCAAGCTGATAGAGGCGGGGCAGGACGGCGTAGAGCGCGGTGAGGTTCGGAAAGGCGTAACGGGCCAAGCCCGGGCCGACGATGTCCGCGGGAGGGAGCGGCCATTCTTTGACCACGCCGGGATGATCGAGGGCGAGGAACCAGGGGCCTTGGGAACTGGCGGCAGCGAGCCAGAGAGTGCCCCGGGCGGTGGTGGAGGCGAAGGCGGCCCAGCCGTCCTCCTCGCCCAACACACGGCGATAGCCATGCTGCCAGGCTGCTTTTTCGCACTCCTCACGGATGATGAAGGGTTGGGGTGAGACTGGAACCATTAGTGAGGTAAATGCCAATTTGCAGGGGGAGTTTTCCATTTTCCATCAGGCTCCCCTTGGATAGAGTTATTGGGACGGTTGATCAGTTTTTCAGGTGAGACTTCGGCAAATGCGATGCTCGCCTGAGGCTGACCATGCAGGTGAAATACTTGACGATGGAATGTTTGCGAAAAAGGAATATAAAAACTGCTTCCTCCGAATTGTCCGTTGTTCACTATGAGAACACCTTGATACATGTGATAGTGAAGCCCCTCGGACATTCGGTCAAACGTCCCCACGTCGCGATTCAAGGCACACACAAAATAAAGATCGTTCCGAGATTTCAAATCCGTCGCCAGCGAGAGATCGGTCGCGTCGTAGCAAATTGACGCGCTCAAACGGAGGGGCTTTTGTGAAGTGTCGCTTGTCCATCTGTAGTTAATAATCCACTGGGCAGGACGAAACGAAACCGGCGCCGGTTGCAAGTTGCGCTCGGGCTCAGCGAGGTGCTCTTTCCCCTGCTCGACAAATCGGACTTGAAAGCCACTGGTCGGCCCCCATTCGGGTATTGCCCACAAGCAACTGTTGATCAATTGAGCGCCTTGTTCCGTATTGGCTGGATGATAGACTTGCCCAAAAAGAACAATGCATTTGTGAGTTCGAATGAATGGGAGAATGAGCGGATGAATATCGAACGGATGGATTGCGAGTTCAGGGAACACCAAAATGTCCAGAATTCGACCATCATTGCGCTCCTGCCTCTTGTGAGTTTCTCTCACTTGGAGCATTTGAACCACTCCTTCCAATAGGGCGCTAAAATGTCGTCGATGGCGAATGCGAAACGTCGGATCGAGCAGTTCAGGATCGTGTCGATACCTGCCGTAATCGCACATATCAGGTATTACGGATTGCACAATTCCGACACGCAGAGGGCGCTGCCATTGTACAGGGGACTTGTCTGGCCACGGAGCGGCTTGTTCGAGGAATATTAGTCCAGTTGCTTCGCCCCGCGCTTTACTCAAATAATTCAAGCGTTCTCGAAGTTGCAATTTCCATTCCTCAAGCGGAACCGGCTGTGAATTCAACCCGGAGCCAGGCCACCGCAGTAGATCGAACAGAAAATCTTCTGTCCATGAAGACAGAGGAATCCAAGGCGGGCCAAAGGCTGACCGTCCTTGAAAAGATGAGTAGCGCTGGCGTTCCCAATGGGAAACGGGTTGCCGGTAACGTGGCCGTTGGCTATTGCTCTGCTGACGGGCAGAACCATAAAAATCGACTGATCCTCGCAATGCAAACCGCAGGATCATGCCAACCTGAAACCGTCGTTTATCCTCGGCTGTGTCGCACCATGCGGGAACACTGAAAAGGTATACGGCCTTTGGAAGAGCCCCTGTCAAATTTACGGACTGGGGCTTCAGTTTGCCAAAAAGCGAGTTATCCGGCGGGGAGATTTCGCAACGAATCTGCCAAGGAGTCACAACGTCCGGCCAGCGATCATCGGGAACTTCGAGTAACTCAATCGCCAAGCGGAGCAGATTTTCCTCTTCCCAGAAAGGATTTAGACGTCGGAGGACAAAATCGGCCAAAAGACTCTCACTGCCGAACGACACCGGAACGATCCCCAAAGATCGTGCTGCAGTAGCCTGTCCATCGGTTGGCGATGGTTGAAGGAGGGACCAAACACTAGTGGCGATTTCAGGGGATATTTCGCCGATGGATTGCAGAAATTGGGGAGATACGTTGCGTGCTATCACTCGATCAAGAATACCAAGAAGGCCGAATGAGCTTTGAGCTAGAATGAGATACGCAGCTCTATCCGGGAGCGGTGGTCGCGAATCGCCGTGAATGAATCGAGCGAACTGCTGATGTCGATTTAGGCCGCGACTCTTTCGAATCGGCCCCAAAATGAACTCTCTAGGGAGTTCGTTCCGCACTGCGAGGTAGAGAAAGACTTGTTGTATGAGATACCAAGGGAAACGCCTCTTGCCGCCTCTTGTTGCCATGCAGGCAGTCAAAAGCTCCCGTCCTTCTTCGGATAATCGTTGATGATAAATATCCAGATCAATCGCTGTTGGCAGGCAGTCGTCATCGGGTACCTGCCCTGTTTCAGTTGCACCCGCCCGAAACAATTCTGCCAAGCAATATTGAAGAACTTCACGCCTTGCCCCCCGTGCGCTGTTTTCTTGACCCCAGCCGGGTCTGAGTATTTTGAGAACTTTTCCCAGAAATTGCCTGTCTGGATATAGATCGAGCGCAATGCGGAGGAGTCGAACATTGCCCGGATTGCCTACCCACTCCTCAATGAGCATTGCGGAAAAGAGCTTGCCTCGCTCGTCCAGTTGTTCGCGCGACAATACGAGGCGGGAGGGAGAAGGATCCGAATCGTCTCCTTCAGATTCATTATCATTGTTTCTCTCCCGTCGATCGTCCCTCTCCTCATCGAAAAGGAGAGGACGGAGGGAGCGGAAGGTTCGGCGAAAGCGACCGGCGGCGAATCGTGCTGCGGTGTCATCCCGCATGTCAGACAGGCCAACGAGCAGCCCCGAACGTCCTAAAGGAGGTTCTTCAGTATTTGATGAATATCGCTTCTGCGTATGGAAGAATCCTTCAATAGCTCCGATCAACTCGGTTCCATGCGTCATATCGAACACTCCTGACACATCATTTTGGATACGTTTGGCGGTTTGGGACTGAGGCACCAAAAAGCGTTGCTGGCGTCCTTTTACTGTGGCTTTGGTCTTCGACTCTTCGACAATCAAGCCTTGGGCCGTTTCATCCAACAAAGCCTGCAGCCATTGTTGGGCGCGGGATTCGATCTCCTTTTCCTCCAATCTCCCCTTTACGACAAAGACCAATCGAAGATCGTCCACATAATAACAGACATCCTTAAGAATCAGATCGTGATTTTCATCGATCGCTTGGTCTATAGCTTCGCGAAGTCTATTCTCAAAATCACACAAGACGATGTTTGCAAAGAATCCGGAGGCGACAAGGCCCTGCGGAAGAGCGATGGTAGAAAAATCCATAATTGGTTTGTCGCCAAGCCGCGCATACTCCATCGCGCGGCTCTCATCCTTCCATCTCCAGTCAAAAACTCGCCGGCAAAATGCCATGAATGACGCGTCCTCTTCCGAAGGAAGCAGGGATTCCAGCTTAGAGTGAAGCAAGCTGGGGCGAACCCGGTCATAAAACTTGGATAGATCGCTTTGGACGATAGCAATCTCATGCTCATCCGATAAAGCGCCATCTTCCGACAACGACTCCGCAACGATTTCGGGTCGGCGGAGAAAGGTCTGATAGTCGCGAAAATACAGCCTGAACAATTTAGAGCTGCCCCATCGATGACGGAGTCTGTCGCCTTCAGAATCGCAAAAAAGACGATGTCCGTAGGCTAGCGTCCGTCGACGCTTATCCGGCTTCTCTATGTCCAATAATGGATTTCCCAAGCGAGATTCTACTCTGTCGGCCAAGCACATCAGTATGGCTGTTGCCACCACTTGATCCTCCAGTGAAACATGGGCTAGCGGACGGATTTTCTGGCGAGGATTGATTCCTGGCTTGGGTTTCCAGTTATCGCCATTCAAAATCCACAATTGGCTTTTGGGTGCCGGGACGAGATCAAGTAACGAAGGAGACCAAGTTTGTGGCGATGCCAACTGTTCCTGTAAATCTTGGATGAACGCTGGCACGCGAAGGGATTGGAAGTCAATCTCCAAAGTATCAGCATACCAACTGTGATTCCTTAAATAGCAGGAAGTCTTTTTCCATGCCTGCATCAAGACATACTCTTCTCGTAAATCCTGCAGGGTCGGTGAGAGAATTTGCTTCATCGTAACCGTTTTGGTTTTGTGAGGATGACGCCACGATCAAAAATCCGTCCGGTAAACGCGTCCTCCCTTTGTGGAAGCATCAAGTTGGAGGATAAGTTCTTCGGAATACTGAAAGGCTGTCGGGGGAGGTTCCGTGGTGGTAAGGATGACTTGGAAGGGAGCTTTAGAGTTGCTGTGCTCAAGCGACTTGAGGTGGTGGAAAATGCGTTGGTAGGGAGTAGGGTGCATGTCGGCTTCACGGGGGCTGTCGAAGATGATGAAGCCGGGATGATGACTGGTTTCGAGAATGCCGCTTCTGAGTGCGGCGACATCGAAGGCGATCGTTTTAAGGGTGTCGATGGCGGCGCTGGAAAGCTCTCCATGATAATTGGCCTTGAGATCGATTTCTTCCCGCGTGAAGCGGCAGCTCGCTGTGATTTCATCGCCGAGGAATGCTTTCAGCGTGGATTCATAAAGATTGGAGAAGTCGGCGATTTGCTTGGCCTGCCGGTTCTGAAGTCCTTCTTGACGTTTTTTGGACTTCTCGATGTCGCTTGTAAGCGTCCCTTGCCGTTGTTCGAGCTTCTCGATGGTCTTGCAGGCTTCTAACGCCTGTTCGGCTCGGAAGACAGCGAGCGTGTGTGTCTGTTCAATCGCGTTCCGGTCCTTCTGTAGCTGCTCCTTTCTAGCTTCCGCAGTGGAGATGGCCTTGGCTTTGCGTTCGACCTTATCAGCCAGTGTCTGGCAAGCACTCGTGATGGGGGCGAGGTTGCGCTCGACGTTTTGGATTTGTAGCCGTGCCTGATTTGCCATGGCTTCGAGATCCTGTTTGATAGGAGCTTCGGGCGCTTCGGGTTCAAATTCCTGCCGCAAACGGCAGCGGAATCGAGCGATGGCGATAGGAACCTTGCAATACTCGTCAGTGGGTTTCAGTTCCTCCCAGAACTTTTCGTAGCTCGCCTGTTTCCCATCGCGTTGGGCTTCCTCAAAACGAGTTTTCAGACTCTGGAGGTGTTCCTTGAGTTCCTTTTCCTGGAAGAGCTTGGCTCCGAGACCTTGGTTAAGGTTGGCAAGGTCAGCCCGGAGCTGGGGAATGTTCAGCGCCTCCATCTCTTCATCCACGGGGCGAAAGGCGCTGTCTCTCGTCGATAGGGCGAGCCGTTTCACGGCGTCGACGAAAAGAGATTCTCCCACGTCGGGAAGCTGTTCGGCTGGAAGATCTCTTTGAAGGGCGGTGAGATGCTCCTGAATACTGCGCTTTTGGAAAGCGATGTCGTCGGGAATCCTCCCGAACTCGACTTCCATCTTGTGGCGCTTTTCGATCTCCTGGCGCACCAGATCATCCACGAGATCAAGCGTGGCGCGGATGAGGAACCGCTTCTGCTCAGCGGACATGCCGGGGCAGTCATGGTTGCTCGACGTATGCCGCCAATCCAGCAGACCGGAGAGGCGGCTCTCCTGGTCACGGGTGAGCCATTCCAGCAGGTGAGGAAAGGAAATGGGTTCTTTCTCCGAGGGAAACTCCTGGATTGGAAAGTTGACCATTACAGCGGCGTGAATGGCATCGCGGAAGTCGTCGTAGCGGCGGATGATTTCTTCGTTGGTGAAGATGGTCTCAATCGACTCGGAAATGCAGCATTTGGGGTGCAGGCCGGAGCGAAAAGGGCGGGCGACGATCCATGACGTGTTTCCCAACCAAATTTTGGCGACCACCCAGCCGTTTTCGAAGGCGTTCAGGATGCGGTCACGCATGAAGCGGGAGCCATAGTGTTGTTCTCCCAGCACGAAGCGCAGAAGACGGCACAATGAAGTCTTTCCGGCGGCGTGCCCTCCAAAGCCGGGAAGGTCGGGTTGGGAGGCTTGGCTGGCCTGTGCCCAAATGATGTTCAAGCCACGGCGGAAAGGAATGCGGCGAACCTCAGCTGCGGGATCGATCGACCAGGCACGCAAGATGCGGAGTTCTTCAATCCAGAGCTGAGGAGAGGTTCTCATGCGAAAATCCTTTCGAGGGTTTCAAATCGAGCGGTTTCTTGACCAAGAGTGGGCTGGGAGGGGACAGATTCGATCCCGATTGTTTCCGGGCGTGATTGATGGATGGCGAGAGCAGCCTCGGCATCATAGAGCCGCCATGCATCCGGCTGGACGGGGATGTCGGAGGAAAGGCTAAGGAAGATTTTACCATCCACCTTGCGGCGGAGAATTTTTCCATTCGCATTCAATTTCCCCAGCATATCTGCAAACAACCCTGGCTTTGTAGGCTCCGTAGCCAGTGAAGCTATCCAGTTCGATGCATCATCACCGAGCACGGCCTGCGCTTCGGTGCCAATTTCCTTCGCTCCCAAGATGATGAGATAGGTTTCCCATAGCTGTTCCAGAGTGAGTTTCTCGCCTGCGAGCCGTGCAGCAGCCACGAGGAACTCAAGCCAATAGGCGAGGCCTTGGGTGAGAGGCACGCGTGCTGTCTGTGGAAGCCGGAGGCGATGCTCGATGTGTGAGCTGGTCTCTCTCGCTAGCTCAAGAGCATCGAATGTTCCATCGGCTTCCATGCGATCCCAGGCGGCTAGGACGAGGCGTTGGGTGCGGTATTCACCGAAGGTGCGGATTTCCTTTTCCTTGAGGACGCGGAAGGTTTCGGAGGGGTAGTCGGGGCCTTTGATGTCGGCGGGGTCGAGGATGTAGCGGAGTTCGTCGCGGGTGAGGCCGTAGGCGCGGGCGTAGAAGGCGTCGAGCTCGGCGCGGAGGTGGGCGCGGCGGGCTTCGTCCCAAGGGAAGGGCGGGCCGTCGTAGCCCAGATCCCGCGCGAAGGGGGTCAGCGAATGCGAGGTGTAGGTGAGTTCCAAGACCCGGGGGACGATGAAGTCCAGGCGGGCGGCGGTGTAGAAAGTGATTGGGAGGATGGGGAGTTGCGAAAAGTTATGCTTTCTGATGTCGGTTCCACCAATTTTAAAACCGCAGGTGTAATCAAGGCATAAAGAGTTCAGGTTGGCGAGAATCGCTGGGATCAAGAGCGCGTCGCCAATGATGGATAATACTGAAGCAGTGTCATCGATTGCCACCATCGGAAGCACAGTAGCGATCATTGTTCTTGAGTCAGTTGCACGAGCGATACGGCGAATAGCAAGATGGTAAGAAGTGTTCAGTCCTTTTTTGGCAATACGGTCTCCATAATACCTCGGATCAACGTATTTGTCGGAAGGCTCACATGAATCTTGTCCGTCGGAGGACGAAAGGTGAATCCCGCAGATGGTATCGACTTCATACTGATTGAAGAAGGTGCCTCTGAAAACAGCGACCGCGGAACTTGACGGCGTTGTATTGGAAAACTGTTCCAGATCATCAGCGTTGGATGACGTAAAGACGTTTTGGTGGAGCGTGATCCAGCCCTCTTCGCGGGGCAGTTTTGCTGCTATTCCAAACATCTTGGCCGCCAGTTCAGCGTCCGCCCGTGAACGGAATATGGGTGCGTTCCTTGTGATGGGGTTAATCGCAGCAATCTGTTCCGTAGAAAGTGTGAAATTTCGCTCTGGTTCGGCGAGCTGGGCGGGGTCGGTCAGGAAAAAAGAGAAGTGTGCTTCACGTTCTTTCCGGCCTAGTGTTAGTAGGCTGAATTTGTAGCTGCGGTGAACGCTGGGGAAAAGCGGCTTTGAGTTCTCAAAATCGATGAGGCGGGCAAGACGTTTTCCTTCGACTAAGGCGGCGAAGAAGGGTGCGGTGGTGGCATCGGTGGCGATGCCGGTAGGAACGATGACTCCGGCGTGGTCGCGGCCGAGGTTGGCGAAGAGTTCCGCGAATAGAGCGTAAGTATTGATTTTGCCCCGTGCAGCTAGGTCGAAGCGGCCCGATTCCCGGGCGAACTCGTTACTCGCATCGTAGTAGCGTTTGTCGATGGTGAACTCACGATAAGCGGTGGGATCGGTAATTTGGAGATCGTCGATAGCCCGTTTCCGGGTGGCCCCGGCAAGCGCTGCTATTTCCGGTTTGCGGATGGCGAAGTATTCCTCTTCCGACATTTGCACGACATCCCACGGCGGATTTCCCAGCACGACATCGAAACCGCCGCGCTGAAGCATGATATCGGGGAACTCCAGCGGCCAGTGGAAGGCGCGGGCGCGGCGGGCGGCTTGCGGGGCCTCGGCAAGGGATTCGCGGAGTTTGCCGTGGTTCAGTGCGGCCCAGAGTTCCTCGGTGGTGGGGACGGTGCGTTGGGTGGCGGAGGTGGGCGCGTCTCCGGTCTTGGGCAGGAGGAAGGCGGCGGTGTAAAGATCGCTGGCGATGAAGGCGCGGGTGAAGGTGGGTTTTTCCCGCAGCTCACGGTAGCGGGCGGCTTTTTTGGCGATGTCGCCGAGATCGTCTTCGGGCAGATCGCGGAAGCCGGAGAAGTCGATGGCAAGGGGTTTGGTATCCGGCATGTGCCAGCCGGAGCCGCCGAGGTTCAGCTCGCCTTGGCCGCCTTTCGCCGCCTTGTTGGCTTGGGCATAGTATTTGGCGGTGGTTTTGTCATCGCCGGTGAGGGGTTTGTAGGCGGCGTCGGGGATGCCGTTTTCCAGCACCTTGAGGTCGAAGACGCCGAGCAGGGCATCGCCACAGCGGATCTGGGCGTCGAAGAAACCGAGCGGCAGGCCGGGATCGACGGTTTCGATCCATAGGGCGACCTTGGTGAGTTCCACGGCCATGGGATTGCGGTCCACGCCGTGGAGGCAGGAGCGGGCGACATCGCGCAGAGCGTGGCGGAAGTCCTCGGTGGACGGGGTGCCTTCCGCACGGATGCGGGCAAGGCGGGTGGCGATGCGGCGGGCGGCGGCGAGGAGGAAGTGGCCGGAACCGCAGGCAGGGTCGATGACGGAAAGTTTCAGCAGGGCCTTGGCGGGATCGGCGGACTGCGTCTCGGTCTTGTCCAGCACTGGGTCGAGGGCGGTATTGAGCAGCGCCTGAACGAGGCTGTCGGGCGTGTAGTAGGAGCCGGTGGTTTTGCGTTGATTGCCCTTCTTTTCCGCCACGTCTTCGGCGAAGAGGAGGCTACGACCATCCGCGCCGAGTTGGGGTTGGAGTTCAAGGAGGGATTCGTAAACGGAGCCGAGTTCCTCGGTTTCCATGGTCCGCCAGTTCACGGGGATCATGCCGGATTTGTCCGAGAGCCAGGAGAGGCGGTAGAGCGCCTCCATGAAGGCGCGGTTGCGGAGCCGGGCGGTTTCCAGATCCGGCAGCTTGTCGGCGGCGAACAAGCCGCCAAGGGCGGGCAGCGCGAGGGCGGGCTGGCCTCCGGCGAGGGCGCGGAAGACGATTTTCACGCCTTCGTAGCGGTCGTGATGGCGATCCCAGGTGGCGGCACGGGTGCAGAGGGCACGCAGGGCGGTGAGGGAATAGCCTTCGGCGTAGAGTTTCCGCGCGGCGGGGGGAGCTTTAGTCGGGTGGAGGAGATTGCGGTCTTCCGCCACCATCAGGAAGATGAGTCGATAGACGAGGCGGAGGAGTTCGTTGAACCATTCGGTGAGGTTGAGCTCGCCGGAGTGGAGGCGTTTGGCGAGGTCGGGGTTGGCTTCGAGGAAGCCGGAGCCGAGGAGTTTCAGCGCCTCGCGCACCTGACCGGCGAGGCGGTCCCGGGCGGCTTCGCCTTCCTTGGCCCCGGTATCGCGCCAGCGTTCCAGGGCGCAATCGGTGGCGGGAGCACCTTCGTTTCCGAAGCGGGTGCGGTGGAAAAGCAGCCAGAGGATGGAGAAGGAGGCGGCGTCTTCATTGGTGAAGATCTGGGTGAGGTCGGCCTCGATGTAGGCGGGACGGGTGAGGGAGGCATTGTCCCGCATCAGGCGGATCAATGTGCCATTGGTGACGAGGCCCCAGAGGGCGTCATCGCGCTCGTTCAGGTAATCCTGGAGGGCGAAGGCGGCGGAGCGGGAACGGTCGATGGAAAGCGTGGGGCTCTTGCGGTCGAGCCTTTCCTCATCGGGCGGGGTGATGACGACAGGCACGCGGCCCCCGGCGAGGAGGGAAACGGCTCCCTCGTGCGGGGCGAGGTCGTC
>CAZKQK010000157.1:0-11469 GCA_964554865.1 uncultured Luteolibacter sp. | reverse complement strand
AAGCAAACCATGTCCGTCGCCGAAAAACTGATCGCCGAAGGCCTTGAGAGAGGCCGTGAGGAGGGCCTTTGGATCGGTCGTATCCAGCTTTTGCAGGAATTTCTGGAAAAACCGCAAAGCCCGCGGCAAGCCCTCGAATCCCTGTCCCTCGCGGAACTCGAAGCGACCCACCGGACGCTCCATCGCGAGTATGAGGCGCGCTTCAAGCGGCGGTGAACCGGTTGACCCGCCATCAGGGTTTCCCCTTGGCGTGGACGGGCTCACCCGTCACGAGCAAGGAAAGCGGAATGCACGGCCCGTGGGATTCGGAACTTGCATCTTGGACCAGCAACGACGGCAAGACCATCAAGGCGGACTTCGTGAAGCTCGATGGCGAGGCCGTCGTGGCGCGGCTGGAAAGCGGCAAGGAAAGGAAGATCCCCCTCACCCGACTGTCCGTCGTCGATGGCACAATGGAAACGGGGTGGAGGCCCCATGCGGGTTCGCATGGAACCAACCCGTTTCCGGCATGCCGGGCGATAAGCCGCTTGCCACGGGGAAAGCGCTTGTTTAGGCCATGCCGAATGGATCGAACAACCCGTGCCGCGTGTCCCGTCGCTTGGCGGCGGAGACCGGCGGAAACCCGAAACGACTGACTCGTGGAGGGAACTCCCCAAGATAACAATTCCGCATCCGCGGACTTGGAACGCATCCTGCCGGTGGTGGGGCGCAAGACCGGTTGCGGCGATTGGCTGACATTCCGGCCCTCGCTGAATCGAAGGGACTGCACGATTCATTTCCTGCGGTCCGCCAGCCACCGGGTGCCGGACATGGTGGTGAAGGCCTACAGGCGCGACGAGGCGCGGGAAAACATGGCGCGCAACGTCCATCAGCGCGGCGTGAGGTTCCACGAGGTGGCCACTCCGCGCTTCGGCGTGCCCCAACCCCTGTTCCTGATGCGTGACCACAATGCCGTGGCGATGGAATGGGTGGACGCGCCCACACTCGGCAAGATGCTGCCGCGCTCGATGGCATCCGCCGGGACCAGAATGGATCTGATCGGGCGCGCCGCAGGCTGGCTCGGCTGGTTCTACCGGCGCGGCGAGGTGCGGCAGGAACCCTTCGTGGCGGCGAAATTCGGCCTGAAGATCGACCGGCTGCACGGTGCGCTCGAATCCTCCGCGCCAGGCCTGCTGGCGGGTGATGGTTTCCTCCGGGATTGCCACGGCCTCGCCTCGCGCATTGCCGCCGGGCTCGAGGGCCGGGTGATGCCGCACGTTCCCGCCCACGGGGATTTCACTCCGTTCAATCTCTTCGCCGCCGGCGACCGAACCGTCGGATTCGACTTCGGCGCTGTTAGAATCCTGCCCGCGCATCATGACATGTGCCGCTTCCTCATGTATCTCGGCATTTATCGCGCGCTTCCGGCGGATGCTTTGGAGCTGCGGGAATACGGCTGCCCCGCGCGGGACATCCAGGCATTCCTAACCATGTTCACTCCCGGCGGCTCTTTCGACGCCGACCTCTGGCGGCGCGTGCAGTTCATCGAAATCACCCGCCGCCTGCTCGCGCTCAAGCCGGTGAAGGGCAATTTCTGGAAACAATCGCTCCGCTCGCTCCAGTCCGCCCGCCTGCGGCGCGCCGCGAAATGCCTCATGCGGAACCTGGCGTGACCGGACATCCCGCATCGGCATCCGGGGCATGCACGGGCCGGAGATGGACTCCTTTTCCTGTGTGATTCGCGGTAGAAACTCCGTTGGTAAGCGGCACAGGCCGCATCGGCCGCCGCCACTCATGATCATCCTCCGCCTTTTCCTCGCCTTCAGCGCCGTCGCCGTCGCCCAGCCGCTCAAGCCGGCCCGCTCCACACCCGCCGGGCACATCGAGGCTTATCTGACAAAAAATCCATCCGCGCGCATCTCCCGCATCGCGGTCACCGGCGAAACCGTCACCCTCACCGGCAGAGCGGACAGCCACCGCGACGGCATTTTCCTCGCGGAGATCCCGATGGAACGTTTGATGGACGATCCGGAACGCTTCGAAACGCTCGATGCGGTGACCTTCGACAACGCCGGGCGCTTCACCCTCACACTGCCACGCGTCCGCGACCGCAACGGCCTGCCCCACGACCGCTTGCTGTCCCGCTGGCAGCTTGTGCGCGTCGCCGGGGGCGATCGCACCGCCAGCTCCCACGCGCGATACGCGGATGACATCGTGTGCCGCTCACCCGACCTGCCACCGGCCCGCCCGTCTAACAAAAAAGGCCTCGGCGGCTGGCACGCCGGGCGTCTGCCCGCCACACCCGGCGAGCCGGACGAGCTCGACGCGCTCGGCATTTCCGCCGTCACCGTCAACGTGATGATCCACACGCTGGTTTCCCTGACGCCCGGCGAACACACCACGCCCTTCACCTGGCAGGGCCGCGGCTACCACGCCCGCGAGGACGCCCTCGCCAGGCTCGACCGGAGCTTTCTGGAAGCCGCCAGGCGCGACATCATGGTCTCCGCCATCCTGCTCGTCGCCAACCCCGCGCGGGACGCCAACCCCGTGGTGAAATTGCTGGGCCATCCCGACGCCCACCGAGACGGCGCCTTCGCCATGCCCAATGTCACCGATCCCGAAGGTCTCTCGCTCTATGGAGCCATCCTCAACCTCATGGCCGGGCGCTGGTCCCGCCCGGATGGCAAACACGGACGCGTCCACCACTGGATCATGCACAACGAGGTCGATGCCGGATGGGTCTGGACCAACGCCGGTGAAAAACCCGCCATCGTTTACATGGACCTGCTCCACCGCTCGATGCGCCTGATGGATCTCATCGGCCGCCAATACGACCCGAACAGCCGCCCCTTCCTCAGCCTCACGCACCACTGGGCGGATCCCGGCGAGAAGCGTTGGTTCGGCTCCAAAACCATGATCGACCTGCTTGCCCGCTTCTCGCGCGCCGAGGGGGATTTCCCGTGGGCCGTCGCCCACCATCCCTATCCGCAGAACCTGTTCAACCCGCGCACCTGGGAGGACGAACAAGCCACCTTCTCTTTCCAGTCCCGCAAAATCACCCCGAAAAACATCGGGGTGCTCGATGCCTACATGCACCGGCCCGCGCTCCTCCATCAGGGAAAAGTCCGCCCCGTCCATCTGTCGGAAAACGGTTTCAACTCGAAGGAATACACGGAAAAGGAATTCGCCGACCAGGCCGCGGGCATGGCCCTCGCCTGGAAGAAAATCCAGCCGCTCAAGTCCATCGAGTCATGGCAATACCACAACTGGATCGACAACCGCCACGAAGGCGGCCTCAGGATCGGCCTCCGGAAATTCCCCGACGAACCCGGCGATCCGCACGGCAAAAAGCCCATCTGGCACCTCTATCAGGCTCTCGCCACCGAAAACGAGGACGCCGCGTGCGCGCCCTACCTCCCCGTCATCGGCATATCATCGTGGGACACACTGCACGACAATTTTTCGGGTTAGCGGCCATCTGACAATATGATCCGGGAAATCGGCAAGGCGTCCGCTGGGACCGGCGGGCGCCTGAAACATCCGGTGAAGGCTTTCAAGGCCCGGCCGGAACACGCTTTTGGCGAGGTGCCCGCGCGGCTTCAGGTGGCTGAAGGGCGTTTCGAGATGGCAAGCGTCCCGAAATTGCCCCCCTACCGCTCAGCTGCGGGACGCCAGGGGATCGATTTTGGGACGCTTACACCGGAGCCGACGGCGATCGAACACTTCGCGAAGCGCCAAGGGGGGCGCCCCCGTCAAAGGAGTGCGATTTGCGCAAATGCTTTATAGCCCGGGTCGGTTTTTCCAACAACACTAACTGGCGCATCGTCAAATCTGATTTTCTAATTATTGGCGTCTCTCGTAATTTGTTATCGCAAATCGTTCGCGCTATCTTCGGGGAAAGGGTCTAGCTAGGAGCGTGGCGAACACAAAATTACCGATGTCTATCGTGCACGAATCCTCCCCTTCCTACAAGGAACATGCCCAGTTTGAACTGTAAGCGCGCCGCTGCCGCCCTCGCTGCAGGAGCGCTGCATCCGCAATCCCCGGTCTGATCGCCGAAGTCATCGACAACCGCTTCGTCTGCCACCTGCCCTACTACCGGCAGGAAGAGATCTTCGCCCGCCTCGGCGTGAACATCCACCGCAAGACCCTCTGCGACTGGACGCTGCTGGCCTCCGACTGGCTGTCCATCATCTATCGCGCCATCCAATACGAACATTGGCGATGTCCCTACCGCCAGATCGACGAACCCCCCATCCGCTATCTTGAACCCGGCAGTGGAAAAGCCCGGCAAGGCTACCTCCGGAGCTCCAACATACCCGGCGGCAGCGTCTTCTTCCACTGGCACGATGGTCGCGATGCCAAGGGCCTTGACGCCCTCTTTGACAAACAAGATCCGCAACTCACCGACGAGGCCGTTGAGGAAATCCAGCGCATCATCCAGTGCGACGGCCACAGCGCCTACGGCCCGCCTGCTCTTGCGCTCGCCCGATGCGCCTTCTTCACGGGCCGATTCAAGGGCGCGAGCCAGCACGGCGCGCAGCGGGGGCGGTTTCCCGAAGCGCGCTGCCAGGACTCCGCCGCGGGGCGGTTGGCGCGGGGGCCGGGGCCGCGGTGTGCAGGGAGCCCCGGCGACCGGAACACGGCGGCAACGGGCGGCGGGGTGCGGAGCGCTCCTGGGGGGCGGGGGCGGCGCGGAGGGACAGTTCTTCACTCCTTTGTAAGGCTAATACCTTTCACTTCATCCCAGCCGCGCCCCTTGGCCGTCAGCCGCATTCGTTTTGGTTCTTCGAATACCCAATACAAATCATACACGACGTCACCTCTCTCAAAAGTCATGTGCTCATCAAGCGAGACTACCAAATTGTCCAATTCAATAAGCCACGGTTGAGCTTGAGGAGCCACCGTGAATGAGAACCTATTGTCGATCACCTTCAGATGGATCCAATTGTCATCGGAAGCCCAGTCTCCGGCAACTCCCTTCATGACATCCTCAGTTTTCACCGGATCGACGCGCAAAACCGGTTCCTCAAATACCACGTCGTTATTGCCTCCATCCTGCTTGTCCTGATCCTGACAGGCCGCGAAAAGGAGGGGAAACAGCAACACCAAGCATCGGCAAAGGAAAGCACTATTCATGAGCTTAGCCTATCTCTTTAATCTGCGAAAAGCTGGTCACCCACTTTCACATTCCCCTCTACCTTGTTCCACTGGCCAACGGCGGGACCAACAACATTCTGAACAGCCTGAGATTCGCCACACGCAAGACTGGGCCTGAGGGGTGTCACATTCTTCGCGCCAACAGCTCCTTCCCCTGCTCTGGTCATGCTATACCCCCAAATCACACACCCGAGAACCTTCTTTCCATCAGTTGCCTTCGGATCAGCACATACAATGCACGTCATCGCGGTGAAGGTCATTTTATTGTTCCCTCCCGAAATCCTCCGGTTACCTGGTGGGTCAGTAACGGATCCGGTCAACCCTGATGTTCTCCCGTGGCCTGTATCTGAAACAAATGGTCGGGGATTATGCTCTGTGGCGTCAATTCGCCACCCATTAGCCGCAGTCCTCCGGTGCCTGAAATTCTGTAAGGTGACACCGGATGTTTTCACAAACTGAATTACCTTTACCTCTTTGCAGTCACATGCGCACCCGTCTTTATTGGTGGGAGTTGCTGTAATGCTGACATTTGCCTTGACGCCGCCATCCGGCGGATTGCTCCACGTCTCATACTGTGAAAATTTGCCAGAAATCTTATAGCACCCACAGTCCTTACCGTCCTTGATAGCTTCATTGGCAGCATCGACAGCGTTCACTAAACCTAAGATGTCAAAGTAGTTGACACCATCGTTCCCGACGAGCCCATACAGGTTGATCCCTCCTTCTTCCCCAATCGGATCCCTAGAAATCCACCTGCCGAGTTCTTGGTTGTAATACCTGTAACCGTAATTGTAGAGCCCCGAGTCGGTGTCGAGGAACTCGGCGTGGAAGAGGAAGTTCCAATCCGCGTTGCTCGCGGGGAGCGTGGCGAAGGCCGCGTCCATGAAGCGCGCGGGGCCGAAGGCGTCGTAGCCGAAGCGTTCGACGACCGTGCCGCCGGTGTCGATGATGGCGGCGGGATCGAGGTAATCCTTGAGGACATACAGTTCCTCGCCGCCGCGCTTGCGGCGGATCATCGTCCAGCGGTCGAGCGGGCTCCAGACGTATTGGGCGGCGACGCTGCCGGCCACGCGCTCCCCGATGGTCCGCCACTGGCTGTCGTGGTAGTAGTCCCGGGTTTCCGTGCCCTTGCTCTTGCGGGTGCGGCGCGTGCGGACGTCGTACTGGCAGCCGATATCGCCATGCGTTGCCCCGGAGGAGGAGGAACCGGTGGAATGGTAGCTGCCGGAGGACGCGAGGCCCGAGCCGCTGCCACTCGAAGAGGACGAGTGGCTGGAAGAGCAAGTCGGGAATGACGTCTTTGCTTTCACCTGCGCTGGCAGGTTACGCGAACATCCATGCTTCGTCCATCATTCGGATCGTAAAGATGCCCGGGGATGGAACACGCTGAAGACACGGGGCTTGGGAAGATTGGCTTGGGATGCCGCCCGGCATCTGTCCGCAGCCCCCGAACGGGCCGTTGTGTCCGGGGCGGGGACTGGCATGATTTCGCTTTTCCTTGTCGGCTCATGGCCGGCCGCGACAGCAAGGTCGTGGCTCCTTGGTGGAGTTCGGCAGGCGGAATCGCGCGAATCGGCTGCCCATCGGCGTGAGGCATCCGTTTTCTATGAAAACAGTTTCCTGTCCAGCGACCGGTATTGGATGGCCTCGAGGATGTCGTTGGGGCGGATTTCCCCGGCACCGGCGAGGTCGGAGAGGGTGCGGGCGACCTTGAGGATGCGGTCGTGGGCGCGGGCGCTGAAATTCATTTCCTCCATGGCGTGTTCGAGGTAGCCGGTGCATTCGGAGTCGAGCTGGCAGTGGGTTTTGACCTCGCGCGGGCTCATGGCGGAGTTGCAGGAGTGGCGGGATTTGCGGAAACGGGCGATCTGGACCTTGCGGGCGCGCATCACGCGTGCGCGGATGGTTTCGCTTTTCTCACCGGCGCTGCCCGATGACAGCTCGCGGAAGTCCACGAGCGGCACCTCGACGTGGAGGTCGATGCGGTCTAACAGGGGGCCGGAGATCCGCTGGCGGTAGTTCTCGATCTGGCGCGGGGAGCATCGGCACTGGCGTTTGACGTCGCCGTAGAAACCGCAGGGACAGGGGTTCATGGCGGCGACGAGCATGAAGCGGGAGGGAAAGGTGAGGGAGCCCGCGGCGCGTGAGATGGTGACTTCCCCGTCCTCGAGCGGCTGGCGCATCACTTCGAGGGTGGAGCGGCGGAATTCGGGAAGTTCGTCGAGGAAGAGGACGCCGTGGTGGGCGAGCGAGACCTCGCCGGGCCCGGGGTTGGTGCCTCCGCCGAGCAGCCCGGCATCCGAGATGGTGTGATGCGGGGAGCGGTGGGGGCGGGTGGTTAGAAAGGCTTTCCTCAGGTCGAGGGTGCCGGCGATGGAGTGGATCCTGGTGGCCTCGATGGCCTCCTCCTCGGTCATGTCCGGCATGATGGTGGGAATGCGCTTGGCGAGCATCGACTTGCCGGTGCCGGGCGGGCCGACCATGAGGAGATTGTGGTTTCCGGCGGCGGCGACCTCGAGAGCGCGTTTCACGGTGTGCTGGCCGCGCACTTCGTCGAAGTCCACCTCGTAGCGCCGGTGGGCCTCGAAGAAGGCGCGGCGGTCGAGCTTGAAGGGCGGGATGAGGGTTTCCCCTTCGAGGAAATCCCATGCTTCCTTGAGGTGGCGGACGGGAAAAACCCGGATGCCCTCGATCACGGCGGCTTCCGGAGCGTTGGCCTCCGGCACCAACAGGCGGGTGCGGCCGCGGCGTTTCGCCTCCAGGGCGATGGAGAGCACGCCCTTGACCGGGCGGACCGCGCCATCGAGGCCGAGTTCCCCGACGACGCAGCAGTCGTCATTGTCGAAGGGCCGGGTGCGGCTGGCGCCGACCATGGCGAGGGCGATGGGCAGGTCGAACGAGGGGCCCTCCTTTTTGAGATCGGCGGGGGCGAGGTTCACGGTTTTCACGCCGTCGTCGAGAAACAGCGCGGAAGCCCCGATGGCGGAGATGACGCGTTGGGAGGACTCGCGCACGGCGGCGTCCGGCAGGCCGACGATGATGATCATCGGCTTGTCCGCGCCCCGGGCGTTTACCTCGACTTCGACTTCCCGCGCTTCCACTCCGCGGAGCGCTGCTGAGAACAAGCGTGTGATCATGTGAACATGATAGACGCTGGGTAATGCGCCGGGGGCTGACAAGCGAAAAGTTCGCCGCCATCGACCGGCATCGCCTGTTCGTCCCGCGGCCAGAAATGGGAGAGTAAAACCGCGGATGGACGGGATGAACGCAGATGTTCAAAGAGTTGGCCCGATTTCAGTTCCACCCGCGGCCGGTGTTGAGAGAAGGTCCGGCCATCAACCGGCTGCGGCGTTTTCCTGTGATGCCGGAAGCCAACCGTGGGAATCCGGTCGCCGGGCCCGGCCGTGACCGTGACCGGGGGGGAGGGATGAAACGGGTATCCGGGTAGCGCACTGACTGACGATTGATGATTGCAGGTTTTGGGTTTTTGATTTGGAAGGTGGCTGGCGCTTTCGGACAATCGATCGACAATCGCCAATCGAATCCCTCATCATGCCGACTGTTGGAAAGAACGCATCGGAACACTCCGCTTACCGTGCGCCGCTGTGTTTGCCTGGCGGGCATTTGCAGACGATTCATCCCGCCTTGTTCCGGCGGGTGGGGGGGCCGGAGTCGCGGGCGGAGCGCCTGGAGTTGGCGGACGGGGATTTTCTGGATCTGGCGTGGACCGGTGGGGGCGGGAGGCGGCTTGCGGTATTGTCGCACGGCCTTGAGGCGGATATGGAGAGCGCTTACATCCGGGGCATGGCGGCGGCGCTGGTTCGTCGCGGATGGGATGTGCTGAGGTGGAATTTCCGCGGTTGCGGCGGTGTGCCTAACAGGCTTTTGCGGATGTATCACAGTGGTGCGACGGAGGATTTGCATGCGGTGGTGACGCACGCGCTTGAGAGCCACCCGGCGGCGGAGGTCGATTTGATCGGTTTCAGCCTGGGAGGAAACCTGACTTTGAAATATCTGGGCGAGCGTCCGGCGGAATTGCCCGCGCGCCTGCACCGGGCGGTTGCCTTTTCCGTTCCCTGTGACCTGGCCTGTTCCTCGCGGCGGTTGGCGCTGTGGTCCAACCGCGTTTACATGGAGCGTTTTCTGGCGGCGCTGCGGGCGAAGATCCGCGCGAAGCGGCAACGGTTTCCGGATCAGATCGATATCTCGGGGATTGATCGCATCCGGAGTTTCCGCGAGTTTGACGACCGCTTCACCGCGCCGCTCCACGGTTTCCGCGATGCGGAGGATTACTGGGAACGTAGTAGTTCGAGGCAGTTCCTCACGCGCATCACGCGGCCGACGCTGCTGGTGAATGCGAGGAACGATCCGTTTCTCGGTCCGGGTTGCCATCCGTTTGAAGAAGCGGCGGCGAGTGATTGCTTTCACTTTGAATCGCCTGCGGAGGGCGGGCATGTGGGTTTTCCGACCTTTGGCAAGGGTGGCGAGTATTGGTCCGAAGCGCGGGCGGCAGGGTTTCTGGCGGGGGCGTGAAAACCGTTCATTCGACGGCTTGATTGTCCGGAAGGACGCTGGAGCTTCTTCGGATCGTGTTCCGTGGTGGGGATGTCCCGCGGTCATCGCATCGCACCGCCTGTGATGCGGATGACGGTGGCGGGGTCCACGGGCTCGCAGAGGCGGTAGCCCTCGCCATGGCCGGGGATGGTCATGAGCAGGGCCTCGCGTTCGAAGGCGGAGGGAAACTCCAGTCCGATGAGGGCGCGGCCGATGCGTTCTCCGGACTGGCGGTAGTTGAAGTAACAGAGGTTGGCATTGCCCCGGATGCGGCGGGCGAGGAAGTCGTGGAGGGCTCCGGGGCGTTCGTAGAAGTCGAGCCGGAGGAAGGCCGGATTCTCCAACAGATCGCCGCGCAGGGGAACGGCGCGGAAGTTCACGTCCACGGCATCGGTGAGTTCCTCCCAGGCGTAGGCTCCGGCGTCGAGGCGTGATGTGACTTCGTCGAGCGCGGCCTGGCCGGCGGCGCTGATGGTGAAAACCGGCCATGCCTCGCCGGTGGATGTTTTGCCGTATTGGAAGTCGGCGATGTTGACGCCGGCGAAGCAGGAATCCAGCAGGCCGAGCATGGCTCCGGGTTTTTCGGGGATGCGGACGCGCAGGGTGCGGGTGGCTTCGTCGGCCGCGCCGAGCGACCGGGCGATGACGCCGAGTTGGAGGAAGTCGATATTGGCTCCGCAGAGCACGATGAGCACGCGTTTGCCTGCGAGTTTCGCGCGGTTTTTCAACACGGCGGCGAGGCCCAAGGCGCCGGCGGGTTCGGCCACGCAGCGGAGTCCTTCCCACAGCACGCGGATGGCGTGGCAGACTTCCTCGTTGGTGACCGTCTCGATGCGGTCGAGCGTGCCGCGCAGGATTTCAAACGGGAGTGATCCGGCGGTGCGGACGGCGGTGCCATCGCAGAAGAGGTCGACCTGATCGAGCGACACGGGCGAGCCTGCGGCGAAGGCGGCCTTCATGGATGCCTGGCCGGCTCCTTCGACGCCGGTGACGCGGATGTCCGGCCAGTAGGTTTTCAGCCATGTGGAAACTCCGGCCGCCATGCCGCCGCCGCCGATCTGGAGATAGGTTTCATCGAAGGGGCCGCGCCCTGATAGAACCACCTCGTCGGCGAGAGTGCCCTGGCCGGCCATGACGAGGAGATCGTCATAGGCGTGGATGTACACCGCTCCGGTTTCCGCCTCGTCGCGGCGGGCGGCCCGCACCGCGTCGTCGTAGGCGTCTCCCGACAGGTGGATTTCCACGAAATCCCCGCCGAGGCGCCTGACGGCGGTTTGTTTCACGCGCGGAGTCGAGCGCGGCATGTGGATGCGGGCGCGGATGCCGAGGTGGCGGGCGGCGAGGGCGACGCCCTGGGCGTGGTTTCCGGCGGATGCGGTGACCACGCCGCGTTTGGCCTCGCCGGGGCCGAGGACGGCCATGCGGTTGCAGGCGCCGCGCCACTTGTAGGATTTCACGGCGGAGAGGTCCTCGCGTTTCACCCAGATTTCGGGACCGGGGCCGGGGAGTTCGAGTTTTTCCAGCGGTGTGGGTTTGCCGAAGCGATAGACGCGCTCGCGCGCGAAGAGGATTTCCTGGCGCAGGCGGCGGTCGGTCGGGAGATCCTCGCGTTCCATGCCGGATTCTGGTCACGGCGCGGGTGTTTCGCAAGGATTCCGGTGGTGCGAAAAAGACACCGCCACCGGCAATCACCGGCGGCGGTGCTGAGTTGGCGACCCGTAACCCCATAAGTGTTAACCTAAAAACTTGACGCCGTCCATTCGCCAGCTATGGTTG
>CAZKQK010000156.1:0-11807 GCA_964554865.1 uncultured Luteolibacter sp. | reverse complement strand
GTTCCCATGGTGGCATCTGGTTCTGGATGCAGCCGACGGTGAGACCGAGGAATTTGTAGAGCGAGCCCATCCACTCCGAGTCGCGGCGGGCGAGGTAGTCGTTGACGGTGACGATGTGCACGCCGAGGCCGGTGAGCGCGTTCAGGTAGACCGGCAGGGTGGCGACGAGGGTCTTGCCCTCACCTGTCTGCATTTCCGCGATCATGCCGCGGTGCAGGGCGACGCCGCCGATGAGCTGGACGTCGAAGTGGACCATCTCCCAGAGGATCGGGTGATCGTTGACGGTGATGGTGGTTCCGCACATGCGGCGGGCGGCGTTTTTGACGACGGCGTAGGCCTCGGGGAGGATTTGTTCGAGGTAGCGGGCGCGGGATTTCGGGAAGGAAAGCTCGGCCTCGTGGAAGGCGGTCTTGGCGGCCTCGATGGATTCGGCGCCGGGCTCGACGGTGGCGGGAAGCGACGGAAACTCGTCGCGCAGCGTGGAAATCCGGGCTTCGAGGGATTCGGCGACGGTTTTCAGCTCGTCCGGCCCCATGCGCTCGACGGCGGGTTTCGGCGGCACGTCCAGAACGTGGTAGCGGGCCAGATGGGCCTGCCAGTTGCAGGTCATTTCCCGGAGTTTCTCCTCGGGCTCGCGCTGGAGCGCCTCTTCGATTTCATTGATGCGGGCCACCGTCGGGCGGATGCGGCGCACTTCGCGCTGGTTCTTGCTGCCGACGATTTTCTGGAGAATCCACTTGATCATGAGTGAGCTGGGGTAGGGCGGAGCAACCGCCGGGGCGGAGGCAATACACCGGCATTCCGGCGACTGCAAGCGCCTAGGTAAGGCAAGGGCGCGGGCTGCGGATGGGGTGGCTTGTCCCTGCGACGGGTGGGGACGGATCGTCCCGGGCACTGCTCTTGGATTGGCGGGCGGGCCCGCTTCAGATGGTCATCGCGTTGAAGCCGCCATCGACGATCATTTCGACGCCGGTGATGAAGGATCCGGCCTTGGCGGAGGCGAGGAGGAGGGTGGCTCCGATCAGCTCGTCGGCGTTTCCGAAGCGCGAGGCGGGGGTTTGGCGGAGGATGTCGAGGACGCGGGATTCGTCGAGCACCTTGCGGTTTTGCTCGGCGGGGAAGAAGCCGGGGACCAGGGTGTTGACGCGGATGTCCTTGTCCGCCCACTCGCGGGCGAGGTTGCGGGAGAGGTTGTGGACGGCGGCCTTGGAGAGCGAGTAGGTGAAGACGCGGGAGAGCGGGGAGAGCCCGGAGATGGAGCCGAGGTTGATGATGGAGGCGGCGCGGCCCTCCTCGATGAAATACTTGCCGAAGACCTGGCAGGCGCGGAAGACGGCGGAGAGGTTGGTATCGATGATGCGCTGGTATTCGTCCTCCGGGATGGTGAGAAACGGGGTGGGGGAGTTGGTGCCGGCGCCGTTGATGAGAATGTCCACCTGGCCGGAGCGGTCGAGCACGGTGTCGAGCAGTTGCTGGAGGGACTCGCGCGAGGTCACATCCACGGGGACGAAGTAGCCCGTTCCTCCGTAGGACTCGATTTCGGCGAGGCGTTTCTCGGCTTTTTCCGGGATGCGTCCGCCGAGGACGACTTCGGCTCCGGCGCGGGCGAGTCCCACGGCCATGGTGCCGCAGAGTTCGCCTGTTCCACCGATGACAACAGCGGTTTTTCCGGAGAGGTCGAAGAGTTCTTTGAGATAGGGTGCGGTCTGCATGGCGCGGAGTTTCGGCAGGGAAAACAGCGGTGCCAAGTGCGGATTTGTCCGGCGGGATTGTGCAATCAGATCTTGTCCGGCCGACGGAGGACGATCAGGTGGTTGTTGAATGGGGTTTTCCCCCATAGCGGGGAAATCCGGACCTCGCCGTAAGGGGAAAGCGCGCGCCGGAAATCCGCGGCGGTGGGATAGTGGGTGGGCGCGGCCTTCATCCAGAAGGTGGCCTTGGCGAGGATATCTCCCGCCACGGTGATGTGGAAACGGAGCGAATCATCCCGCAGTCCGGAGCGGATCGCCAGCACGCCGCCGGGGGCGACTCTTTCCGCCGCGAGACGCAGCAGGGTTTCCCGTTCGGAGGGGGCGAAGAACTGGAGGATGTCCAGAATGCTCACGTTTCCGCAGTGCTCCGGCAGGCCGCTGCGGGCGTCGTGTTGGCTGAAGGTGATGCCGGTGAATCCCGAGCGCTCCGCCGCGCGGCGGGCGGCCTCGATTTTCCGGCTGTCGTAATCCAGTCCGTGGATGGGCATGCCGTGCCCGCGTGTGCGCAGGAAAAAGGCGGAGATCCCAAGGCCGCAGCCGAGGTCGAGCAGCGGCAGCGGGGAGTCCTCCAGCGTCGCCGCCAGGGCCTGATAGAGTGGATCGGTCCGCAGTTTTGAGGCGGTGTAGTGCCGGTTCCAACGCCCGTCAAACAGCGCCGCGATGGAGGTTGCAAAGGGGACGCTCATGGGGTTTCCGGGCGGAGTTTGCGGAGTGGATTGCGGCCCCGGGCCAGGAGGTAGGGCAGGAGCGGCACGAAAACGAGGAAGAGCCGGATGTACATCCAGGTGAAGAGGGTGTTGTCGCGCAGATAGCGGAATTGGGAAACGCCTCCCTCGGCCTTGTCCGGATAGCGCACGGGTGTGGGCAGGTTGATGACCGGCACACCCATCCAGCAGAGGATGACCGCGATCTCCGGTTCGAAGTCGAAACGCCGCGCGAAGGGCGTGGATTTCATGGCGGCGAGCAGTTTCGCCGTCGGATACAGGCGCATGCCGAAAAGCGAGTCGCCCACGCCCCACCACAGGGTTTCGAGGTTCGTCCAGAAATTCGAAACCTTGCGGCCGTTCACCCGCAAGCGCGGGGCGGAGGCGTCAAACACCGGCTTGCCGAACACCACCGCCTGCGGGTGGCTGGCGGAAAGGTCCAGAAAACGCCCGATGTACGAAGCCGGATGCTGGCCGTCCGAGTCCATCGTCAGGATGTGGGTGAAGCCCTCGCTCACCGCTTCCTTCAGGGCGAAAAACACCGCCGCGCCCTTGCCCGAGTTCCGCTCCAGCCGCAGCACACGGAAGCCCGCCCGCCCGGAAAACTCGTCCAGCAAGGCGGGCGAGCCATCGGTGGAACCGTCCACCACCACCCAGACCGGCGCGCCATGGGCCAGCCCGCCCGCCACCGTTTCCCGCAGGATGGGGCCGGTGTTGTAGCTCGGGATGAGGATCAGCGGACGCGGGGAATCCATCGGTCCGGCGAGCCTATCCGGACATTTGCGGGCCGGGCAAGCGCCGGAAATCCCCATCCGGGACGAGTTCGCCGGCACTTTCCCGGAAATCCTTCGGGAAATCTGATTTTCCGCACCGCGAAAACAATCTTGCCCCCGCGCCCCGGACGGGGGATGCTTCGGCCCGAGTTCGGAAGGATGGCAGCCAAGGACAACAGAAAGCGCGGCGAGGTCGGGAAACCGTCGCGATGGAGCAATGAAATCACCGGGATCCTGTGGATCACGGGTGGTTTGCTGCTGCTGCTTTCGTTGATCAAGTACAGCCCCGCCGACCTTCCCCGGTGGGGTCCGCTGGAGCCGCTGGCCGGAAAGCCCGGAGCGGTTGGCGAGAATCTCATCGGTCCGGCGGGCGGCATGCTCGGGTTCATCCAGACCTTTCTTTTTGGCGCCGCAAGCTACCTCATCCCTGTCGGTTTCATCTGGTTCGGCGTGTTGAAACTCGCCTTTGACGGTTCGCTCTGGCCGCGCGTGGCCATTGGCTTCGGCGTTATCGTGCTCGCCGGGGCCGCCTGGCTGCACGCGGCGGACTTTTTTTTCAAGGACTGGTCGGCCCGCTGCAACCTGATCAGCCCCGGCGGCGTGATCGGCCATGGCATCGGCGGCTTCGTGCTGGCCAGTCTCATTGGCCGCGCCGGCACGGTCATTCTAACAAGCGCGGTGTATGTCGTTGCGGTCATTCTTCTAACAGGCCAGCAGCCGGTGCGTTTCTCCAAGGCGTGCTGCCGCCTGGCGAAACTGAAATTCGCCGCCTGGCGCGCGAGCCGATCCGAGGCCGACCAGGCCGCCGCGCGGGAGGCGGAACTTCTCGCCGAGCGCGAGCGACAGCGCGAACAACGCCGCAAGGAGCGTGAAACCATGCGCGCCGCCGCCGCCAGGCAGGAAGCCGCCGGGGAAGCGGAGGACGACGGCCAGTCGCTCCTGCCGCTGCGCGAAATCCCCGCGCCGCAGATCATCGATGCCTCACAGCGCCGCGCCGCCGAACCCCTTCAGCCCGGTGCGAAACCCTTCGAACGCAAGAAACCCAGCCATCAGTCGCTCTCGGTCGGCGGTTTCGAGAACTACGAGCTTCCCGGCTTCGACCTGCTGGACGCCGAGGAAGAGGAGGACGCCCCCGAGGCCAACCGCGACGAGCTGTTAGGAAACCAGCGCATCATCATCGAGACACTCAAGGCCTTCGGCATCGAGGTCACACCCGGCGACATCACCCGCGGCCCCACCATCACCCGCTACGAGATCTATCCGTCCACCGGACTGCGTGTTTCCCGCATCGCCCAGCTTGAGGCGGACATCGCCCGCGCCACCTGCGCCGAGCGCATCAACATCCTGGCCCCCATCCCCGGCAAGGACACCGTCGGCATCGAGATCGCCAACTCCCAGAAAATCGCCGTGCCGCTCCACGAACTGCTGCACGATCCCGAGTTCCGCTCCGCCAAGAAAAAGATCCCGCTTGCCCTCGGCAAGGACGTCTATGGCAAGACCGTTATCGGCGACCTCGCCGCCATGCCCCACCTGCTGGTCGCCGGCGCCACCGGCTCCGGCAAGTCGGTCTGTATCAACTCGATCATCGCCTCGATGCTCTTCAAGTTCGGTCCCGACGAGCTGCGCTTCATCATGGTCGATCCCAAGGTGGTCGAGATGCAGATGTATAACAGGCTGCCCCACCTCGTGGTCCCGGTCGTCACCGATCCCAAGAAGACCGTCGCCGCCCTCAAGTGGGTGGTCAACGAGATGGAGAAACGCTACCGCTGGTTCGCCGGCGTGGGTGTTAGAAACTTCGACGCCTTCAACAACCGTCCGCGTCCGGAAAAACCCGGGCCCGAGGAGGAGTTGCCGGAGGAACCCGACGAGGTCACTCTCAGCGACGATGAACTCGAATCCATCGCCGCCGCCCTGCAATCCGGCGATCTCGGCTGCGAGGGCGATGACGACGACCTTGAGGCCATCACCAATGACGACATCCGCATTCCCGACAGGCTGCCTTACATCGTCGTGCTCATCGACGAGCTTGCCGACCTGATGCAGACCGCTCCGGCGGACGTGGAAATGTGCATCGCCCGCATCGCGCAGAAGGCCCGCGCGGCGGGCATCCACCTGATCATCGCCACCCAGACGCCGCGCGCCGATGTCGTCACCGGCATCATCAAGGCGAACATTCCCTGCCGCATCGCCTTCCAGGTATCCTCCCAACTCGACTCCCGCGTCATCCTCGATACCAAGGGCGCGGAAAAACTCGTCGGCAAGGGCGACATGCTCTACCTGCCGCCCGGTTCCGCCAAACTCGAACGCGCCCAGGGAGCCTTCGTCACCGATGCCGAGGTCGAGCGCATCATCGAGCACTGCTCCAAACAGGGCGCGCCGAATTTCGAGACCGACATCCACGCCTCCCTCGACGCCTCCGGCGATGACGAGGAGGAAGATGTCTCCGAGGCCGATGAGGAACTCATCATGAAGTGCGTCGAGGTCGCCCGCCAGGAACGCAAGTGCTCCACCTCGCTGCTCCAGCGCCGCCTCCGGCTCGGCTACACCCGCGCCGCCCGCATGGTCGATATCCTCGAACAACGCGGCATCGTCGGCCCCGGCGACGGCGCGAAACCCCGCGAGGTTTTCATCAAGTAGGCGCCCGTTCCGGCCGGATTTTCCGCGAATTTTTCTGTTGCCCTCCGCCGTGGGCTCGGCCACGGTTTCGCCGTGCGCTTGCCGCGCGTGCGCACACACACAATGCCAACGCCTCGTTAGCTCAGTTGGTAGAGCAGTTGACTCTTAATCAATTGGTCCTAGGTTCGAGTCCTAGACGGGGTACCACCTTGCGATCCGGCGGCCCGGGGGGCAAACCCGGGCCGTTGGCGCGTGCGGGAGGCATGAGGGACGTGCGGAGCGAATGAAAGCCGAAGCAAGAATTCTCCCGGTGACAGGGTAATGGGCGATTGTCATTTCGATTTTCATGAAACCCATCGCTACCGGTCGCCGTCGTTTCCTCAGGACTGCCGGACTTGGTCTGGCCGTGCCAATGATCCTTCCACCGCCTGGCCGTGGGGAGGGGCTTGCCAAAAACAGCCGCCTGCAGCACGCCTGCATCGGCGTGGGGGGCATGATGGGTGGCGGTGATCTGCGGGCGTTTCTGTCCCATCCGGACACCGATGTGGTGGCGATTTGCGATGTGGACTCCGGATTTCTATCAGCCGCCGCCGCGCTCGCACCGAAGGCGCGGACTTACACCGATTGGCGCGAGATGTTGGAGAAGGAAGGCGGAATGATCGATTCCGTGAACATCACGGTGCCCGATCACATGCACGCGGCCATCGCCATGAGCGCGATGCGGGCCGGCAAGCATGTGTATTGCCAGAAGCCGATGTGTCACGACGTGGCGGAAGTGCGCGCGCTCACGCGCATGGCGGAAACATCCGGGCTGGTGACCCAACTTGGAACGCAACACGCCTCCGGCATCGGCGACCGGATGGCGGTGGAGTGGCTGCGCGAGGGACGCATCGGGAAAATCAGGCACGTGCATCTCGCCGCGAACCGCCAGGGTATCGATGAATATCGCCTGGCCAACCCGCCGTTGAAACCCGGACCCGCGCCCGCGAATCTGGATTGGGAGAAATGGATCGGCACCGCGCCGATGCGTGATTATTCCCCCCGGGTTTACCATACGGCGAGCTGGCGTTCGTGGGTTGATTTCGGGACCGGATGGTCCGGCGACATCGGCTGCCATCTGTTTGACGCGGTGTGGCGTTCGCTCGGCCTGGGCGCGCCGCTTTCGGTGACCGGACGGGTGAACGAATCATGGAAGGACTCGCCTGCGCGCGGGATTGGGAACTGGCCGAAATCCAACCACATCACCTGGGTGTTTCCCGGCACGGCGATGACGGCGGGGCCGGAGCTGACCGTCGAGTGGCATGACGGCGAGTTCTATCCGCCCGGGAATGTCCGCGCGATTCATGACGGCAACTATCCCGGCGAGTGCGCGATGTTCATCGGCACGGAGGGAAACCTGCTGCTGCCCCACGGCTCCGGACCGATTCTCTATCCGAAGGACAGATTCGCGGACACGCCGCGGCCGAGGCTGGCGCCGCGCAACCACTATCATCATTTCGCGGAAGCATGCCTGGGCCGGACGAAAACCGAGTGCCGTTTCGCCCAATCCGGACCGATGACCGAGGCGATTCTGTTAGGCACGATCGCCGTGCGCCATCCGGAGGAGCGGCTCGCGTGGGATGCCGGCGCACTGCGGATTCCGAACCATTCGGGAGCGGATGCGATGATCCGCCGCGAGTATCGGGACGGCTGGAAGGTCGAGGGGTTGTGACGCGGGGGAACAGGTCGGCGATTTCCGTATCAAGGAAAAAAACCGCCTCCCGCGAAGGGAGGCGGTTCGGGAAACGGATGATCCGTGCCAGCGCGCGACTCAGGCGGTTGGCACTTCGGAGATCGTCCTGAGGATCCGGGAAGCGATCTGGTAGGGATCCCCCTGGGAGTTCGGACGGCGGTCTTCGAGGTAGCCCCGGTATTTGTCGTCCTTCACGAAGCTGTGCGGGACGCGGACCGAGGAACCGCGGTCCGCCACGCCGTAGGTGAACTTGTCGATGGACTGGGTCTCGTGGAGGCCGGTGAGGCGGAGGTGGTTGTCCGGACCGTAAACGGCGACGTGTTCCTCCATGTTTTCCGCGAAGGCGGCCATGAGTTTCTCGAAGTAGGCCTTGCCGCCGGTCTCGCGGAGGTAGGCGGTGGAGAAGTTCGCGTGCATGCCGGAACCGTTCCAGTCGCCGCGGATGGGCTTGCAGTGGAATTCCACGTCCACACCGTATTTCTCGCAAAGGCGGAGAAGGATGTAGCGGGCCACCCAGATTTGGTCGGCGGCGTTCTTGGAACCCTTGCCGAAGATCTGGAATTCCCACTGGCCCTTGGCGACCTCGGCGTTGATGCCTTCGTGGTTGATGCCGGCGTCCAGGCAGAGGTCAAGGTGCTCCTCAACGATCTGGCGGGCGATGTCACCGACGTTCTTGTAGCCCACTCCGCAGTAGTAGGGGCCTTGCGGACCGGGGTAGCCATCGGAGGGGAAACCGAGGGGCTTGCCATCCTGATAGAGGAAGTATTCCTGCTCGAAGCCAAACCATGCGCCGGGATCGTCGAGAATGGTGGCGCGGCTGTTGGACGGGTGGGGGGAGCCGTCCGGCATCAAGACCTCGCACATGACGAGCGCGCCGTTGCGGCGGGTGCTGTCCGGGTAAACGGCCACCGGCTTGAGCGCGCAATCCGAACTGCCGCCCGGTGCCTGCTGGGTCGAGGAACCGTCGAAGCCCCACAGCGGGAGCTGATCGAGGGTGGGGAAGCTGTCGTATTCCTTGATTTGGGTTTTGCTGCGCAGGTTCGGCACGGGGGTGTAGCCGTCGAGCCAGATGTATTCCAGTTTGTATTTGGCCATGGTGGTCGTTTGTATCGGTGGTTTGGGGTGAGTTTTTCAGACCGCCCGCCCGCCTGGGCGGTGGCTGGTCCCGCGCGTGACCAAAGCATCATCCGTGCCATGTTTTCGCGTGAATTTCATTCATGGACGCTTGTCTCGGTTTCCGGCGGCGCGGAAACCTCGATCACATAGAGGGTGGTATCGTCAATCCCGGCGTTGGAAATGGCGCGCCGGAGGAGTTTTTCGGCGCAACTGGCGGGATCCGCGCATGAGGCGAGAGCATCGGCGATGTGGCGTTCCCAGACGCCGTCGATCAGCCCGTCCGAGCAGACCATGAAACGGTCGCCGGCCTGGTAGGGGACGGCGGCGTAGTGGGGGCTGACGTTTTGGTGGCCGCCGCCGATGACTTCGTAGAGGGCGGAGCGGCGGGGGTGGGAGCGGTATTGGATTTCCCGGATTTCGCCGCGTTTCCACTGGCCCCAGGCGGAGGTGTGGTCGCGCGAGAGCTGTTCGAGTTTCCCCTGGCGGGAAATGTAGATGCGCGAGTCCCCGACGTTGGCGAGGTAGAGGTTTTCCGGGGTGAACCAGGCCAGGGCGAGGGTGGCGGCCATGCCGTGGGTCCGCTCGCAGGCGGCGGTGAGGTTGATGTGCCCGTGCACCGAGCGGATGGCGTCGGAAAGGTGCTCCAGGCAGTCGGGAAAAAAACCGGCGGCGGCGATCTTGAAGGTCTCCGGGATGATTTCGGACATTTTCCGGAGCAGCAGGGAGGAGGCCAGATCGCCGGCGTTGGCGCCTCCCATGCCGTCCGAGACGGCGAAAACCAGATCGTGGAGTTCCACGGAGCGCGTGCCGGAGCGGGGGAGGAGTTCGGCACCGGAAGGACCGGAGGCGAAGGCGGTCATCGAGTCGTCGTTTCGTGGCTTGCGCGAGCCGCTGTGGGTGAAGCCGGCCCAGTGGAGGATCTTGGCGTCGGACACGGGCGGGGGGGTCAGATTTCGGGCTTGGGCGGCGGCATCACCAGGCCGGGCGGCGGGGGGAGGATCTCGGCGAGTTCGAAATCGATGATGCAAAAGCAGCCGAGTTTGTCGGAGTAGGTGATGTTGCGCGGCTCGGCGTCGAGGTGGCGGATGCCGTAGTCGCGCTCGAGTTTGGCGAACAGCTTGTCCGACTTTTCCTTGCTGATCTGGCTGGCGGGTTTTCCGCAGTTGGTGGTGACGAAGTAGAGTTCCTCCGGGTGCTCCTCCAGCAGGCGGGGGACGTACGGGCAACCGCGCTCCTCGAGGGCGCGGAGAACCTTGACTTCGGTCTGGTAGCGCTTGTCGGCGTCGGTTCCGCGGAGGCGTTTGTGGACGTTTCCGTGGAAATCGATCCGGACTTGGGAGCGGATGCCGTCTTTTAGGGGATCGATGGCCATGGCGGGTGGGTGTGGGTTTGACGAAAGCCGGGGCTACCGGTGCTGTCACGCTTTTGTTTGCGGGAGAATTTCCGAATTGGCCGTTGCCAGCGCGGGCACCGGTGTTTATGGGTCGAGCATGTCACTTATTGCCGAAGATTCCTCCGTCCTTGTGAAAACCCGCGAGCTGTGCGCCTCGATCGCCGACGATCCGCACGTGATCATGCTTCAGGAGCGGGTCGAGCGTTTCCTCAATGACGAGGCCGCGCGCCTCCAATACCAGAGCGTCCATGAGCGGGGCGAGGAGCTTCACCACAAGCAACATGCGGGCATCCAGCTTGGTGCGGCCGAGATCCGCGAGTTTGAGGCGGCGCGTGAGGCTTTGTTTGAAAACGATATCGCCCGCGATTTCCTGTCCGCCCAGCAGGAGCTGGAGAAGCTTCAGAAGGAAATCGGCAAATACGTCGGACTCACGCTGGAACTCGGACGGGTTCCCACTGCGGACGACGTCGCCCAGAGCGGTGGCGGCGGCGGCTGCTGCGGCGGTGGCGGCTGCGGTTGCTGATTCGCCGACGCGCGCCAGTGAGTCCGGCCGCTTGCCCCGGGGGGGGGATGCGTTTACCGCGAAAGCCCGGACGCGGCTTCCTCATCGAGGAAAAACGTCGCGTTCCCGTGCGTCTGGAGAAACGAGGCGCTCACCTCGGCGCTGACCGGCCCCTCGACGGCTTCCTTGACGATGGCGGCCTTCTTCCGGCCCCATGCCAGAAGCGCGATGCGGCGGGCCTCCAGAATCGTCCCACAGCCCATCGTGATCGCCTCGGTGGGCACCCGGCCGATGCCGCCGAATGCCGGGGCGGCGTCCTGACGCGTGATTTCGTCCAGATGGATCTTCTGCGTGCGTGCGTCGATGGGGGTGCCGGGCTCGTTGAAGCCGATGTGCCCGGTGCGGCCGATCCCGAGAATCTGATAGTCGATGCCGCCGGCCGCCTTGATCCGCGCCTCGTATTCCCTGCAATGCGCGGGAATGTCCACCGCCGTCACGGTTCCCGATGGCAGGTGGATGTTTTCCGGGGAAATGTCGATGCGGTCGAACAGATTCCGGTGCATGAAAGTCCAGTAGCTTTCCGCGTGATCCCGCTCCAAGCCGAGGTATTCGTCGAGGTTGAAACTGACGACGTTCCCGAATGAAAGCCCCTCCTCGCGGTGCAGGCGGATCAGTTCCCGATAAAGCGGCACCGGCGTGTTCCCGGTGGCCAGTCCCAGCACGGCAGTCCCGCCAAGCGCGGCCTTTTCACGGATCAACTGCCCGATCTCAGCAGCCACCTGACGGCAGGCT
Source organism: uncultured Luteolibacter sp. (assembly GCA_964554865.1). Classification (GTDB taxonomy): domain Bacteria; phylum Verrucomicrobiota; class Verrucomicrobiia; order Verrucomicrobiales; family Akkermansiaceae; genus Luteolibacter. The sequence goes on along the minus strand of CAZKQK010000156.1, from coordinate 428 downwards.
TCGGACGGGGATGGAAAAACAAATACGGAAGTTGTGTCAATCATGGCAAACAAAAGGAACGGCGCGAGACTCAACCATCCGGGCACCCTTGTCAATCTCCCAAAAACAGCGGCCTGCCAGGCAGGGCGATCAAGCTGGAGGATGCTCCCTACTCTCACTCAACTGCGGACGAATGCAGATCGAAGAGGACAACGATCCAGTTTTTTCATACTACGCGACAAAATTTAAGAAAGCATAACAAACGGCGGATCAGGGTGCAAGTCGTTGGTTGTGAAACACAACAAATAGGATTGCCGAGCCACAGAAGCCGCTATGGAGACCCTCCGCGAACATTTCAAGCCACACCTTGGGTTGCCAAAAACCCGCCTGACCTGAATGGCGCGTAGATAAGGCTGATTCCGGGGAATCAGGGCGTGGGCAGGGATCGC
>CAZKQK010000155.1:0-11925 GCA_964554865.1 uncultured Luteolibacter sp. | reverse complement strand
CCCCGGAAACCGCCTGGTCAAGGGCGAGTGGGACGAGGCGGAGAAGTGGTTCAAGAAACGAGAGGAAGATACTAACTAATATAAAAAACGCCAACTTCCGAATGAAGCATTATTTGAAATTTATCATTTCATGTGCATTTTTTTGTGTCATGAATTCGATGCTTGTTGCTTTGCAAACAACACCTGAAAGCGAAGCTAAAGCCAGACAGAATTGGCTGCAGAGGTTTAACAATTCACCAAACCTTCCAAACGAGGAAGCGATACCAATTCTTGGAGATGGCATACGCAGGCTTGGGGATCAAAGCATATTTCACGATCAGGATGCCGCTCGTCCAATCTATCAGGAGGGGCAGCGGATTCTCCTCTCCATTCCCGGCCATGCTTACTATTACCGGGACCAGATCAACGCCGCGAAACCCAAGTTGAGAAGCGGGGAGATCTCCCTCAATGACTGGTTCAATCTTCTGATGTATTCATTCCAGACACTCCAGCACATGCCCAGCGAGGAGACGGTGGAGGTTCTCGGTGAGTTTGGCAAAGACCAGTTTGGGCTTCCCGGCAGCGAGAATCCCGATGATTACAAGAACATCCCGGGAATCGAGGGATGGGATAGCGACCTGTCGTCGGCGGGAACCGCCCGGATTTCCCCCTATGCCTACAACGCGCTGGACAGCCTGGGCATCGAATCGCCGCCAGACGAGGAAAAGAACGTCTCCCTGCGGGACAGGGTCTGGGGACCATGGTGGGAAGAGGTGAGGACGGGCAGGCGCAAGTATCGCTTCAAGGGTTCGGACGCGCTGCATCCGGTCAACGCGCCGCCCGGCGCCCCGCGCGAGATCCGCAGGCCGGGGCGGCATCCGGGGCCACCGGGTGCCACGGAAAAGTCCGGGGCAAAACCCGTGACCGCGCCCGATGAAAATTCCCGTCCTGTGGCAGGGGACGGCCATGGTGGGCGTTGGCCCCTATTCGCGGGAATCGGAGCGCTGCTACTGGTCACGGCCGCGTATTTGCTCAAAAGGCGGGGAGGCTGAGAATGAGGTATCGGAATGCCTTGTTTGCAGTAACCGGAACATTGGAAATTGAGAGCGGGTATTGGCTTGATCCCCCTTGGAGGATGGCGGCATGAAAAAGTTTGCTTGTCGGAGATTGAAGGGGAACGGCAAACGGGTAATGTCCGAGGCATGGCACCCCCGTTGAAACAGAAAAACCGCGGAATTTCCGGCTTCCGATGGCTTGGCGTGGCGTTTCTGGCCGTGCCGGCGGCCGGGATCGCGCTGTGTTTCACCTCGTTTCCCGGCAAGGTGAAACGCGGACTGAAGGAAATTTTCGCGCCCAAGCCGGTGATCATCAAGGCGGACGAGGAGGACATCCGCCGCCAGGTGGAGGCCCGGCTGCGCGCGGAGATGGAGGAGGAACTGGGGCGCGAGATCTCGGCGATGAAAAAGGCGGCCGACGAGAAACAGGCCCGCGAGACTCCCGCGCCGCCGCCCGTGGCGCCGGACCCGCCGGTGGGCTCGATCACGGACGTCCGCAAGCTGCGTTCCGGAATTCCGTTCAAGACCGAGGTGAAGTTCGAGAAGGGCGGCCTCGCGTCCAAGGAGCGCGTGGACGGTGCCAGCTACACCGCCTTCTATCAACTCTCGCTGCGGGTGCCGGAGGCGGCGAAAACCATGGCCGATCTGGAGAGGACCAGTCCGGATCTTTCGAAGGCGTTGCCCGGCCTCGCGCCATTGGTGGAGCAAGCCGTGGTCTCGCCCTGGTTCACCGGGCTCTACAAGAACAAGACCGACCGCGTCCGCCGCGATGCGCACACGCTCAACGAACTGCTCACCAAGCACAATTTCTACGACTGCGAGACCATCCTCCACCTCAAGACCCCGCAGGGGAAACCGCTCTTCCTCATGCAGGCGGAGATGGATGTGGTATCGGACGGTTCCGACGGCGACCGCCTGCCCGAGATGCCGGACGCGATTGTCAACTCCACCCATTACCAGCCCTTCACCAGTTACGGCTGGCCCAAGAAAACCCGCACGCCCAACCCGATGGTCGCCGGTTGGGAAAAACGCATCGGCAACGCGGAAAAGGAACTGCGGGAACCCGCCACCACCGCCGATCGCAAGAAGTGGCTGCGCGACCGCATCGCCTACCTCAAGCGCGGCATCGCCGACCTCAAGGCCCGCAGTTTCCTCGTCGCCGAGTACGATCCTTTCATCGTCATTCCGGTGAACCTTCTAACAGCTTCCGATCCCTTCGCCCCGAAGGTGGGAGACTACGCGGTGGTCCTGCATGGAAAGAAAATCTATCCGGCCATCGTCGGCGATGGCGGGCCCACCTTCAAGGTGGGAGAGGCCTCGCTGCGGATGGCGCGCGAGATCAACCCGCGCTCCTCGCCCTACAGCCGGCCGGTTTCCGATCTGAAGGTGACCTACCTGGTGTTTCCCGGCAGCCGTGAGGTTAAAAAGGAACCGCCCGATTACGGGAAATGGAGGCAGCGCTGCCACGAACTGTTAGGCACCATCGGCGGACCCGGCGAGGGCTGGGAACTCCACGTCTGGCAGGATCTGCTGCCGAAACCGGAGCCGCCGCCCGAACCTAGTCCCGCTCCAGCATCCGGCGAGTCCGCTCCCGCCGGAGCGCCGCCAGCACCCGCAGCAGCAGAAGAAGGCACACCGCGGTGATGCCGAGTTCAAGAATCGGAGCGGCGCCGCGGCTGCGGTCTCCGGCGAACATTTTCAGGGCATCCGGCACATTGCCCGCTCCCCGTGCGGTGCCCAGGAGGGCGAGCACGCCCGCGCCGATCAGGCCGTGCCATGGCATCCTCAGCGTGAACAGTCCGCAGATGATCAGCCCGCCACCGAGCGTCAAGGCACCCTGGATGAAAGCCAGAGCCTCGGATTTTCCGAGCAAACCGTGAGCGGCGAATCCCATCGCCAGGGTCACCGCGCCGCTGAGGAAAACCATCGTTCGCATGGCGCGGACTACCCCGCGCGATGATCTTCCGCAAGGCCGGTGTTTCCGGAATGACCGGGGCGCTCATGCGTGAAGGAGCGCCGTTGAACCCGGAATCCGATATCGGGAAAAACGGAAGGACGAAAGAAGCGGTGCCTTGAAAACCTCAGATGCCCGGCAGATTTGATTTCGCCAGTTCGGCATCGATGATGCGCTCGCAGTCCTCGATTTGTTTCAACCTTCTGCCGCGGGCCTCTTCGGCGAGTTGTTCGAGGGTGTCGATGTCGTAGAGATAAACCTCCTCGATTTCCCCGGCGGCGGGATCGATGTCGCGCGGGACGGCGATGTCGATAAGGAATAACGGGCGGTATTTGCGCGCGCGGCGGACGAGTTCGAGATCCTTGCGGTGAATGATGGCGTGAGGCGCGCCGGTGGAGGCGATGACGATGTCCACGTGTTCGAGCACCTTGTGCCAGTCATCGAAGCGCACGGCGCGTCCGCCCATTTCGGCGGCGAGTTCCTCGGCGCGGTCGAAGGAGCGGTTGGTGACGAAGATCGAGCGGGCGCCGCGGGAGACGAGGCATTGGGCGGTGACGCGGCTCATTTCGCCGGCTCCGAGGATCATGACCTCGCTGTCCTTGAGATGGCCGAAGATTTTCCCGGCGAGGTCCACGGCGACGTTGCCGACGGAGGTGGAGCCTTCCTGGATGGAGGTATCCGTGCGGACTTTCTTGCCGATGCCGAAGGCGCGCTGGAAGAGGCGGTTGAGCACGCCGGCGGTGGTACCGGCGGCGTGGGCGGCCTGATAGGCCTGCTTGACCTGGCCGAAGATCTCGGTTTCGCCGAGCATCATGGAGTCCAGTCCGCTGACCACGCGGCAGAGGTGGCGGGCGGCGGAGAGTTTCTCCATCCGGTAGAAATGGGCGGCGGCGGTTGAGGGATCGCCGGTTTTCTCAGAGAGGCGGGCTTCGAGTTTCTCCAAGGCGGAGCGTGAGTCACTGGCGGCGAGGTAGATCTCGGTGCGGTTGCAGGTGGAGATGACGACGGCCTCTCCGGCGCCGGCGGAGGCGGCGAGTTCCGCGGCGGCTTCGCCGAGTTTGCTGGGTCCCACGGCGAAGCGCTCGCGCACGTCCACGGGCGCCGTCTTGTGGTTGAGTCCCAGGCAAATCAGATCCATCAGATGAACGCGAAGACTCCGAGTGAGAGGATGAACAAGGCGACGGCGAGCAGCGACAAGCGCCTGCCGGTGAGGCCGCGGATTTTTTTGACGGCGAGGACGACCATGTAGGCGAACCACACCGAAAGCGCCGCGACGAGGTGTCCGGTGGCGTTTGCGGTGCGCGGCATGAGGAAACCGGCGATGATGCCGACAGTGAGCAGGACGCCTCCGATCCACAGCAGGCGTTCGAGCGAGACGAGGAGTTCGCGTACCGGAGGAAGGTTGCGGAACAGTCCGCTCCTGAGGTGTTGTTCCTTCAACTGGCGGTCGAGCACCAGGAACATGACACCGGAGACGGCGGCGAGGGCGAGCGCGCCGTATGCCAGCACGGAGGTGGCGGAATGGGTCTCGTGCCATGGGTTTCCTCCCGGCAGACGCCGCGGGTCCGTGGTGAGCAGTCCGGGCATCAGGGCGATGGATTGGAAAAGCACCACCACCGGCGCGGTGAAGACACCTAACAGGGAGATGCGGTATGCCGGTCCCACCAACAGATAAAACAGCGTGAGGGACCATGAAAGGAAGGCGAGGATCTCGCCGCGGTCACCCAGCGGGCAGGCGGCGCGGGCCTCGCCGCGCAGGGAGAGGAAGGCGAGCTGGCAGAGGAACACGCCGGTCATCCAGAGGACGGTCCAGCGGCTGCGGTGTCCACGGTGGACTGCGGCCATGCCCGATGCCCCGCCGATGACGGCGAGCAGGGTGGCGGCGATCAGAAACCAACGGTCCATGGGCGGATGGGTGTGGAAATTATGCGGATGCGGGGCGGATCAATCGGCTCCGGGCGGGCGGCGCAATGATTTTTTGCGGGAAAGCAGGCGTTTGTCGGCCACCGAGCGTTGTTTCGAGCGGCGCGAACGAGGGCGTTTCCGGCGGCGCATTTTCTCGATGGCCTGGGTTTTGGCAAGAGCCCTGCCATCGCGGACGGCCTCGAGTTGGTCGCAGAGTTCGCGGCGGGCGAGGAAGCGGTTCAACTCGCGCGAGCGGTCCATCTGGCACTTGATGCAGACGCCGGACGGGAGGTGTTTGAGAAACACGCAGTTGCTGGTCTTGTTGATCTTCTGGCCGCCGGCACCCGAGCCGCGGACAAACTTCTCCAGCAGGTCGCCTTCCCGAATGCCGAGGGCGGCCATGCGGCGGTCGAGATCGCCGAGTTTTTCCGGTGAGATCGGGTTTTGCATCGCAGGTGCCGGGCGATCATCGGCGGGAAACCCGCAGCCGTCCATTTGAAAGAACCCTGGCGCGGAGGCCGCCGCGGAAACCGGTTTTCAGGAAGTTCTCGGTTCCTTCCGCCACCACGCCGTTCATCCAGTGGCATGGTTTGCATTCCTCGCTGGACTCGAACTCGACGCCCTGGAAGCGGAAACGGCGGCCCACCCACGCGGAAAGATCCACGCCGCGCACGATGAGATTGCGCCGGAAAACGGAGGATGAAAGATTCGGGACGGAGAACTCGCGGCCCACCTCGTCCACGGTGGCCGCATCGAAAAAGGTGACCTGGCCCTTGAAGTCCGGCCTGTAGCCGAAGTAGCGGTCGCCGCGCAGGCCCATTCCTGCGACGCATTCGACTTCATCCAGGCCGGTGACGCCGTGGTTTCCGCGAGGCATGCCGTGGTGGCCGCGGAAGTCGTTGCCGGGGGAAATCCAGATGGCTTCCAGCGTGGCATTCCACTCGGGAATGTCCTCAGCCGGCCGTCCGGTGTCGGCGGGGGTGTTGTCCGGGCCCACCCAATCGACGGAGCCATCGGCGTAGGTTTCCCGTTTCCACACCGGGAGTTCGCGCTTGAGCCGTTCCATGATCGCCCGGGCCGCGTTGAAGGCGGCTCCGCGGTGCGCGGCGGCCACGCCCACCCACACCGCGGATTCGCCGATGGCCAGCTGGCCGGTGCGGTGAGCGGCGACAGCATGCAGGATTCCGTGCCGCTCCGCTTCTTCTGTTAGAATCCGTTCTCCCACGGACAAGGCCAGCGCCGGATACGCCTGATACTCCAAACCGCTCACGCGTTGCCCAAGATTATGATCCCGCACCCGTCCGTCGAACGTCACCACCGCTCCCGCCGCAGGGTCGCGCAAGCTCTCCGCCAAGGCGGCCATGTCGATCTGCTGGTCGTTGAGTTTGAAATGAACGGACATGGATGGAAGATTGATAAATAAATAAGGCAGGAATGCTTGAAGGTTTTTGAATCGGAAATCCTTTTCCTGATTTCCCGCCTTCCTCATTGAATTTCCTCACCCTATCCTCCGGACATGGGCGGGAGGAAGGCGATGCGGTCGCCGTCCCGGAGCGGATGGTCCCAGGAAACGAAGGCGTCGTTGACGGCGGCACGCATGTTGGGGAGTTCGAGGCGGAGATGGTGGCGGGCGTCAAGTTCCCGATAGACCTCGCGCGGTGTGGAGGATGCGGTTTCGATGCGCTCGCTGGAGAGGCCGCGGCGGTCGGCCAGCAGGCCGTAATAGGAGATTTCCAAAATCATGGCGTGATGGCGGATTGCCAATCATCCGGAGTGTTGGCGTTATCAAGGGCGCGCGGAGTTATCATTTCCAGCAGGCGGCAATCATTCCGGATGAGCACCTTGCGCGGGCAGCGGACGCCATCGGCCGACGCTTGCCTGAGGACGGGCAGCGCGGCTGCGGAGTAGTAGGCGCAGAGCGGCTCCGGCAAGCCGTCGAACTCGCTGCGGTAGGAAAGAAACGCTTCGCCGGGAAGGCGCGATGAAAGCAGGTGGGCGAGGGTGGCGAGATCGAGGCGTGGCAGGTCGCAGGCAAGCACCAGCCAGTCCGCGCGGGGCGCGGAGCGCATGGCGGCGAGCATTCCGGCCAGCGGTCCCTCGCTGCCGCCTTCGGGGTCGCGCACGGTTGACACATCCGCGAGTCCGGAGAAACCCGGAGGCGTTTCCTGATCATGGCGCAATGATAACACGACGGTCGCGCAACCGGCGCCCGCCAGCAGGTCGCGGGTGCGGCGGGCGAGCGGCCGGCCGTCCGGATGGATCAGCGCGGCCTTGTCCGTGCCCATGCGGGAACTGCGTCCGCCGGCGAGCACCAGTCCGTGGAGCGGGCGGTCATCATTCATGGGGATGGCGCGTGGTAGTCGCCGGATTTTCCACCGGTTTTCGAAACGAGGCGGAGTCCCTCGATGCGGATGCCCTTGTGCATGGCCTTGCACATGTCATACATGGTGAGCGCGGCGACGGAGGCTCCGGTCATGGCTTCCATCTCGACGCCGGTTTTCCCCGAAGTGATGACTTCGCAGCGGATGATCACTCCGGATTCGCCCGGGGTGATTGCGATGGCGCAGTGCTCGACGGGCAGCGGGTGGCAGAATGGAATGAGGTCGGCGGTTTTCTTCACCGCCATGGTGCCGGCGATGATGGCGGTCTGCAGGACGGGGCCCTTGGGACCGCGGAGGTCGCCCTCGGCGAAGCGGGCGATGATCCCGGGGCCGAGTTCCACCCGGACCTCGGCCACGGCGCTTCGTTTGTTGGATGGCTTGGCGGAAACATCGACCATTGACGGCAGTCCGTCGCGGACATGGGTGAAGCCGGTGTTTGCGTCTTGAGACATCGTGATCAAAGCCAGGGAGTGAAGGGCAGGGCGGCGGAGGTGTCGCCCTGCGGCGGGATGGTGACAAAGCCATCGCTCTTCAGCAAGCCGATGAAATCCCCGCTGTTGCCGGTGGGTGCGGCTTTGGCGCGGCCGTCGGCTCCGAGTTTCACCGGGAGGAGCAGGGTCATGCCGGGCAAACCGGAGATGCGCCCGTCCGGAATGACCGGGCGGGGCCTCGGTGCGGGCAAACCGGCGGCCACGGCGAGCGCGGGCAATACCAGCGTGTGCAGGCCGGTGAGCGCGGAGACCGGATTTCCCGGAAGGGCGACGATCACCTGGCCGTCCGGACCAAGCCAGCAACCGGCGGGCTTCCCCGGGCGCTGGGCCACGCCGTGGAAGAGACGCGAACAGCCGAGCGAAACGAGCAGCGACGGGATGAAATCGCGCGCACCCTTCGAGACCGCGCCGGTGAGAACCACGAAGTCGCTTGCCGCGATGGATTCGCGAAGGGTACCCGATGCGGCATCCGGATCGTCCGCCAGTGAGCCTGTGCGCATGGGCGGGTGGCCGGCGCGTTCGAGCGCGGCGCGGATGGCATGCACGTTCGACTGGCGGATCTGGTGCGGCTCCGGGTTTTCATCCACGGGTATCAACTCGTCGCCGGTGGAGAGCACCGTGATGTTGGCCATGCGGGTGACATCCAGCCACGCGGCACCGCAGGACGCGGCCACGCCGATGTGGGCCGAATCCATCATGGCGCCGGGTTCTAACAGAATTTGCCCCTCGCTGGCGTCGCTGCCACGGGCGTGGATGAACTTGCCTTCAACCGCTTGGAATCCGGCGGCGATGGTGATTTGATCCGTGCCTGCGGATGCGGTTTCCTCGACCGGCGCGATGCAATCCGCGCCGAGCGGCAGGGGCGCGCCGGTCATCACTTCGAGGCAATGGAATGCTTCGCCCGGCATTACAGCCGCCGCCCGTCCGGCGGGTGCCTGACCGGCGACATGAAACGTGCGCCCGGTGGCGAGATCCGTGGAGCGCAGGGCGAAACCATCCATCATCACCCGGTCATAGGGCGGAAAACCCCGGTCGGCACGGATGGCCGTGCGCAGGACGCGCCCGGCCGCCGACCCGATGCGGACCCGCTCCGCAGGCAGGGTGCGCATGGAGCCAAGCAGCAAATCGAGCGCCTCGCGGAAGGGAATCATGGCGGGTGGGAAATGTTCGTCCGCGTTGGTTAGAAAAACAACCAGCGGCGTTTCCCGCGCTTGTGGGAGCCATCGCCGACGGAGATCACCTCGATGCGGGTGGTGGTGAGGCCCTTGTCGTGGAATCCGAGTTTCTTCGCGGCGCGCGGCGAGAGGTCGAGGTGTCGGCCGGCGATGAAGGGTCCGCGGTCGTTGATGCGGACCTTCACGGTTTTTCCGTTTTCCAGGTTGGTGACCTTGACCAGGGCGGGGAGCGGCAGGGTTTTGTGCGCGCCGATCAGGTGCCAGGGCATGACCTTTTCACCGAGCGAGGTGTTTCCCCGGACGAGGCCGAACCACTTGGATTCGTTGTACCAGGAGCAGATGCCGGTTTCCTCGAAATCGAGCGCCTGCTCGACACTCATCGGGTGATAGGTCTGGCCGCGCACGGTGTAGGAGCGAGTCTGGTAGCCATCGTATCCGCCGGGGCGGGAAACGCAGGACGCGAGCAGCGGCAGAATGGCCAGGCAGGCGGCACCGGCGGCGCTCCGTAGGCTCATTGCGGCGGAAGGGGAAGGGATGGCGGAGTGTGGGAAAGGCCGGATCACTTCCGCTCACGGATGATCTGAAGGGTGGTGGCGACCTTTTCCTTCATCTCCTTGCCGGGCTTGAACTTGACGGCGGCGCGGGCCGGGATGGGCACGTCCTTCCCGGGATCCTTGGGGTTGCGGCCGATCTTGGCCTTCATTTCACGGACTTGGAAGGCTCCGAAATTGCGCATCACCACGGTATCGCCCTGGGAGAGCGATTCGGTGATTTCCTCAATGAGTGACTGGATGACCTCGAGAACGTCCTGTTGGGTCAGCTCAAGACCCTGGGCTCCAAGTTTGTCGGTGATCTTGATGGCAAGTTCGCGTTTGGTGATGGTGGCCATGTTCGGGATATGGGTGAAGGAATAGCGTTGGGTTGAAGGAGTATCGTCTCGCGACGGGCGAAATGTCCCGCGAAAACTCCACTCATTTGCAGTGGTTTACGCCTCTTCCTGCGGATTGTTTTCAGAAAAATCCGGAGAATTTCCGAGAACGGCGGCGGTGGTCTTGAAGTGGAGTTTCGCCGCCCTGCCGAGAGCCTCCGGGCCGCGGCTGCGGACGAGTTCGCGGGCGGCCTCGATCACGGCGTCCGAGGCCCCGAGCGGCAGGCGGATGCCGCAGGCGGCGGAAGTCTTGTCCATCCAGTCGATGAAGCGCTCGCGGGCAAGGATGGAAGCGGCGGCGACGGCGGGGTCGGACTCGCCCTTGGTGCGTTGTTCGAGGTGGATGGAGACGCCCTTTTGGCGGAGGGCGCGTTCGAGCACTTCGGCGCGGGCGAACTGGTCGGAAAGCGCGCGCGGGCAATCCGGGCGCAGGGTGTGGAGTTTCTCGATCACGCGGGCGTGGCCCCATGCGAGCAGGCGGTTGAGGTTTTTGAACGAGGCGTGCATCTCGTTGTAGCGCTCCGGTCCGATGGAAACCGCCTCGCAAACGCAGCCGGGGATGCCGCGGATGATCGCCGCGAGCTGGCGGATGCGCGCGGCGCTGCCGATGCGCTTGGAGTCCATCACGCCGGAGTCGATGAGGCGGCGGGCGATTTTGGCATCGGTGTAAACCCCGGCGATCACCAGCGGGCCGAAGAAGTCGCCCTTGCCGCTCTCGTCGATGCCGAAGTGGGGCTCGAACTTGTCCGGCTCCAACTCCTCCTCATAGCCGAGCCGCGCCTCGCCGAGGATTCCGGGTTCGAGCGTGAAACGGATGAAGTTCTCCGTGTCCTTGCCCTGGATGAGCACCTTCGGTCCTTTCTGATAGACCGTGACGTTCAGCTTGCCCTTGCGCGCGGAAAACAGGGCGTGCGGCCTGGTTTCGAAATCATATCCCGCAGCCTCCAGCGCCATGCGGAGCTTCTCCGCCTGGGCGGCGGTGAGCGGCGCGGTGTGGGAGGTCATCGGGGGAAATCAAGCGGGATTGAAACCGCAAATCAATCGGCAATCCGGGCCGCGTCCCTCCGGCACCGGCCTGAAAACAACCCTGCGGCCCGGCGAGTGGAATTCCGCTTGATCCTTGACGATGGCTGATTGGGATGGTTCGCTCCGTCGCATGACGGCTGGCGCGCGGTTTCGATGAAGCCGCCGCTTTCCGCCATCGCCTTTAGCCGGCTTAGCTCAGTTGGTAGAGCAGCTGATTTGTAATCAGCAGGTCAACGGTTCGAGTCCGTTAGCCGGCTCGGGTTTTCCCCGTAGTTGCGTTGGTTTGGATTGGCCCTGATTGGTTTTAATCTCAGGAGGGTCTGATTCCCCGCCGCTTGCGGCGCATGAGAGGAAAGAAGAATTCCGAATACCCCGCAGCTTGCCGCGGGGATCTTTATTTGTTGTTTTTTCCTGCCGTTAGAGCAATTCTTGCACCGTGGCCAGGCCCCCTGAATTTAAGATTTCCGAGACCCCCAAGGGATGGATGGTTGCCACACCCGCGAGCATGGGGTGGCGCGGGGGGGGGGATGAAGAGCGGGAGACATTCAGGGATCGCTATTGGCGGGCAGTGGCGGCGATGGAAATGGAGTGGAGCGACCGTTACGCGATTGACATGGGGAGGCTTCCCAGATGGGTGCCGGGGTGGTTCATGGATCTGGCCTACGGCTCGATCACGCGTCCGGTGATGGAGTCCGCGCTAACGGAGGTTTCCAAGGTTGCCCGGTCCACAATCGACAACCGGGCGAGGTACCTATCAGCGATCATCGGGCACCGGGAGCGGCACCGGAAGACGACGGAAATCGCGATTCTTGACCGGCCCGGTGTGGCGAAGTGCTTGCAGGTCTGCGAAAACAGGGAAGAGCGGCGGGTGGTGGCCACGTTGTTTTTCGCGGGGGCCAGGCCGGATTCGGAGTTTGGGGAAATCAGCCGGTTGGACTGGGAGGCTTTCGGCGAGGAGGAAATTTACATTTCAAGGCACAGCCATCCCACAGGATGGCTTAGTTTGAGAGAGGAAATCGGGCTGGTGTCGA
>CAZKQK010000154.1:0-11931 GCA_964554865.1 uncultured Luteolibacter sp. | reverse complement strand
AACCTCGCCATCATCCTCATCGACGCGCGCAAGGGCGTCATCGAGCAGACCAAGCGCCACAGCTTCATCGCCAACCTGCTCCGCATCCAGCACATCGTCCTCGCGGTGAACAAGATGGACCTCGTGGACTACTCCGAGGAGGTTTATAACCGGATCGTCTCCGACTACCGCGACTTCGCCTCGCGCCTCGACAACATCGTGGACATCCAGGACATCCCGATCTCCGCGCTCAACGGCGACAACGTGGTGGACAAGTCCGAAAACATGCCTTGGTACCAAGGCCCCACCTTCCTCTATCATCTCGAACACGTTTACGTCGGTGGCGAGGAGAATCATGTGGACGCCCGTTTCCCCGTGCAATGGGTCATCCGCCCGATGTCCGACGAATGGCATGACTTCCGCGGCTACGCCGGTCGCGTCGCCGGCGGCGTCTTCAAGGCCGGTGACGAGGTCACCGTGCTGCCCTCCGGATTCAGATCCGTCATCAAGTCGGTTCACACCGCGGACGGCGAGCGCGAGGAGGCCTTCGCCCCGCAATCGGTCACCCTCACCCTCGCCGACGAGATTGACATCTCCCGCGGCGACATGCTCGTGAAGGCAAACAACCAGCCGGACGTCAGCCAGGACATCGAGGCCATGATCTGCTGGTTCTCGCCACGCCCCATGGCCCACCGCGCCAAGCTGATCCTTCGCCACACCACCCTGGAAACCAAGGCCATCGTCCAGGAAGTGAAGTACCATGTGGACATCAACACCCTCCACAAAATCGAGGGCGTGGACAGCTTCCAGATGAACGACATCGGCCGCATCACCGTCCGTACCGCCGCACCGCTCATCCACGACTCCTACCGCCGCAACCGCATCACCGGCTCGTTCATCCTCATCGACTCCGGCACCAACGAAACCGTCGCCGCCGGGATGATCGTGTAGAATGCCCCCATGCGGTTTGCATCCTGAACGCTCCGTGATCCGGTTGTCGGGTGTTGGCCGGATGCCGCCCGGCATTTCAAAAATCATCATCCTTGATTCTTCCCCTATCCCCAATCCCCCATCCGGAAATGCCCGACAAAACACTCTTCGAAAAAATCCGCGACCGCGAAATCCCGGCCGACATCGTCTTCGAAGACGATCACTGCCTCGCCTTTCGGGACATCGCCCCGCAGGCTCCGGTCCACATCCTCATCGTCCCCCACAAGCCCATCCCGCGCGTGGAAATGGCCGCCCCGTCCGATGAGGCCACCCTTGGCCGGCTGCTGCTCGCCGCCGGTCACATCGCCCGCGCCGAGGGGCTTGCCGAATCCGGCTTCCGCCTTGCCATCAACAACGGCCCGGACGCCGGCGAAGCCGTTCCCCACCTCCACGTCCACCTCCTCGGCGGACGCAAACTCGACTGGCCGCCCGGCTGAAATCACCATGAAATCCAGGTTCATCGCGCTCGTCCTCCCCTTCTTCGCCGCCTGCTCGCCAGCGCCGGCGGCTCCGCTAAAACCCACCCCCGGCAAGGACATCGTCCTCGTCCACGGTTTTCTCGAAAACGGCTCCGCCTTCCATCTCATGAAGCGCCGGCTCGAAAAGCAGGGCCACCGCTGCCTCGTCCCCAAACTCAAACCCAGCGACGGACGCGGCGGACTCGAAAAACTCGCGGAAGGCCTCAAGCGCGATATCGATGCCGCCTACGGCCCCAGCCGGCCATTCTCCATCATCGCCTTCAGCATGGGCGGCCTCGTTTCCCGCCACTACCTGCAAAACCTCGGCGGCGCTCCCCGCTGCCAATCCCTCTTCACCATCTCCTCCCCCCACCACGGCACCCGCGCCGCATGGCTCTACCCCACCCTCGGCGCGGAACAAATGCGTCCCGGCAGCGAATTCCTCTCCTCCCTCCGGCGCACCGAATCCCGCCTCGGCCGCATGCCCGTCGTCTCCTACCGCACCCCGCTCGACCTCATCATCCTCCCCGCCACCAGTTCCGTCTGGGATCGCGCCGAAAACATCTCCCACCCCGCCCTGCTCCATCCCCTCATGGTCACCTCCCCCACCATCCTGGGCGATATCGGGAAACGCCTCTCCCATACCCGGCAACGATAGCCCCCGCCACGCGATCGCGGCATCTCCGGACGCTTGCCGCAGGCCTCGATTTCCTCCACCCTCCCCCGCGTGACCGCCGCCCCCCCCTCCGCAGGCAAACTCGCGCGCGTGGACGAATTCGACGGCCTGCGCGGCATCCTCGCGCTCTGGGTAGCCCTTTCCCACATCGTCGCCTGGTCCGGATTCTGGGAAAACCCTCTCCCCGGCCGGCTCAAGGGGGCCTGGCAGGTCTTCGTCGCCGCCGAGCCCGCCGTGGACACCTTCATCATCCTCAGCGGCTTCGCCATCTCCTTCCTGCTCCACCACCGCAGCCAGAGTTATGCCGCCTTCATGCGCGGACGCGCCTTCCGGATCTATCCGGTCTATCTGTTCTGCCTCGCCCTCGGCATCGCCACCAGTTTCCTCGTCCCCGGCATCCTCCAGACCGCCCCATGGCGGGCGGACACCGTCTACTTCGAGTGGATGAGGACCATCTCCGGATACGAATCCTCCGCCTTCGGCGGCCATGTCTTCTGGCACCTCACCCTGCTCAACGGCCTGCTCACCCGTGATTTCCTCCCCGGAGCCACCAGCACCCTGCTGGCCCCCGCATGGAGCATCACCCTGGAGTGGCAATACTATCTCGTCGCCCCCTTCCTTGCCCGCGGCGTGAAATCCGCCATCGGCCTGTTGGCCATCGGCGCCATCGCATGGTTCGGCCTCGAATACGCCTCCGCCTGGCGCAACAACCAACTCTCCTTCCTTCCCGCCCGGCTCCCGCTCTTCCTCATCGGCATCGCCAGCTATCATCTCTACCACTCCCGCTGCGAAGGCCCCTCCATCCGTTTCCTCACCAGCCTCGCCCCCGCCGCCCTCGTCGTGCTCGCCATCACCTCCGGCTGGCACCCCGTCGCCCTCACGGCCTGGGCGCTCGGCTTCGGCTGCATCATGGTCCGTGGCCGCGATCCCCTCTCACTCGCCCTCGCCGCCATCCGCCGCATCCTCCTCCACCCCGCGCTCCAGCACCTCGGCAAGCTTTCCTACCCCGTCTATCTCGTCCACTGGCCGCTCATCCTCCTCCTCCTCGCCGGCCTCCTCCACTTCGCCCCCGGCGTCAGCCGCCATCTCGCCCTCGCCATCCTCATCGGCGCCGGCATCCCCGCCATCCTCATCGCCGCGGAAATCATCCACCGCCTCATCGAAAAACCCGGCATGAATCTCGGCAAAAAACTCGAGCGCAAGGCTCCGGCGGGGAAAGCATAGCTCCCCTAGCGGTTTGTTTCACATTGGGAATTCCCATTCGATTCCATTATCATAATCTCGCGCGCATCAATCGCACCCGGCGCAACCCATGATCATTGAATTCTTCCGCAAGGCCCTCACCATTATCGGGTTTCTGTCACTATGTGTTGCCGCGGGCGCGCAAACCACCTTCACCCACGACGACTTCACTTGCGTGGAACACGAATCGTCCGTTTCCATTGTCAGGGCGTGGACATCAGGAGCTGTGACGATCCCGGAAGTGATTCGTGGAAAACCCGTTACGAAGATCGGCGATCAGGCATTCCGATCCAACCGCGGAATCCTCTCCATCGCGGTTCCCACATCCGTGACCACCATCGGAAAGGGCGCCTTCCACTACTGCAATCGCATGCGGTCCATCAACATTCCCACAGGGGTGACCGTGATCGAAGAGGGCGCCTTCGCTGAGTGCCATAGTCTGGAATCCATCGATTTACACTCCGGGATCACCTCGATCGGAGCGCGGGCCTTCCAGGGATGCTTCTCCCTCGCCCCGTTTGCCATTCCGCCGAAGGTCACGGTTTACTCCGAGATGATGTTTGCCGGATGCAGGAAATTCACTTCCATCACGATCCCGTCACATGTGAGGCGCATTGAAAGCGGCGCCCTTTCCGGAACGGGCATCACCAGCATCGTGATTCCAAAGCACGTCGAGTTCGCCCCCAAGGCCGCGTTCTCCGCATGCGCTTCACTGCGTGAGTTGACCATCAAGACCAGGTGGACCGAGATCGGCGACCAGATGTTTTCAAGCTGCCGGTCCCTGAAATCGCTGAAGGTGCCGGATACCGTCGTCCGCATCGGGGACCATGCGTTCCTATCGAGCGGCATCGCGAAGATCGGGTTCAACAAGGTGAAAAGCATCGGCACGAAGGCCTTCCGTGGCTGTTCACATCTCGAAACCATACGCATTCCCGGAACGGTTCGTTCGATCGGAAACCAAGCATTCTCCTCCTGCGGGCGTCTGATGGCCGTACATTTCGAGGGCAACGCCCCCGCGCTTAACAAGCGGGTGTTTCTTGGATTGGCCAGGGGCTTCACGTTTTTCATCGAGGAGCGCTCAAAGGGATTCCAGATTCCCCGCTGGCAAGGCTACCCGCTGTCCTATCCCCGCGCCGAGATCGATCTTCACACCGGGAAGGGCCCCTTGGCGGGCGATGGCGATGCCGTTTTCAAATGCGGATCGGTTCCGCCCGGCAAGAGGAGCCGTATCCAGCACATTGTCATCAGGAATACCGGCAACCGGACACTCACGGGCATTCGCGTTTCCGCCAGTGGCAGGGATGCCGGAGAATTCATCATCAGAGCCCCGAAGGCAAGGCGGCTGGCCCCGGGCAGGAAGGCTCTCGTCGGCATCATCTTCAAGCCGGGCAGCGCCCGCAAACGCACGGCGGTTCTCGATGTCTTCAGTTCGGACGCCAACGAAAATCCCTATCGGGTGAATCTCACCGGTATCGGTGTGAAGTCCCTGTAACATCGGGGGGCGGGCATCCCGGGCTTCGTCTCCGCAGGAACGGGCCATTACCTCCTTGGTTTCCGCACCTTTCGGGATCCGATATCCCTGCGTTCACGCATCCCTGCGGCAACAATCCCTCCTTGAAAACGGAAAAACCGCCGTCCGGACTGGCCGGGCGGCGGTTTGAGGGCTGTTGTTTCGCGGGTTGTCTCTCAGGCGCCGGCTTTGGCGGCCTTCGCTTCGAGGGCCTGTCTGGCCTGGGCGACGATGGCGGAGAAGGCGGCGGCATCGGTGATCGCGAGATCCGAGAGGATCTTGCGGTCCGCTTCGATACCGGCGGCCTTCAGGCCTTCAATGAAGCGCGAGTAGGTCAGTCCCTCGGCGCGGACGGCGGCGTTGATACGCTGCGTCCACAGGCGGCGGAACTGGCCCTTGCGGCGCTTGCGGTCCCGGTACTCGTACGTCTGCGCCTTGCGGACGGCGTCCTTGGCGTAGCGGAAGAGTTTGGAGCGGAACCCGCGGAAACCCTTGGCACGGAGCAGCACGCGCTTGCGACGCTTGCGGCTGGCCGGGGAATTGGTGGCACGTGGCATGTTTTCTTTTCAGTTGGAACAGGTCGTTTTTTTCATTCCTCCCACCGTCTCACCTGTTCGTGTCCTCCTCTCGGAGTCAGGCGGTGTGGAGGCCGTCCGATTCGCGGACGGGGGCGTTTGGCGTGGCCGGCTTCGGTTCAATGGAAGGGCAGATTCTCCTTGACGTTGCGAATGTCGGCGTCGGAAACGAGGGTGGCACGGCCCAAGCGGCGTTTGCGCTTGCTGTTCTTGCACTGAAGCAAGTGGCGTGCCCCCTGGCTGCGACGCAGGATCTTGCCCGTTCCAGTCACTTTGAAGCGCTTGGCAACGGCCTTCCGTGTCTTTGCTTTTCCAGAGACTCTAGGCATGGGGGGCGCAGGCTAGGACGCCACCGGCCCGTGGCAAGCCAAAAATGGTTCGAATTGCGGGATTGTAAAACCCCGGCGATCCGCTGGACTCGCCGCGCCCTTCCATGCATCGCGTCGTGTTCATGTTGTCGATCCTGCCGATCGCCGCCGCCATGGTGGCGAGGTGGTGGTTTGCGGTGCGGATTCTGGCGATCGAGGGCAGACGCCCGTGCCAGGCGGACCTGCAAAACTGGCTGCCCGCCCCCGGAGATGCGGCGCTGGTGCACCGGGCGGAGGGCACGGCGGCGGAGTTCGGCCGCCAGCTCCGGGACAAGGCGCTCGCCGAGTGGCGTGAGGCGGACCCCAAGGCGGCCGGATCGAGGGACAACTCCAGGCGTTTCGGCCTGGCGGTGCCACCGCTCAGCGTGATGGTGGCGGTCTTCGCGGTGTTGGTGGGCAAGGTGCCGGTGCTTGGCGGATTCGCGGTTTTCCTCGGTGCGACGGCGGTGGCCGCCGTGCTTGGCCTGCTCACGCTGCCCCCGGAACTGGCCGCCATCACCCGCGCCGCCCGGGCCATGCGCGAACGGCGCTCGTTTCCCCGCCCCGGGGACGAGATGGCGGTGATCCGCTGCGCCAAGGCCCACGCCTGGGACCGGAGCCTGCCGCCTCTGCTGCGCTGGTTCCACCGCGCATGAGGCGAATTCGTCGCCAATTCGCGCCCGATGATCGCTTTTCCGGAAACAAACGTATAAACTTGCCCAATGAACAACCACCCGCTTGACCGCCGCAGTCTCCTGAAATCCGCCGGCCTTGGCGCCGTGGCCTCCGTGCTGGGAGTCCGCGCGGCCGCCGCCGGGCCCAAGCAAGCCGACAAGGTGCGCGGCGTGGTTTTCATGGTTTCGGACGGAATGAGCCCCGGAGTCCTCACCCTCGCGCAAGCCTATTCGAAACTCGTCCGCAATCGCGGCACCCAGTGGTGGGAACTCAACAATTCAAAGCAGGCGGCGCGCGGCCTGATGGACACCGCCTCCGCCAACTCCATGGTCACGGACTCCGCCGCGGCCTCCTCCTCCTGGGGCGGCGGGCAGCGCGTCAACAACGGCTCGATCAACGTTTCCCCCGCAGGCAGGGAAATCGAACCGATTGCCGCGGTGTTGAAACGCAAGTCCAAGGCCAACATCGGCTTGGTCACCACCGCCACCGTCACCCACGCCACTCCCGCCGGTTTCGCTTCGTCGGTGAAATCCCGTGGAAGCGAGGCTGACATCGCGCCACAATATCTCGACCGCGCGGACGTGATTCTCGGTGGCGGCTCGGGATTTTTCCAAGCCAAACAACGCCCCGACAAACGCGACCTGCGGGGAGACTTCGCCAAGGCCGGATACGCCTGCGTTTCCAATCGCGATGAACTGCTCGCCGCGGACAAGCCGCGCCTGCTCGGGACTTTTTCCCTCGGCCACCTCCCCTTTTCCATCGATCGCGATCACAGCCCGTCTCTAACAGCCGCCATCCCCACCCTGACGGAAATGGCCAGGGCGGCGCTCGGCCGCTTTCTTGCGGACGGCAAACCGTTTCTCCTGCAAGTCGAGGGCGCCCGCATCGACCACGCCGCCCACCTCAACGACATCGGCGGGCTGTTAGGCGACCAACTGGCCTTCGACGACGCGCTCGGCGCGGTGCTCGCCATGACCGCCAGCCATCCGGACGTGCTGGTGGTCGTCACCAGCGATCACGGCAACTCCAATCCCGGACTCAACGGCATGGGCAACGGTTATGCGGACAGCAACAAATGCTTCGCCCGCATCGCCGGCAGCAAGGGCTCCCATGAGAAAATCTTCGGCGAATGGAACGGCACCAAAAACAAGGACGCCGCGAAAATCATCTCCCTCGTCCGCGACAACCTCGGCTTCACGCCAAGCGATGACGAGGCGGCGGCGCTTCATGACATCCTGAGCAATCGCGACGTGCTCGAGTGGAACCACCAGCTCGACAAACCCGAAGGCATCCTCGGCCAGATCGCAGGCAACCATACCGGCATCGGCTGGACCGGCACAGCCCACACCTCCGACCCCACGCTGGTCACCGCCTTCGGCCCGCAGTCCGAGCGCTTCTCCGGCATGGTCACCAACACCGATGTATTCGGACACCTGGTGGAAATGCTCGGCTGAACCGGCAGACAAACCCCGGTCCGCGCGCTCCAGGGAGAGGCGATGCATGATCGCCTGGCGTCCATCCGCGGTTCATATGGCACGGAGACACGGGCACGGGGCAAGAGATGAGCCCATGAAAAGTGCCTGGCCTCTTTACTCTCGTCTCAGCGCTCCATCCCTTCACCGCCATGAAACCACTCCTCGCCCTTGCCCCGGTCGCCCATGACCGGGTGATAGGGGATGCCGGACGCGATGGGCAGCTTGTTGACTTCTTTTGCGAAACGGTTGTCCGGGGAAAGGGTGTCCACGCCGTTCGGCGCGCGTCGGTCGGAAAGGCGGGCATGCGGACTAGGCGGGAGCCGGGCACCCTTGGGGATGCCCGGCTCCGGTGAATCTCGCATTTTTATTCCGGCGCCGTTTGGCGGAGCATGGGGAACGCGTTTTCAAGCTTCTGCCTGGCTTTGATGTCGCGCAGGGTGTCCTCCAGGATGTTCGACGGGTTGAAGCTCGGCGGGACGGAGCGCGGGGGGAAGTCCTTGAACGAGGCGACGAAGGTCGTCACTCCCTCCATCCCCTGATAGACCTGCGGGACGTGGTTCAGGATCCAGTCCCAATAGGTGTTGGAGGTGATGTCGGCGCGCTCGTAGGGATCCTGCATCAGGTTGTAGAGTTTCGTCATCCGCAGCTTGGTGAACGGCTCGCCCCACACGCCCATCGTGCCCTGCATACGCTGCTCGGCGAAGCTCGCCTTGTAGTCGCCGGTTCGCATGGCGACGAGCATGCCGTCGTCGTCCGAGTAGTAGTAGATGCCGCGCGCGCTCTTGGCTCCGTTGTTCCGCCCCGCCGTGCCCTCGACCGAGGTGAGAAACTTGCTCTGGTCGTGGCCGTCGAGGTGGACCTTGTAGGTCTGGCCATTGGCGGCGTAGCCCTTCAGGCACTTGCCGACGATGTCGGGCTCGCCGGCGACCGCGCAGAAGGTGGGAATCCAGTCGTTATGACTCATCAGTTCGTTGGTGACGGTACCGGCCTTGATCTTGCCGGGCCAGCGGACGAGGCAGGGCACGCGGAAGGAGCCCTCCCAGTTGGTGTTCTTCTCCGAGCGGAAGGGCGTCATCGCCCCGTCCGGCCAGGTGTTCATGTGCGGGCCGTTGTCGGAGGAATAGACGACGATCGTATTGTCCGCGAGGTTCAGGTCGTCGAGCGATTGCAGGATCTTGCCGATCGTTTCATCGTGCTCGATCATGCCGTCGATGTACTCGCTGTCTTGCCGAACTGGCCCGTCGCGTAGCCGAGGCTCTTCAGCAGCCCGCCGATGGACGGGTCGAGCTGGCTCATGCCCATCGGTGCGCCGGGGAAGCCGACTTTCGTCAGCCCGGTGCGGATGCCGTGCTGGCCGGTGAGGAAGGCCGCCCGTCCCGCCGTGCAGCTCTGTTCGCCGTAGTAGTGGAGGAAACGGATGCCCTCGTTCGCGATGCGGTCGATGTGGGGCGTCTCGTAGCCCATCACCCCGTCGCTGTAGGCGCTGACGTTGGCGATACCGATGTCGTCGCCCCAGAGGACGAGGATGTTCGGCTGCTTGTCCTGGGCGGACACGGTTACAGCCGCCAGCACAAGGCCGAGGGCCGTGAACCGCGCGAGGCGCGGCGTTTGGCGAAGCCCGTGCATGGAGGAAAAGCCCGCCAGCATCGGCGATGGTTTGGTTTTCATGATTGGGATGTGGCGGCTTGGTTTTGTCGCGGGGAAAAAAGTCACTTCACCTCTTCGATGTCAGACAGCTTCCACGTTTTGTCGTAGAGCGGTTCAAGCGGGCCGTAGAAGCGGATCATGGGGAACCAACCTTTGCCGGGCACGGTCTTGATCCAGTTCTTCTCCTGGCCCGGTGGCATCCGGGGACCGAAATAAACATCGACCGAACCATCGGCATTGCTCTTGGGGCCACCATACAAGCTCACCGAGGGAAAGGGCTGGCCGTTTTGCAGCTCGGAACGGCTGAGCGAATCGTAAACGAGCACGGACCAGAAATCCTTGGCGGGCACTTTGGCGGGGATGTGCAATTTGTAGTTTTTCGCGCCGTCGAGGAATTCGCCCGCGCTGTCCCTGTAGGCCCAGAGATAGTAAGAGCCGACGCCGATATTCCTCGCCATCATCGCAGGCGAGTTACCCAGCGCCATGTAATAGACATAGGCTCGCCGATCCACCTGCAGGATGCCGTCTTTGACGAAATCATAAGGCACGTCGCCGACAAACTGCCACTTGCGATCCTCGTAGAAATAAGTGTCACGGATCGGGGAAGCGTAGCTGTTGGCCCGCGCGAAGGCACTGCCGACCCGCGCGGCCTCGCCGAGCATTGCCCTGGTCTTCGCGTCGGGGTTGAACGGCTTGCCCTTCTCGACGCCGATGGCTTGCATCTGGAAGCGTTCGAGCGGGCTGAAGATCTCCGCTGGCTCTTCTTCCACGATCTGCGCGAGCATTTCGAAGAACGCGAAGGTGTCGGGATGGATTGTGTTGATGGCCTTGCCCGAGCCGTTCAGGAACTCCATCGCCGGAGAGCTGCTCTTTTGAGCGAGCGGATACACTTTGATCTGCTTCATCAGCGCGACAGCCTGGTCGGTCTTTCCGTCCACCTTGAAGCCGCGAACGCCGAAGCCGACTGTGTAAGTCGGCGACTTGGCGACGAAGTAACCTTCCGGCACCTCGCCTGCATGGCCCGGCGGAAGAAACAAATACTTGCCACCTTTTCCTTTGTCCGGTCCGAGCGGGCCGATGTCCACCAGGTAGCGCTGCAAGGCGTCCATCGCGAAGCCGAGCATTTCCGGCGGCGCTTCCACCACGGTGGGGCCAGCGCTCTTCAGGTCCAGGTGTCCCAGGGCATAGACCGTCTCGGTGTTCGCGGTGAGCAGGATGGTCTCCGCGTCCATGAGCGATTCCCAGATGACGATCTGGTTGGGATCCTTGGCTCCAAAGGCCGCAAGGCCCGTCTTGCCCACGCTCTCCTTCTTGAGGTGGGTGAAGACATGCATGCGGGTGGCGTTGTAATAGCAGAAGAACGGCTTGTCCCCCTTGGACTGCTGGTCGATCCATGCGAGGGCGGCATCGGTGAACTCGTCGTCGATGGTCTTCATGCGCTCGACGGTCAGCGGGCCGGTGTTCTCGATCCTCTGCTTGCCGACTTTGCCGAATTGCGGATCGACGGTGGCGTCGTCGGCGTCGGTGGCCCAGCAGTGCATGACTCCCCGCGGGCCGAACTTCTTCCTGAACTCGGGCGCCTTTGGGTAGTCGGGATTCTCAGGCTCTTCCTCGGCGTTAAGGTGATAGAGATTGCCGAAGAACTCGTCGAAACCGTGGACGGTCGGGAGGCACTTGTTGAGGTCTCCCAAGTGGTTCTTCCCGAACTGTCCCGTCGCGTAGCCGAGGTTCTTCATGAAGTCGGCGACGCTTGGGTCTTCGGGTTGCAGACCGATATCCGCGCCCGGCAGGCCGACTTTCGTCAGGCCGGTGCGGATGGGCGATTGCCCCGTGACGAAGGCCGCGCGTCCCGCCGTGCAGCTCTGCTGCCCATACCAATCAGTGAACCGCGCGCCTTCTTTGGCGATGCGGTCGATGTTGGGCGTCTGATACCCCATCATGCCGCTGTTGTAGCAGCTCGGGTTGAACCACCCGATGTCGTCGGCCATGATGACGAGGATGTTGGGCTTCTTCGTATCCGCCGCCTGCGCGGTCGCCGCGATCAACAGAGCGGACAGGGCGGCGGCCCATTGTTTGAGCGTATTCGGTTTTGGTTTCATACCTTTGGTTGTCATGGTGCGGATGCTTATTTCTTCGACGTTATTTCTTCGCCGCCTGCCCCGCCAGGTAGCTCGTGATCAGGCAGCGGTAGGACGGCAGATGGTTCGAGAAGAGCGCGCCGAGTCCCTCGATATCGTTGCGCCAGTCGCGGTGCAGCTCGCAGGCGACGCCGAACCAGCTCATCAACTGGCAGCCCGCCTGCTCCATGCGCGACCACGCCGCGTCGCGGGTGGTCTTGTTGAAGGTGCCGGAGGCGT
>CAZKQK010000153.1:0-12007 GCA_964554865.1 uncultured Luteolibacter sp. | reverse complement strand
GGCTTCACCCAACGCCGGTCCGCAGTCAAAGATCGACCCAAGCACCGGACAACCGGGAAATGGACAAGAGAATCCTGCCGCTTCATGTCATTCATTTTCAATTGTCAGGCGTTTCCACCGGTTCCGCCGCGGCGACTGTGGCCGCTCCCGCCACCGCCCGCATCCCCGGCCCGATGGCACGCCGCCGGATCAGTTTTTAACCCGCCGCGGTTTTGTTGGGTTCCCTCGGCACGCCGCCGCTCCTGCGCCGGCGCCGCTGACGCGCGGCACCCGGCCCGTTCAGTCTCCGGAATCCCGGGCAGGCGGCTTGACCGCTCCGGTCCCGGGGCTCTCCCCCAGGTGGCTTTGGGTGGCGGCAAGGGTCCGGTTTCCCGCCCGGAGCATGCCCGCGCCCACCCCGGGGGACGGGAAAACCGCTTGCCAAGGCGCGAGTCCGGCGGTACCCACTCGCCCCCCCGGCCGCAAGGATTTGCGGAATCGACTTGCAACCATGAAGTTGGCGAAACTGCTCAGCACGGACCAGATCATCCTCGACATGAAGTCGGATGGACACTGGACGGCTATCACCGAGCTGGTGGATCACCTGGTCGCCGTGGGCATGTTGCCGGCCAGCCAGCGGGATGAGTCGCTCGCCTCGCTCCAGGCGCGCGAGGAGCAGGTGAGCACCGGCATCGGCTCGGGTGTGGCGATTCCGCATTCGTTTTCGGATACGCTGGAGAACGTGGTCACCGTGTTCGGCCGCTCGGCCAAGGGGATCGATTTCGAGGCGATCGACAACGCGCCGGTGCATTTCATCATCCTCTTCATCGTGCCGCGGAAGGACTACCACCTGCACCTCCGCACGCTGGCCGCCATCGCCAAGATGTTCACCAACTGCGAGATCCGCCGCCAGCTTGCCGCCGCGGAAACGCGCGACAGGATTCTTGCCATTCTCGACTGCAAGCCATCCCGGGCCGCCGCTCCCGGGGCTTGAGAAACCCGGCGCTCCCATCCCCTTTCCATGACCTTCATCCAGGAACTCGAACGCCGCCTGAACGCGACCCTCCGGGCCGTGACGGGCGAACCTGCGGCCGCCACCGTGACCGCCGCGGCGGACCTGCGCTTCGGCGACTATCAGACGAACGCCGCGATGGTGCTCGCCAAGGGGCTCAAGACCAACCCGCGCGCCCTTGCCCGGGAAATCATCGACCGCATCAGCCTCGACGGCCTGGCCACCGCCGACATCGCCGGGCCGGGATTCGTGAATTTCCGCATTCTGCCCGGGGCCTACGCGGCCAGGGTGGCGGAGCTGTTAGGCGATGGAAAACTCGGCGTCCCCGCCATTGGCGGGGGCCGGACGGTGGTGGTGGATTTCTCCGCGCCAAACGTGGCCAAGCCGATGCATGTGGGCCACATCCGCTCGACGATCATCGGCGACTCGCTGTGCCGCATCGCGCGGTTTCTCGGCTTCACGGTGATCGCGGACAACCACATCGGCGACTGGGGCACGCAGTTCGGCATGATCCTCCACGGATGGAAGACGGTGATGAACGCGGACGCGCTCGAGGCCGATCCCATCGCCGAGCTGCTCCGCGTTTACCGCGAGGTGAACTCGCTGGCCAAGGCCGATCCCGCGGTGCTGGAGACCTGCAAGAACGAACTGGTGAAGCTCCAGGCCGGCGATGCGGACAACCTGGCCATCTGGCAACGGTGCGTGGATGTCTCGAAGCGCGGCCTGCGGCGGATCTATGACATCCTCGACGTGAAGTTCGATCACTGGCTGGGCGAGAGTTTCTACAACGACCGCCTCGCCGGACTGGTGGAGGAGTTTCTAACAAAAGGCCTCGCCCGCGAGAGCGAGGGGGCGGCTTGCATCTTTTCGGACGGCGTGAGGAAACCGGAGGAGGATCCGTTCCGCGTCCGGAACAAGGAGGGCTGGACGGACAATCCCGCCATCATCCGCAAGGCGGACGGCGGATTCCTCTACGCCACCACCGATCTGGCGACGCTCGAATACCGCATTGACGAATGGAAGGCGGACCGGATCTGGTATGTCGTCGGCGTGCCGCAGACGCTGCATTTCCGCCAGATTTTCGACGCCGCCGCCCGCTGGGGCAAAACCGGCGACTTCCGCCACATCGCCTTCGGTTCGATCCTCGGCGAGGATCGCAAGCTGATGAAGACCCGCTCCGGGGACAATGTGGGCCTTGTGGAGGTGCTGGACGAGGCGGTCGAACGCGCGGCCAAGGTCATCGCGGAAAAGAACCCGGACCTTCAGGGCGAGGAGGCTGCGGAGACCGCCGGCATCGTGGGCATTGGCGCGGTCAAGTTCGCCGAGCTTTCGCAGAACCGTCTGACGGATTATGTTTTCGCCTGGGACCGCATGCTCGCGCTGCAAGGGGACACCGCGCCCTATCTTCAATACTCCAGCGTGCGCATCCGCTCGATCTTCCGGAAACTTGACGGGCCTTTCGACGCGTCGGCGGCGGAGATTTTGTTAGAGACGCCGGAGGAGATCCACCTGGCCCGGCTGCACGCGCGCTTCGGAGAGTCGCTGCCGCTGGTCCTGGATGATTTCCGGCCGAACCTGCTGGCGAACTACCTGCTGGAACTGGCACGCGCCTTCCACTCGTTTTTCGAGGCCTGCCCGGTGCTCAAGTCCGACGAGCCGCTGCGCTCCAGCCGTCTCGCGCTTTGCGAACTGACATCGCGCGTGCTGGTGACCGGTCTCGGCCTGTTAGGCATCCGTTGTCCGGAGCGGATGTGATCGCGGCGGGGATTTCCCGCTTACTCCTCCGGTTTTCCGAAGACCAGCAGGTGTTGCCACGGCAGATGGCGGCGGTTTTCAAGGAAACGGAATCCACAGGCCTCGAATTCCCGGCGCGCCTGCCCGGCGGTCATCTTGTGCAGGGGCTTGACCGGCACCCGCGGGTCCTCGCCGCGGAACTCGGTGAGAAACACCCGGCCGCCGGGTTTCAGCGCAAGCAGTAGCGACGCGAGCATTTCCCGGGGATGCGAGAACTCGTGATAGGCGTCCACCATCAGCGCCGCGTCCAGCGAGTTGGCGGGAAGTTTCGAATCGTCGATCGCGCCCTGATGCACGGTGATATTGCCGATGCCCCGTTTCCCGGCTTGGCCGGAGATGAAGTCGAGCATTTCCCGCTGGATGTCCACCGCCACCACCCGGCCCCGGGGAATCCGTGGCGCGATCCGCAGCGAGTGGTATCCGGAGCCCGCGCCAATATCGGCGATGACGCTGTCCTGCGCCAGATCGAGCGCCGCGATCAGCCGCGAGGGGGCTTCCTCCGCCTCGCGCCCGCCACGTTCCAGCCAGCCAATGCCTTCGTGGCCCATGACTTTCGCGATCTCGCGCCCCATGAACACCTTGCCTATCCCGTCGGCGGAGGCGGGGATGGTTTCGTAGTCCGGCGGGGCGATGGCGGCGACCGGCGGTGGTGCGGCAGAGGGAGGGGGCGATGGCTCCCTCCGGGCGGCCCAGACGGCCACCGCGACCAGGCCTGCCGCGGCTGCCAGCAGGGGTAGGATTCGGTTTGCGGAACGGAACATGGTTTCCCGCGACTTTGGCGGCCGTCCGGTCCGCGGCAAGCTTTCAGGCGCTGACGGTTTCCGGTTTGTCGCAAGCGCGATCAAACCGATTTGAAGCGGTTGATGACAGGAAATGCGGAGTATCGCCCTTCCGGCCCCCGGCCGTGGGGATCGGGTCGAGGATACGGCTTGCCCAAAGTCCCCCGGGCATTCATGGAGGGGGCGTGACGCGTGACCTCTCGGCCGAACCCGCCTGGCAGGAGAAGGATCTGGGAGTGCCGCTCCCGGATTCCCCTCACGCGTGCTCGGTTTGCCTGCCGACGTGGAGTTCGGTGATCGGTTACGAGGAGGGCCGCGACAAGGTGCTCAAGCGGATGCGCGTGGGCTACCCGAGGTTTTTCAAGCACCCGACCGTCGAGCGGATCTTCGAAAACGCCAAGGCCGAGATCGCCCTCGAAAGCGAGGACGTGGTGGTGCTTCCCACCCGCGCCTCGGTGCAACGCGCCCACCGCTGGGTGGAACGACGTGCGGAAACAGCGGTGCGGATCAGCAGTTATCATGGCTTCCAGGCTCTCATCGTGCCGGCCAAGGCCAAAGCGGATGCGAATCTTTACTGGCGCTTCTCCGGCGAGGTGGTCAGCAGCAGGCAGGCCCAGGATTTCCTCGATGGCGGCATGCGCGAGGGTTCCAAGTCCCACCTCATCGCCCGTGCGGTGGCCAAGCTTGCCGGCGCGGAACCGGATCACACCTTCGTCTTCTCCAGCGGAATGGCCGCCGTGACCTCCGTCCTGCGCGCGCTGCCCGGTCTGGCCAAGGGCATGAAAACCCTGCAAATCGAGTTTCCCTATGTCGATTGCCTCAAGGTGCAGGAGTTTTTCGGGCATGGTGTCGTCTATCTGAATGAGGCCACCGGCGAATCCTTCGACGAGGCGCTCAAACGCATCCGTCAGGGCGAATTCGCCGGGGTTTTCACCGAAGTTCCGGGAAACCCGCTGCTCAGGACCATCGACCTCGCCCGGGTGGCCGAGGCCTGTGCGGCGAGTTCCACGCCATTCATCGTGGACGACTCCGCGGCCGGGCCGGCGAATGTCGAGGCGCTGAAATTCGCCGATGTCGTCACAGGCAGCCTCACCAAGTGGATCTCCGGCGAGGGCGATGTCATGGCCGGTATGGCCGCCGTCCGCGCGGACTCGCCGCTGGCCGCCGCCATCTGCGAATCCCTGGCCATCGACTCCGCCGAGTGCGCTCCCCTCTACATCGGCGACGCCGAGGTGCTGCTCTCGAATCTGAAGGGCTACGCCAAACGAATGAAGACGGTGAACGCCAACGGCCTGGAACTCGCCACCCGCCTCGCCAACCATCCCGCTGTCTCCCAGGTCTGGCATCCGTCCCTGACCACGCGGGAAAACTACGACACCGTCCGCAAGCGCAACGGCGGCTATGGCGGCCTGATGTCCTTCGTGCTGAAGAACCCCAGGAAGACCCCGAAGGTCTATGACGCGCTGAAATTGAGCAAAGGTCCCAGTTTCGGCACGCCGTTCACGCTGGTGTGTCCCTACACGATGCTCGCCCACTACACCGAACTCGAATGGGCCGAGGGCTGCGGCGTTCCGGCAAACCTCCTGCGGGTTTCCTGCGGCCTCGAACCGGCGGCGCGGATCGTCGCCGCCTTCGATGAGGCGCTCGAATCCGCCTGACCCGGCGGTTCAGAAAACCCCCGGGTCGTCATCGTCGAACGGCCCCTCGAAACACTCGGCCAGAAACCGTTGCCATACCGCGCGGCCCTTCCCACACAGCAGCGAGGTCATCCGCGAGTAACAGCCGCGGCAGATCAGCAGCGGCAAGGGCCCGATCACAGGATGACCCTCGCCATCGAACAAGCCCGAAATCGCAAACCCCTCCAATCCCTCCCGCAGGCTGCGGCACGCGATGCATCGCTCGAAACGCACCGATTCATCCCCTGACGTGAAAAACTCGGCGAACCTCGCGCCCCAGTCGATTTCCTCCTCCAGAAACCCGCGGATCGCCGCCTTGGTGGACTCCGGAATCTCCTCGGACAAACGGTCGCGGCACGGCTGGCAGATGGCGTATTCCAGCACGCATTCGCCATGCGCGTAGTCCTTGTTCACCACCCACGGCGCGTCGATTTCCAGAAGCGGCAGCCGGCAGGAAGCGCAATGACGGAACCCCGCCCCTGTCTCTTCCGATGAAAACCACTCGTCGATTCCGCGCATGACAGCCCCCACGTACCGGATTTCCGCCGCCGTTTCAAACGCTCTTGCGGGAAAATCGCCCGGATGCCCCCCTCGCGCATTGCGGACGGCCCGGTCGCTGCTAATTTCAGCCGGTCGCCCCGCCGGACTCACCATCCCCACACCGCATGACTGGCCTCGCTCTCAAAATGCTCTTCGGCGATACGGCCAAGTACCTCATGCTGGTGGCCGGTTTGTTTTTCGCCACCTTTCTCATCGTCCAGCAGGCATCGGTTTTCTGCGGCCTGATGACCTGGACCACCTCCACCCTCAAGAACGTCGGGGCGCCGATCTTTGTCGTCGAGGAACGCGTCGAGCAGGTGAACGAAACCAACCCCCTCCGCGATACCGATGTCTCCCGCGTCCGTTCCGTGTCCGCAGTGAAGTGGGCCATGCCGCTCTACTCCGGCATCCAGCGGGTGCGCTTGGAAAACGGCAGTTTCAAAACCGTCCAGTTGATAGGCATCGACTCCGCGTCCCTCGCGGGCGGACCGGTCCGCATGATCGATGGCAACCTTGAGGACCTCCGCCTGCCCAACACCGTGGTTATCGACGAACTCGCCGTCACCCGCCTCGCCAAGGACGAAAACCATCCGATCCGCGTGGGCGACCGCTTTGAGATCAATGACATCGAGGCCCGCGTGGTCGGCATCTGCCACGCCATGCGTTCGTTCACCGGCGGACCCTACCTCTGGACCACCTACGAACGCGCGCTGCAATACACACCCGCCTCCCGCAAGATGCTCTCCGCCGTCATCGCCGCTCCCGTCGATGGCATGTCCGCCGATGACGCCGCCGCCGAGATCACCCGCAAGACCGGCCTGCGCGCCTATGTGAACCGCGGCTTCGGTGACAACCCCGACGATTTCAACACCTCCACCGTCTGGTGGTATGTGAAAAACACCGGCATACCCATCTCCTTCGGCACCACCGTGATGATCGGTTTCATCGTCGGCATCGCCATCGCCTGCCAGACCTTCTACGCTTTCGTATTGGATAACTTGAAATATCTCGGCGCGCTCAAGGCCATGGGCATGTCAAACCTCCGCCTCAGCCTGATGCTTGTCATCCAGTCATCGGTGGTCGGCATGATAGGCTTCGGCATCGGATTGCTCGCCACCGCCGGCTTCGCCTTCGCCGCCATCAACGCCCAGCAGCCGCCCTTTGTCATGCCGTGGCAGATACCGGTCGTCGCCTTCGGCGTCATCCAGCTCATCTGCATGGTCGCCGCATTCATCGGCATCATCCGCCTCAGCCTCTACGAACCCGCCATGGTCTTCCGCGCATGAACGAGTCCGAAGGCAGGGTCGTCGTCGATGTCCGCGAGGTGGAAAAACACTTCGGCGCGGGAAACGACCGCATCCACGCCCTCAAGCGCGCCAGCCTCAAGGCCTATGCCGGCGAGATCCTCATGCTCGTGGGCCCCTCGGGCTGTGGCAAGACCACCCTGCTCAGCGCCATCGCCGGCACCCTCGCCGTGGAAAGCGGCGGGATCGATGTTTTCGGAAAACGCCTCACCGCCATGTCGGGCCGCGCGCTCACGGGATTCCGCGCCGGCCACATCGGATTCATCTTCCAGCAGTTCAATCTCATCCCCACCCTCAGCATCGCGGAAAACGTCGGCGTGCCGCTGCTCATCCAGAACGTCCGCCACGGCGAGGCGATCCGCCGCGCCCGCGCGGCGCTCGAAACCGTCGGCCTCGGCCCGCGCTGGCACGAGCGGCCTAACAAACTGTCAGGCGGCCAGCAGCAGCGCGTCGCCATCGCCCGCGCGCTCGTCCACGAGCCGCCGCTCGTCATCTGTGACGAACCCACCGCCGCGCTCGACGCCCAGAACGGCGAGATCGTCCTCGGGCTTTTCAGCAACGTCGCCCGCTCTCCGGACCGCGCCGTCATCATCGTCACCCACGACAACCGCATCTTCTCCTACGCCGACCGCATCGCCCGCATGGACGATGGCGAGATCATCGGGGAGAAACGTCAGATCCACGCGGAGCCGCCCCACTTCGTCCACGAACACGCCATCTAACAAAAACATATCATGGCAATATTCTCCACCATCCTCCGCTACGGCACCATCATCGCCGCCCTGCTCGGCGTGTGGATGATCACCCGGGTTGACAGCATCCAGGCCGAGCGCGCCATGCCGCCGCCCGGCGAGCCGCCGGTGCCGCCCGCACCCAAGCCCTTCGCCCACCTCGTTTCCGCCACCGGCATCATCGAGGCGCTCAGCGAAAACGTCGCCATCGGCGTGCCGCAGCCCGGCCTTGTCAGGGAAGTGAAGGTCAAGGTGGACGATGTGGTGGCGAAGGGTGAGGTCCTCTTCCGCCTCGATGATTCGGACCTCCGCGCCCAGGAAATCAACGTGCTCGCCAAACAGCGCGTCGCCCGGGCCGGCGTCGCCGTGGCCGAGGCGCAACTCGCCAAGCTCCGCTCCCAACTCGCCCGCATCGAGACCGTCACCGATCCCCGCGCCGTTTCGCAGGATGATCTGGACCGCCGCAAGCAGGATGTCACGGTCGCCGGGGCCCAGCTCGCCGCCGCTCTCGCCGAATCCGCCGCCGCGGAAAGCGAGCGAACCAGCCTCGGCATCCTCATCGACCGCCTCACCGTGCGTTCCCCGCGCGATGGCAGCGTGATCCAGCTCAACATCCGCGAGGGCGAATACGCCGCCACCATGCCGCGCAATCCCGCCATGATCGTCGGCGATCTGACGCGCCTCCAGGTGCGCGCCGATGTGGACGAGCAGAACGCCACCCGCATCCGCGCCGGACAAAAGGGAACCGCCAGCCTCAAGGGCGATCCCAAGGTTTCGTTCCCTCTCGGGTTTGTGCGCGTCGAGCCTTATGTCATCCCCAAGGTTTCACTCACCGGAGCATCCACCGAGCGGGTCGATACCCGCGTGTTGCAGGTCATTTTTTCATTCGACAAGCCCGCCGATCCGCCGGTTTACGTCGGCCAGCAGGTGGATGTTTATATCGAGGCGCCCGAATCATGAATCCCTCCGATCCCATCACCTTTTCGCGGGAACTCCGCTCGATCGCCGCCGAGGGCCTGCGCTATGCGCAAAACGAGTTCGATCTCGCCCGCTACCGCCGTCTGCACGACCTCGCCTCGCAACCGCTCGAAACCATTGCTCCCGGTTTCCGCTGGCCCCATGAGTTCGGCTACGCCACTCCCAAGGTCGATGTGCGCGCCGCCGTGATCGACATATCTAACAGAATCCTCTTGGTCCGCGAGACCTCCAACAGCCTGTGGACCCTTCCCGGCGGCTGGGCGGACCTGAACGTGAGCCCCGCCGAAAACGCCGCCAAGGAGGTCCGCGAGGAGTCGGGCATCGAGGCGGAGGTCGTCAAACTCATCGCCTGCTGGGACAAGGACCGGCAGGGCCACCCGCGCCAGCCGGAACACGTTTACAAGCTGATGTTTCTCTGCAAACCCACCGGCGGCACCCTTGCCACCAGCCATGAAACCAGCGGCGCGGACTGGTTTTCCCGGGACTCCATCCCGCCCTTGTGCCCGGACCGGGCCGCGCGCCATTATCTGGACCTCGCCTGGCGTCACCACGCCGATCCCGCTTTGCCAACCGCTTTCGACTGAGTCCCATGAAGCCACGCCTCCTCATCCCCGCCGCGGCCGTTCTGTTGGGATCATGCACCCTTGGTCCGGATTTCGCGCTGCCCGGCCTCTCCGGCGGCTCGAAGTGGAAGGAAACCTCCGCCACTCCCGGCAGCCGCCTGCCCGACCAATGGTGGCGGCTTTTCAACGACCGCGAACTCAACCGCCTCGTTGACCGCGCCCTCGCCAATAACAACGACCTCGCCGCCGCCAAGGCCAGGCTCGACACCGCGCGCGCCCTCGTCGGCCTCGACCGCGCCCGCATGTTTCCCACCCTCGATCTCAACGGTTCCGCGGGCATCGCGCGCAACTCGGAGCAGACCGTCGCCCAAAACCTGCCGCCCGGCGTTTCCATCGACCTCGAAAACCAACGCTACCGCGGCACCTTCGATCTCGCCTACGATCCCGACCTCTGGGGGCGGAACAAACGGCTGTTAGAGGCTTCTGCCGCGCAGGCCGCGGCCGCCGAGGCACTGCTCGACGCCCGGCGTCTCGGCATCGCCACCGAGGTTGCGCGCCAGTATTTCCTCCTCTGCGGACTCGATGACCAGGA
Source organism: uncultured Luteolibacter sp. (assembly GCA_964554865.1). Lineage (GTDB taxonomy): Bacteria > Verrucomicrobiota > Verrucomicrobiia > Verrucomicrobiales > Akkermansiaceae > Luteolibacter. Next base: position 2,059 of record CAZKQK010000153.1, on the reverse strand, counting down.
ACGCGTTCTAACAGAAACCATCCGCTCCCGCAAGGACACCCTCGACATCCAGGCCAGCAGGGCCGACGCCGGTCTGATAGACGGACTCAGCACCAGCCAGGCCCGCACCGAACTCGAACTCGCCAACAACGACCTCGCCCTGGTCCAACGCCAGCGGGGCTCCGCCGAGCATGCCCTCGCCGTGCTCTGCGGCAGCCGACCCTCGGATTTCTCCGTCGCCAAACGCGGGCTCGGCGCATCGATGCCCGCCATCCGCGCCGGTCTCCCGGCCGAAGTCCTCGGCCGCCGCCCGGACGTCCGCGCCGCCGAGCAGGAACTCCGCGCCGCCAACGCCCGCATCGGCGTCGCCGAGGCCGCCTTCTATCCGAATTTCACCCTCGGTGCCTCGGGTGGATTGGAATCCCTGGAGGCCGGCGATTTCCTCCGTTGGGAAAACCGCGTCCTCTCGCTCGGTGCCGGCGTGGCGGCTCCTGTCTTCGATGGAGGAACCAATCGCGCCAACTTCGATGCCGCTGTCAGCCGGCGCGACGAGGCGCTCGCGAATTACGGAAACACCCTCCTCGTTTCCCTGCGCGAGGTCGAGGACGCCGTCACCGATCTCCGGGGACTCTCCCGCTCCCGCACCTCGCTTGAGAAAGCCCTCGCATCCGCCCGCGACACCCGGCGACTCGCGGACGAACGTTTCGACAAAGGCCTCAGCTCCTATCTCGAAGTCGTCGAGGCGGATCGCACCGTGCTGCGAGTCCAGTTGGTTCTAGCGCAAATCGCCTCCCAGCAGCGCATCACCCTGGCCGCCCTCGCCAAGGCGCTCGGTGGCGGATGGAGCGGAAAATGACCGGCGTCGCGCCAATACGCTCCATCAGTCCGCAGGCTTCGCTTTTCCCCCGCCTCATTTGAAGTTACACCCGCGCGTGCTCCGTTCGCTCAGGCTCCAGGATTTCCGCTGCTTCCCCACCCTCGATATCGAGGTGCCGGAAGCCGGTGCCATCATTACCGGCGACAACGCCCAGGGCAAAACCTCCGTGCTGGAAGCCATCTGCGTCCTCATCCGCCTCCACTCGCCGCGCACCAACCGCATGGGCACCCTCGCCAGAATCGACGGTGCTGGAGCCTTCGGCGTCGCCGGCGATCCTTGGGCCGTCGAACGCCGGATCCACCACTCCCGGGACGGCATGCTGTTCAAGGTCGATGGCGACGAGCGCCCCGGCAAAAGCGCCTATCTCGACGACGGCGGACTCGTCGTATGGATGGGAAACGAGGACCTCGATCTCATCCGCGGCCCGGGCGAGGGCAGACGGCGTTACCTCGACTTCATCGGGGCGCAGATCGACAAGCGCTACCGCCGCTCGTGGAGCCGCTACCGCCGCGCGCTCCAATCCAAAAACCTCCTCCTCAAGGAAGGCAGGCCCCGCGACTTGGAAATCCTCTCCTACGAGGAAATCATGGTCGAACACGGCGCCGTTCTCATGGAAACCCGCGCCAGCCTCGTCACGGAACTCGCGCCTCTCGCCGCCTCCGCCCAGGACTCCGTCAGCGGAGGAAACGAGGCTCTCACTCTCCAATACCTCCCCGCCAGCGGCCCCGACCTCCGCGAATCCATCCTCCAGGCCCGCGAGCGCGAATGGCGCGTGCGCCAGGCCGTCGTCGGCCCCCACCGCGACGACCTCGGCCTCCGCATCCTCGGCATGCCCGCCGCCGACTTCGCCAGCGAGGGCCAGCAACGCACCCTCGCCCTCGCCCTCAAGCTCGCCCAAGGCAAACTCCTCGAAACCCGTGGCGGCCGCCCACCCATCTACCTCATGGACGACATCTTCGGCGAACTCGACCCCACCCGTCGCAACGCCCTCATGGCCCACCTCCCCGCCGGCACCCAGAAATGGATCACCACCACCCACCTCGACTGGCTAACCCAAACCCCCGAAACCCAAAACCTGGCGCGCCTCACCCTCAAACGCCCCTGATCCCCCAAACACAAATAACAAGAGACAGAAATAATTTATTTTGCGCTTGCGGTGATGGCAATGGCGGGGTAGGAATGGGGCATGGCACGCGCGCGATG
>CAZKQK010000152.1:0-12008 GCA_964554865.1 uncultured Luteolibacter sp. | reverse complement strand
AAGGAAGGATCAGGAAGCCGGGCGGCGGGAAATGGACCGAAGTGAGGTTTTGGACAACCCTAACCGATGAAAGGGAATATCCGGCCATCGAGCTGTTGAAACTCTATGGTTTCAGGTGGGAACATGAGATATTCCATAAGGAGCTGAAGATCCATATGAGGGGTGGTGACGTCCTGCACAGTCATACTCCTGAAACCGCCGCGCAGGAAGTGGCGGCCCTCCTGATGGCTTGCTCAATCATCGCGGAACAGCGATTGGAAGCCGGGCGGAGCGGTGAAATCGCCCCCCTCAGCATCAGTTTCATCAAAACACTCGATCAGATGAACTCGTTGTGGATGGTCCTGTCGGTTTCGGAAGGATTGCTCGCGGAGGCGACGAAGCGGGGGATGTTCGAACGAGTCCGGGACTCGATCACCAGGCAGGCAACCCCAGCGAGGCGAAAGCGAAACTGCCCGCGCAAGGTCCGGCAGCCGGTTTGCAGTTGGCCGAGGCTGATATCAAATGAGTCCATTGAAGGTGACTATATGTTTGAGACGGTGAGCTTTCCCTGAAGGCATTGCACCTTGGCGGAACCTTCAAGGGCTTTGGCGGGTGCGGAGGTTTGGACATTTTAATAAATTCCGCTTGAAGGATCATGAACCCATGCGCGACTGAAGTAATTCCACAATCTTCTGGTGCCCGTTCGCCTTCGCCCAGTCCTCGGGGGTCTTGCCCCGTTTGTCTTTGGCAAGAATGTCGGCCCCGTGATCCAAGAGCGTTTGTGTTGCCGCCAATTTGCCCCCTTTTGCGGCGATGATCAATGCCGTGCTGCCGTTTGCGTCTCTTTGTTCCGGATTGGCACCGTTTGCCAACCACCAATTGATTGCAATCACTTGATCACTGGCGACAGCCGCCAGCAATGGACTCCTTCCTCTATCACTGATTTGATTCTGATCTGCGCCACGACTGATCAGCAACTCGATCATCTCGGTATCTCCGCCAGCAGAAGCTGACATTAGCGGGCTAAAACCAATCTGATCTGCAAGATTCGGATCTGCCCCCGAATCTAAAAGAAAGCAAACAATCTCAATTTGTTTTTCACTCAGAGACCTCAACAAGGGAGTTTCACCAAAACGATTGATTGGCGCGTTCACATCAAGGCCATGGTTGATCAAAATTTTTACTATTTCCAAATATCCTCCCTCAATCGAAGTGGCAATGAGGCTGGCATGGTTTTCGTCTTTAAAGTCTACACTGATACCTGTTTCCAGAAACGATCGCACTGAGTTTGCATTTCCATTCCGACACTCAATAAAAATGGGATGAAGATTTGGATATAATTCCGGTAAAAATTTTCCTAATGGCATGGCTAGTCAAGGTGTGGGATTCTCACGATTTCAATCGCTTGAATCCACTTGCTTGTCTCTATGTTTGGATTGACCACGGAGACCAAACACATACACGAAGTTTTGAAGGTAGTGATATGCAAGTCGAGGCAGATCACTGTTTGGTATTCCAAATAGAATCCAGTGCATGTCAAAATCGTAACGATCATCCAGCTCCCAAATCAAATCAGTGCATTCGTCATACGTGGCCTCACCTGCCGTCCAGACCGAAACAAGATATTCCACATTCTCAATCCATGAATCAGAAATTTCCCCGTCGCATATCAATCCATATACGCCTTGAGGGATTGATAGGTTTTCACGAATGAAATTAACGTGATATTCATATTGACGATCATATTCATCATCACCGTCATCATCACATGAATTCGATGTTTCCTTTCTTTCCCATCCGTTAATGTATTTGAAGAAATTACGAATAGCTTGGGCTCTGGCCATAATCTGCTTTTCAAGCAAGTCTTTTGATTTTTCCAAAGAGAAATAGCGAAGCGCGATGGATCCGACGACTTCAAACTGCTTCTCGGAAATAGATATCTCCTTTTCAAATCGTTGCTCTCTTGGTATCCGCTTCGAAACAGTGTCATAAAGAAGATTTCTGTAGTGGGAGATCTCTGGGTTTTGGTAACCCTTGCTTTGACTCGATCTGCCATCGTAGCTATCATGATGATCCAGACATAAAAAGACAAGATTGTGAATCGAATGATTGGAATGATTTTTATCCAGGTGCGCGATCTGGCCCTTCTTCTCCGAAAAATCATTTTCCAAGCCAAAACAAAGAGCGCAACGCCGGGCGCTTTTCGTAAGAACCTCAACCTCTATAGCCGAGGGAAGTGATGGGCGCTTCATTTTTGTTCGATGTTAAATTTTGTTCGCTTGCATGGTAATATCGAACCCAGCATTACCCGGCTATCCGAAGCTATCCTATTCACGCCTCGAACGGATTGAGGAGCTTTACCCCGGTATTATGAAAATCAGAAACATTTCGGGTCACTATCATCAAACCGTGGCGATGGGCGGTGGCGGCAAGCTGGCTGTCGAGGGAGGGAACGGTGATACCCTTTTTCTCCCAACCAGCCATGAGCTGACCCCAGACATGGGCCACGCCTGTGTTGAAGCTGAGAACCCGGCCATCCATGCGCTTGCAGAGACCAGTGAGCCACGATTGGAGCGCCGTTTTTCTTTTTCCCGAAGGCAATCTCTCAATGCCCCGACGCAGTTCTCCAATAGTGATGGTGCTGACGTAGAGTTGCGGCTCGTGACCGCGAAGCCAAGCCATCACTTGAGCGTCCGGCTTGGACTTGGCGAGTTCGCTGAAGACATTCGTATCGACGAGGTAGCTCACAGGGCAATCGGTGGAGAGGAGTCCTTGGCTCGTGGTGGCACATCAAACGGTGATGGGCAGGCGAGCAGATGATCCACCAGTCCGTGATTCGGCGGATGGGAGATTCGGCGGAGCAGGATGGTGTCCTCGTCGTCGATCAACACCTCGAAATCCTGCCCCGGCTCCAGATGCAGTTGCTCCCGCACCGAACTGGGCAGGACAATCTGGCCTTTTTTGGAGAGAACTGTCGTCATGGTGGGAAAATCTTACCGCAGAAATGGTTTCCTGCCAAGGGCTATTCTCGGAACCCGCTATTGCCCCATCACCACCGACCTCGAATTGCGCTACGACCCCGGCAGCTTCGTGCTGCGTGTCGGAGAAAACCGCTTCACCGCCGCCATCAGCGACGCCAGTGGAATCAATCTCAGGAGGGTCTGATTCCCCGCCGCTTGCGGCGCATGAGAGGAAAGAAGAATTCCGAATACCCCGCGGCTTGCTGCGGGGATCTTTATTCAGAAATTGGCGGAGGGGGTGGGATTCGAACCCACGGAACCTTTCGGCTCTCCGGTTTTCAAGACCGGCGCGATCGACCACTCTGCCACCCCTCCCGGTGAAACCGCAGTGGGTGGACGCTAGGGGGGCGGGGCCGGGATTCAAGCAAAACCGTCGGGCAAAACCTTCGGGCCGGGCGGTTCATTCCCTTTGCCTGGCATGTCAAAGCGATTCGTCAATGACCACGGCGAGGCCGAAGACCTGCTCGAAGAGGTCGGCCTTGGAGGCCATGGCGAGGCGCTCCACGGCGGCGTCCGCGAGGCCGGGGAGGCGCAGGTGGAGTTTGCCCTTGCCGCGGCGGATTTCGATTTGGGAAACGCGCTGGGCGTGGGTGCGTTCGAGCGCGTCCGCCACCCGCAGCAGGGCGGCGAGTTTTGAAACCCGGATGCGGTCCTCGACGCGGAGCGCGGCGTAGCCCGGGTGATCAAGCACCGGACAGGAATGGCGGTGGTAGCGGGCGACGAGCGCGACGATGGTGACGTCGGTGCGGTCGAGCCCGAAGACCTCGGAGTTGAGAATGAGATATTCCGAGTGTTTGTGGTGGGCCCGCGGGCTGACGTAGGTGCCGACCTCATGGAGGATGGCGGCCACCTGAAGAAGCAGCGCGTCGTGGTCGTTGAGTTGGTGGAGGTCCGCGAGTTCGCGGAAAAACAGGGCGCAGAGATTGCCGACGTGTTCGCCATGCCTGGGGTCCGACTGATAGCGCGCGGCAAGAATGCGGGCGGAGCGCAGCACTTCCCCGGCGAAGGCCCCGGTGAGTTCGCGCGAGACCAGCAGATCGTGAAGCAGCCCTTGTTCGTAGCCGCTGTCCGGGATGTGGATCTCGCCGAGTTTGAACGCTTCCGCGATGGCGAGATTGATTTCCAGCGATGGCAGCAGGGCCTCGGCGGTCTGATAGTCGAGGCGGAAGCGTTTCACCATCTCCACGTCGCTCATGCCGGCCGCGGAGACGGCGAACTGGCGCAGGGTTTTGAGCGGGCAGGACGGTTTCCCGCCGGTGAGCGCCTCGGCCACGGATTGGATCTCGTAACCGATGGCGACGACTCCATCGACCTTAACATCCGAGTAGTCGAAACGGATTTGCGCAAGGTTGCCAAAGGCATGCTCGCGGATCACCCGCAGCAGGGCGGAACTCTCGGCGTGGGAACCGTCCACGGCCTCGCGGGTGCGGTGCGTGCCCATGCGGTAGCTGGTGTAGCGGGTGATGCGTCCGCTCTGGAACAGGAGCGCCCGGGTGTTGCCGGGGCCGACGTGGACCACGAGTGCGGTGTCGTTGCGCATGGCCGGCAGATGCTGGAGGCGCCGCCGGGTTTTCAGATAGATGAGGCGTGTCATCTCGCCATCGTCGATGGTGGCGACGCGCAGGCCGCAGGCGATGCGGATGCGGTTGGTGACGGTTTCGTGATTGCGGGCCTCGGAGAGGATGTTGGTGGCGGCGGCGCGGGTGATGCGATGGGGATCGATCCCGAGTTCGGCGAGGGCTTTCTGATAGCCCTTGATGATGGATACCACGCGCTCGATGGTGCCGGAGCTGACGGTTCCCTGGCGGAAAATGTCGCGCGCCACGGCGGCCGGTTGTTCGAGGAAATCCACCGGGGAGAGCGTGCCGTCGTCCTGCCGCTCGGCCACCAGCATCGAGACGGAACTCGCCCCGATGTGCAGTGCGATGGACGGTTCCGCGACGCTTTGCGGTGCGGACTTGGGCTTCCTTGCTTTTGGCATTGCGCGAGAACTATCCGGCGGGGCCGGGGATTCAACCCTGAAAACAGAAGTTGTCGCAGCCGGGATGAAACACGATGGCTTCGGCGGGGGCGAGGGGAATCCTGGTCAGAGGGGCAGCCGGATGTGTTCGATGGCGTCGCGGAGATCGGCGGAAGTGACGGTGTTGATGACGGTGGCGCTGCCGGGGGCATCGAGGACGACGAAGCGGATGGTTCCGGCGGAGAATTTCTTGTCGGTGGCGAGTTTGGCCATGACCGTTTCCGTGGTGATGGATTCGGGAAGGACGAGCGGCAGGCCGAAGTGGCGGAGCGCGGCCAGAACCCGCTCCGAGGCGGAGCGGGGCAGCGCGGCGTGTTTTTCCGAGAGGTGCAAGGCGGCGCGCATGCCGAGAGAGATTGCCTCGCCGTGAAGCAACTGGCCGTATGGCACGGAGGCCTCGATGCCGTGGCCGATGGTGTGGCCGAAGTTGAGCAGGGCGCGGATGCCGAGGGTTTCGTGTTCGTCGGTTTCGACGACGCGCGCCTTGATGGCGATGTTGCGGGCGATGAGGGCGGCGGGGACATCGCGGTCCGAGGGATCGAGAGCGGCGAGTTCGTCGAGCATGGCGGCATCGCGGATGGCGGCGTGTTTCACGGCCTCGGCGAAGCCCTCGTGGAACTCGCGGTCCGGCAGGGTGCGCAGTGTTTCGGGATCGGCGAGGACGAGCTTCGGCTGGTGGAAGGCTCCTAACAGGTTCTTGCCCTCGGCCGCGTTTACGCCGGTCTTGCCACCGACCGATGAATCGACCTGGGAAACGATGGTGGTGGGGATCTGCACGAAGGGCAGGCCGCGGTGGAAGATGGCGGAGACGAAACCGGCGAGGTCGCCCACGACTCCGCCGCCGAGGGCGATGAGCAGCGATTTGCGGTCGTGCCCGGCGCGGATCATTTCGCGGCAGACGGTTTCCGCACGGGCCATGGACTTGGATGCCTCTCCGGCGGGCACGGTGTGGAGCGAGTGGGAAAAACCGGCGTTTTCGAGCGGGACGGTGAGCGTTTCCGCATGAAGCGGGGCGACGGTGGCATCGCTGATGACGGCGACGCGGCAGGGCCGGATGCCGGCGGCGGCGAAGGCATCCGCGGCCCGGGCGAGAATGCCGGACTCGACGATGACATCATAGGAACGCTCGGCCAGATCGACGTGGACGGTGGGCATGCGCGGAGCATGTAAGATGGCGGCGGCTTGTCCATCGATTCCTTGGATTGCCCTGGCGGGCGGGGCGTGCTTTGCTGCGCCCATGGAAGTGCGCCAACGCGACGGACAGCCCCCGTTCACCACCAGGGACGGCTCGACCATCCGCAGCCTGCTGGATCTTTCGAACGCGCCGGTTGCCAGGCAGAGCCTTGCCGAGGCCACGATTCCGGCGGGCGGGGCGACCGAGCGGCATTACCACCGGCTGAGCGAGGAGTTTTACTATCTGCTGGAGGGCAGGGGACTGATGGAGATCGATGGCGACGAGCGCGAGGTGGCGCCGGGCGACGCGATCCTGATACCGGCCGGGGCCTGGCACACCATCCGGGCGCTTGAGCCGCTGCGCTTCCTGTGTTGCTGCGCTCCGCCCTATTCGCACGAGGACACTTATTTCCCATGAAGCCGGAGCTTGTTTCACGGATCATGCGATGCCTTGCCGCCTTGGCGGGCATCGCTCTTGCCGCCGCGGCATGTGTGGCGGAGGAAACCTGGGACGAAAGCCTGGCGCGCTCGTTTTCCGTCAGGCTGCGGGAAATCCAGCGGGAGATGGAGCAAACGGAAGCGCCGCTCGGCGGATTGCCGCGCATCCCGATCGACGATCAGGGCGGCACCGGCGGATTCATCACCACCCATGTCCAGGCGGCGCCGCCGGAGGGGCAAGGTTTCGCGGCGGGGATCCGCTGGCCGGCGGAGGCGGAGGTCGACATGGTGGCGTTGGTTCCCACGCGACGCTATGACGCGGGCGGGCTCGATGCGCAGTATGGCGTGCCGGAGAGTTTCGTGGTGGAGCTGACGGATGCCGAAGGCGAGGTGCTGGCTTTGGTGGCGGAGGAGAAATCCGCACGCTCCAATCCTGTTAGAAAGGGGCATCCGTTTGTCTATCGGATTGATCCGCCGGTGAGCGCCGCCGGCCTGCGGGTGAGGGCGCTGAGGCTGGTGAAAGACGCGGATCGCGAGGGGGCTTATATCCACGCGTGGGCGGAGGCGTTCGCATTCTCCGGCATGCGGAATGTGGCTTTGGGCGCGGAGGTCAAGGCGCTTGGCGGACAACTGCCGACCGCACCCTGGCTGTGGAGCCCGGGCTTTCTGGTGGATGGCCAGACTCCGCTCGGCCTGCCCGAGATGCCGGTGGACGATCACCGCAATGTCGGCTGGTTGTCCAACGGCCACGAGGATCCGCACGAATCGGTCTCCCTGCAGGTGGATCTTGGCGGGGAGCGGGAAATCGATGGCATCCGGTTGATGCCCGCCCGGCGTCCGACCACCGATCTGCCGAGCGGTTTCGGTTTTCCGAGGAAACTCTCGCTTGCCGTCTCGGACACCGGGATGGACGGGTCATGGGCGGTGCTGGCGGAACGCGACTACCGGAACCCGGGGCACAGCCCGGTGGAGGTTTTGCTAGAGCGGACCAAGGCGCGGCATGTGAGGATCGAGGCGGTGGAGCTGTGGAAGGGGCTGGAGACATACCCGGCGTTTTTCGCGCTGAGCGAGGTGGAGGTGTTGTCCGGTGATGTCAATGTGGCCGCCGGGCGGGCGGTGCGATCGGCGGACAGCATGCCCAACATCATCGGCCCCGGCGGCCGGTATTGGAGCGGCGCATCGCTCAGCGACGGCCATGGTCCGGACGGCAAACTCATCCCGGTGCGCGACTGGCTGCTGCGGCTGGATGAACGCCTCGGTCTTGAAACGAGACGCCACCAACTGCGCGCCGAGCGTGTGGCGCTCATTGCGCAATGGCGCGGCTGGGCGCTGGCGGTCTTCGCCCTGTTAGGCACGGCCGGCGCGTTTGCCATCGTTGCCCTGCCCATCCGCTACCGCATCCAGGCGCGGCGGGAGTTGGAGAAGGTCCGCGAGCGCATCGCCGGCGATCTGCACGACGAGGTGGGCAGCAATCTCGGCAGCATCCAGATGTTCGCCGACCTCGCCGAAGGCCGCTCCGGGCCGTCCGAGGAGCTGAGGCGCATCCAGCGCATCGCCGCGGAAACGGTGAGCGCCGTGCGCGACATCGTCTGGCTGTTGCGGCCGGGCGGCGATCACCGCATCGCCACGGTGGAGCACCTGCGGGAAACCAGTTCGATCATGCTGGAGTCCCTCGACTGGAAGTTTCACGCCAACGAGGCGGCCTGGCTCGCGGAGCTGCCCGAGGAACAAACCCGCCATCTGTTTTTGTTTTTCCGCGAGTCTCTCCACAACATCCTCCGCCACGCCAAGGCCACGGCGGTGACCGTTGATGTGCGCAAGGAGGAGAAATCCTTCCATATCACCATCGCCGACGACGGCGTGGGCATCGATCCCGCGAAACTCGAACGCCCGGCCACACTGCGCGCCCTGCGCCAGCGCGCCGACGCCCTCGGCGCGGAACTGCGGGTGGACACCCGCCCGGGCGAGGGCACGCGGCTGGTGCTGGACATGCCGCTCGATTCCGGCAGGCGGGCGAGGCGGCGCGCCCGGGCGCAGAAATCCTGAAGCTTCGCTTTCCGAACGCCGGATGCCGCGCTATCACTTCCGCACATGGCCAAGGGACTGATGACTTCCGAAAACCCGATCCGCCTCATTCTCGTGGAGGACCACGCCGATTTCCGCGAATCGGTCTCCATGGTTCTCGAGCAGCGCGGCGGCTACCAATGCGCCGGCGGTTTCTCCACCATGGAGGACGCGCTGGAGGCCATCCGCGGCGGGCTGACGGCCGACCTGGTGCTCTCCGACCTCGGCCTGCCCGGCATGAGCGGCATCGACGGCATCCGCAAGGTGCGCGAACTGCTGCCCGAGGCGCGTGTGCTGGTGCTCACCGCCTTCACCGACAAGGCCAAGGTCTTCTCCGCGCTCGAAGCCGGGGCGCACGGCTATCTCGTCAAGGCCGGCAGCGCCGTGCGCCTGATGGAAACCCTGGAGGAGGTTCTCGCCGGCGGCACGCCACTCGATCCGAAGATCGCCGGCATGATCCTCCAGACCTTCCGCAAGCTCAGCCCCATCCCCGAGGCGGAGACTCTTTCCAGCCGCGAGTGCGAGGTGCTTCAGCTCTCCGCCAAGGGCCTCACCCGCAAGGAGATCGCGGACGAACTCAGCCTTTCCGAGCACTCGGTCACCGAATATATCAAAAGGAGTTTCGACAAACTCCACGTCCGCAGCCTGCCGGCCGCCGTGAGTGAGGCGATTCGCCGCGGGCTGCTCGATCTTTCGTGAGCGGGGGCTCACAGGCGGATGTCGATCATCGCGCGCTTGCGGCGTTGTTCGATCCAGCGCTCGTATTGGGCGGAGGTTTTCTTCTTCCGCACGCGTTCCTCGATCATTTCCCGCACGTTTTTCTCATTCAGGGCGGGAGCCGGGCCATAGTCGATCTTGACGACGACGACGATGGTGAACCCCCGGGGATCAAGCAGCGGGCCGATGATTTTTCCCGGAGGGGAATCCACGATGATGGCGGCGAACTCGGGCGAGAGATCGATGCGCGGGACCTTTTCCTGAAGCCCGCCCTTGTCGGCAAAGGCGTCGCGCGAGTGTTCCTTGGCGAGTTCGGCGAAGTCCTTGCCCTGGGAGAGTTGTTTGGCGATGTCCTCGGCCAGGCTGAGCTGGGTCTCGGGCGTGGCGACCGGGTTGGCGGGATCCGAGGCCGGGATGAAGATCTTGCGGAAGGTGATGTGGTCCTTGGAGGTATCGCGCAGGGTGAGCTTCACCTCGTTGTATTCCTTCCGGACCTCGTGCGGCAGAGGCGGCGGGGCGTCGGCGAACTGCTGGGCGCGCATGGCCTGCACCACCATTTTCTCACGCGTCATCTCGCGGTATCCCTCCATGGTCAGGCGGCTGCGCTTGAGTTCCTCGCGGAACTTGGCTTCGTCGCCATTGAAGAGGGTCCGCATCTGGTTCTTGATCTCCTCGTCGATGATGTGGGGCTTGATGGCGGCGCCGAGTTGCTTGAACTCGTCGAGGATGATCTGGCGGTCGATGAGTTCCTGCATCACCTTGTCCTTGGCCGTTTTGAACTCGGACTCGAACTGCGGGCCGCGGCGCGGGTATTGCGCGGAAAGCTGGGCGAAGATCGGGGAAAGCATGAATGACACCTGGTTCTTGGTGATCACCCGGCCATTGACCTTGGCGGCGATGCCATTGACCTCGATGGGGCCGCGGGGCGCTGCCGGGGCGGCGGCGGGGACGGGTTGGCAGACCGCGAGATGAACGGGGGCCGGCATCGACGCGGCGACGAGGGCGGAAACGAGGCGGGAGTTCATGAAGGTGGTGGCGGAAATCCGCGCCCGGGCGGGAAGCGGCGGATGGGCCGGAGTTTTTCACGGTCGGCGAGGATTGCAAGCGGGGAAAGGCGGCCAGGTAACGCACGGGGTGACGGGAGAGGTCTTTAGCGGTCAATTACCCCGGATGACCTTCGCGCTGGTGGGCACCTTGGTTGGGGATTCCATTTCCAAGATCACCAGTTCGTTGGGCCCGCCGGTATTCTGCCAGCACCCGGGAAGAAAGATCGAACGGGAAGGGCCGGTCTTCCAGTATCTGCCGAGGTTGCGGCCGTTCAACCAAACCATTCCGCGTCCGAATCCCCTCATGTCCAGCCAGGTATCGCGGGCGCTTCCGATCTCGAATTTGCCCCGATAAAGAGTGAGGTTGCCGTAGGTCTTGCCGTCCTTGATTTCTCCGAAGGTTCCATCCAGGGGCCCCTGCATTGAAAGCCCCACCTGTTCCCAGGAACCGAGTTGTTTTTCTCCAAGCAAAACGGTCTCCGAAAGCCCCTTGCGCTCCTCGGACATCATTTGCCCGAAGTTGATTCTGCCCATGTTTTCCACGATCAGATCGAGTTGGTGTGGGCCGGCGGCGATGTGGACCGGAACCGCCATGCCATTGGTCGGTCTGCCGGATATGCCGAGCGGTTTCCGGAACGGCCCTGGATACCGCCGTTGGCAGGCTCGAAACCGGCTACAACGAGCGCGGGCTGGTGGTGCGCTCCACCAGCCTCAACCCCGCCGGCACCGTGGTCATCAACGAGGTCAAATCCCAGTACAACGCCTTCAACCAACTCATCACCGAATGGCAGGAGCACTCCGGCGCGGTTAACCCCTCAACCAGTCTGAAAGTCCTGTATGGATACTTCGACGGCAGCGCCAACACCATTCGTCCCGCCGGCATCACCAGCCCGGACGGCACCATCATCGCCACCGGCTACTCCACCGAAATGGCCGACGCCCTCAGCCGCCCGGACCAGGTCAGGGACGAGAGCGTCGGCCCCACCGAGCTTGCCTCCATGAAATTCCTCGGGCTCGGCACCCTGGTCGATCTCAGGTACGCCGCCGCCTCCGGCGCACGGTGGACGATGCGGAACGGCTCCACCGGCGACGCCGGGGATCCGTACACCGGCCTCGACCGTTTCGGGCGTCTCGTGGAAACCATCTGGAAAACCGACTCCGCCGAACTGGTTCACACGAAGTATGGACGGAACCGCGTTGGTGGCGTAGTGTGGCAGCGCAACGTGAAAGCCCACTCCCTATCCGTCGCCACCCGGGACAACCATTACTGGTATGACGGTCTGCGCCAGGTCACCCGCCATGGCCGCAGGGATCTCATGCCCGCCTCCGGTCCGCCATACACCGGCATCGAGCCCTCCACACGCCGGCAGATGGAGGTTTTCACCTTTGACGAAACCGGCAACTGGCCCGATTATTTCAGCCAGTCACCCCCGCTCACCCAGGGCCGCAACCACGATCAGGCCAACCAGATCATCTCCATCTCCGGCCCGGCCGGAGTGGTCCAGCCCGCGTATGATCCGGCCGGAAACATGACCCGCATGCCGCGCCCCG
>CAZKQK010000151.1:0-12337 GCA_964554865.1 uncultured Luteolibacter sp. | reverse complement strand
GGGATCACAGCTACCTCCTCCGCCTTCTCAATTTTTAGATGCGTCGGCCCTGATCAGCGTATGAATGTCGCACTAACCACCCATTGGGAAGGCTTCATCCGCCAGTTGATCGAATCCGGGCGCTACAACAACGCGTCCGAGGTCGTTCGGGCCGCCCTGCGCAAATTGCAGGAAACCGAGGGCGAGATCTTCCTGGCAGGGAGCCTCAAGCACCTCTACACCAAGGCTGAGAATGACGAGGAATCCGAACTCGCCCAACAACTCCGCGTTCCAACGCCTGCCGAGGTATGAAGCCGTGGGACATCCACACCTACGACTTTGGCGAAGCCGGGCCACACCCGGCGGTCATCGTCTCGCATCCTGACCGCGTAGCCAGAGCGGAGTGGGTGAACGTCCTCTTTTGCACCACCCGGCGGGCCAACCGTCCGCCCAAGGAGACCGAAGTCCGCCTCAACGGAGCCGACGGCCTCGACTGGGAAACCCTCTGCCGCTGCGACGCGCTCTGGCTTGTCGAGAAAAACAAACTCTCAAAAAGGCGGGGATCGGTAGCCGCCATCCGCCGTCGGCAGATCGTGGACAAAACCAACGCCGGCATGGGGTGGAAGCTGGTTTGAGCCACTCATCGACGCAATGAACGAAAGACCGCAGATGTGGCGAGCGGACAACGCCGGTTCTCCGGAAAAGAAACCATCACGCGGAACAAAGTGCCTGTCTGACGCTCAGCCCATTGAAATTCGCCTTTCCGCGAAGATTTTCCAGCACGGAAGAGGCCAGGCGGTGCGTCTGCCGAAGGAATTCCGATTCGATGCCACCTTGGTCACATCGAACGCGGGGGAGTTCAGGCGGGTCAAGGGTTTGAAAGTTCTCGCATGGAAGCCGAAGGAGTAACGGGCTTTCATTTCTCCCGTTTTTCACCGTTGGCCACCCCTCGCACCCTCCGCAATCCCCGGGCTTGTCAAACCGGGGCCGCTGGTGAAACTACGACCCGCCGCCCCGAATCGGACGAGCGGCACCTATTCACAGCGCCATGCACTTCATCGGGATCGAAATCGGCTCAGGCGGCACCCGCGCGTTGGTGCTGGACCTCGAATCCGCCGTGATCCGCGCGGAGGCTTGGGTGGCGCACGACTGGATCGAGGGCCTGCCCGCCGGATACCGCGAGCAGAATCCCGCCCAATGGATCGATGCCGTGGACCGTGCGGTGCGCCAGTGCCTTGCCTCGCTGGACGGCCAGAAGGAGCGCGTGGCCGCCATCGGCGTGGGCGGGCCGCAGCGCGGGCTGGTTTTGTTGGACGAGGCGAACCGGATCGTCCGGCCCACGAAACTCGCTGGTGATGGCTCGGTCAAACGCCAGGCCGACGAGATTGCCCGGGCTTTTGGAGGTGCTCCGGGGCTGATCGAGCTGGCGGGGCAGGCGCCGGGCGTGGACTCCGCCGCCGCCGAGTGCCTGTGGCTGAAACAACACGAGCCCTACCATTTCCAACGCGCCACCACCCTGCTCACCGCCCAGGATTTCATCGCCTATTGGCTCACCGGCGAGCGCGCCACCGAGCCGGGCAGCGCATCCGGCACCGGCATGCTCGACATCCGCAGCCGCACCTGGTCCGCGGAGCTGCTGGACTTCATCGATCCGGAACTCGCCGCCAAGCTCCCGCCCGTTTTGCCGCCCGACCAACCGCGCGGCCTGCTGCGCCCGAATCTCGCCCGCGAATGGGGGCTTTCCGAGCTGGTCCAGGTGGGTGCGGGCAGCGCCGCGCCGATGCTTTCCGCCCTGGCGGCCGGTTGCGTGGCAAACGGCACCGTCGCCGTGGAACTCGCGGCCGCCGGTGTGATCGCCGGTGTGGGGGAGTCACCGGTGATCGATTACCGGGGCGAGATCGTTTCCCTGTGCAGCGCCACCAACTCATGGATGGGCCTGGCCACCACCATCAACACCGCCATCGCGCCGGAAGTGCTGCGCCGCCACTACGGCTGGTCGGCGGAGCAGTTCGAAACGATGGTCGCCGGCGTTGCGCCCGGAGCGGATGGCCTGCTGATGCTGCCCTACTTCACCGGCGAATCCATCCCGCGCCTGCCCGAGGGCTGTGGCGTCCTGCACGGCATCACCGGGGAAAACCTCACACCCGCCCACATGGCCCGCGCCGCCGCCGAGGGGGTAGCGCTCGGCCTCGGCTACGCGATGAGCCGCCTGCGCGATCTCGGTTTCGAGCCGCCCGAGATCCGTCTGTTAGGCCCGGGGGCGGTGAGTCCGCTGATGCGGCAGTTGCTGGCGGATGTTTTCGGCGCGCCGGTGGTGCCGGTGTCCAGCCGCCAGGGTGCCGCCGTCGGCGCCGCCATGCAGGCGGCCGTCGCGTTTTTCCACCAATGCGGCGAGTCGCTCGGCTTCGGGGAAATCGGCAGCTACCTGGTGGCCGGAGACGCCGCCTCGCGCTGCGATCCGGATCCGGAGCGTCATCTGATCTATCAGGAAATGATGTCCCGCCAGCAGTATCTCGTGGACACCCTGCACCCGGCGGGATTCCTGTGACGGCCCCGGTTTTTCCCGCTCCGATGAGTCCGAAGAAGCGCACCGAAGTCCGAGGCGACCGCAAGAACGCCCTTGTCGGCACCCTGGCCGGATGGTTGATGCGGCTCCTTTCCGCCACCCTGCGCATGGACATCCGCGACCGCTGCGGCATCAGCGATGATCCGGTCACCATGCCGCCGGCCATCTACGTGCTCTGGCACAACCGTTTCCTCGTCGTGCCTCCCGCGTGGAACCGCATCTGCCATGGCCTGCGCAAAACCGTGGCTCTCACCAGCGCCAGCAACGACGGTGCGATGGTGGCCGCCGCGATGAAGGTCTTCGGCCTCGGCGCGGTCCGCGGCTCCTCCTCGCGGCGGGGCGTCGCGGCGCTCGTCGGCCTGAAGCGCGCGCTCGCGGAGGGTTTCGACATCTGCCTCACGCCGGACGGCCCGCGCGGCCCGCGCTACAAGGTGCAGCCGGGGTTTCTCAAGCTCGCCGAGGCCACCGGCGCGCCGATCATTCCCATTCACCTGAGGTTTTCCAGCGCATGGCGCTTGAAAACCTGGGACCGCTTCGTCATTCCCAGGCCGTTCAGCCGCGTGGAAGTGACCTTCGCCGAACCCATCCGCATCGCGCGCGGGCTGGACGAAGCCGCCTTCGAAAACGAGCGCCGGAAACTTGAAACCCTGCTCGTCGATGGCGCTGACGATGCCTGAATCCGCCCACAATCCACCATCTGCCATCCTCGATCCCCCATGACCACAACACCCCGCATCATCGATGGAAAAGCCATCGCCGCCGCCGTGCTCGACGAATGCCGCGCCGAGGCCGCCGATCTGACAGCCAAGGGCGTCGTTCCCGGACTCGCCGTCGTGCTTGTGGGTGAGGATCCCGCGTCCAAGGTCTATGTCGGATCCAAGGTCCGCACCTGCGGCGAACTCGGTTTCCACTCGCTTAAGATCGAGCTGCCCGCGGAAACCACCCGGGAGGAATTGCTGGAAGTGGTGCGCGGACTCAATACCGACCCCGCCATCCACGGGATCCTCGTGCAATCGCCGCCACCGAAGCACATCGACGAGGAGGAGATCATCCGCGCCATCGATCCCCGCAAGGACGTCGATGGTTTCCATCCGGAAAACGTCGCCAAGCTCGCGCTCGAGGATCCCACCGGCTTTGTGCCCTGCACCCCCGCCGGTTGCATGAAGCTGATGGAGGTCTCCGGCATCGATACCAATGGCGCGGAAGCCGTGGTCATCGGCCGCAGCATGATCGTCGGCAAGCCGATGGCCCTTCTGCTGGTTTCCAGGAAAGCGAACGCCACGGTCACCATCGCCCACTCGCGCTCAAGGGACCTTCCCGCCATCTGCCGCCGCGCGGATATCCTCGTCGCCGCCGTCGGCCGTCCGGAAATGGTCCGCGCCGATTGGGTGAAGGACGGAGCCGTGGTCATCGACGTCGGCATCAACCGCGTGGAGGACCCATCGAAAAAATCCGGATACCGCCTGACAGGCGATGTCCGCTACGATGAGGTCGCGCCGAAGTGCTCCGCCATCACCCCGGTCCCCGGCGGCGTCGGCCCCATGACCATCGCCATGCTGATGAAGAACACGCTGCAGGCGGCGCGGCAGCTTTCGTGAGGAGCGAAGAATCCCGGTTTATAAGTCAAAATCCTTAACTTTTCCTAATAAAATCGCTTGCAGAACCGGGGAAATCCGGTATCTAAGCCCGAAATGAAATCCATTCTATTGATCGCCGTCGCGGCTGCGGCCGTTCTGACCACTTCCTGCAACACCTTCATCGGTCTCGGACGTGACATGCGGATCGCGGGCGAGGGCATGGAGAAAACCGCCAACAAGGCGACCGGCGGCGGTGACTCCGGCGCGGATGTCGGTGGCGCGCCGGTTTATTGATTCCCCGGAGAAACGGCTGCCCCGGCGATTCCAGGGCGCGGTACCTCAATAGCCGCGCCAAAACGCGAACGCGCAAATGACGGTCGCCACACCGTAGGCCAGGCCGGCTCCGGCAAGCAGGTTCCAGCGCTTCGTTTCGGCCGTCGCCCAGGTGACCGCATCGCGGAAGAGGTAGGGCATGCCCACCCAGAACATCGAGGCGGTGAGAAGCGCGTAGGCATAGACCGGCACCAACAGGCGCGACGAGGGATCTTCCAGAAACGCGGCCTCCAGCAGTGGCGAGGCGACCATCAGCCCGACCACCCCCAGCGCGCGCACGGCGAGGAAATCCCGCACGCTGATCACCACCGCCACGGCGGTGAGGGGGACGAGCAGGCGCAGCACCGGCTTCGCGCCGTTGAATTCGCCCAGGTCCATCGCCAGCGAACTGATGCGCCCCATGTTCGGCGGCGCGATGAGCAGCCAGAACCACGCCATCCCGATCACCAGCAGCACCTGGCCGATCATCTGGTTGCGTGGAAACGATTTCAGGAAACCCTGGACCAGCGCCGGCTTGGCCAGCATCAGGGCGTGGACGCCGATCAACCAGATTCCGAGGAGCAGGCCCACGGTGAAGAGCGACAGGTGTTCGTAAGGGTGCATCGGATCCATGCGGGCACCGGACTAGGGCACGCCGGGCCCGCACTCAAGCGCCAACTGACCGGGCGCTTTCACCGAATTCTCACACCCGGCGCATCTTCCCCTCACGGAAACCCGTAGGATTTCCCTCATGAAGCTGCGCGAGCTGATCCAGCCGGACGAGGGCTGGCTGGACGCACCCACGCCCGGCAGGGTGGCATGGGTGGCGCTTGCGGCGGCCGGTGGACTGGCTGCCTACGGGTTCACGGTCGGTTTCTGGCGGGATCCGCTGATGGGCGCATACGTCGCGGTGAAGATGCCGCTGCTGGTGTTCCTGACGCTGCTTTGCAACGGCCTGCTCAACGGCCTGCTCGCGCTCTTGCTCGGGTCGGGCCTCGGTTTCCGCCAATCGCTGCTGGCGCTCCTCAGCTCCTCGGCCATCGCCGGAGTGATCCTCGGCTCGCTCGCTCCGGTCACGCTTTTGCTCGCCTTCAACGCGCCGCCGCCGGATTCGCCCGCCGCCCGGACATCGCACGCGGCCTATCTGGTGACACACACGTTTCTGATCGGCTTCGCGGGCATCGCCGCCAACGTGCATCTCCACCGCCTGCTCGCGGCGAGGGCCCCCACAGCGGCGGCGGCCACCGCCACGCTGATCGCCTGGCTCGGCGGCAATGGTTTCCTCGGCGCGCAGTTCTCCTGGGTGCTGCGGCCGTTTTTCGGCTCGCCGCGGCTGGAGGTGCAGTTCCTGCGGCCCGACCCGCTGCGCGGAAACTTCTATCAGACCGTGTGGCATTCGCTGGAGAGCCTGACCGGCGGCTTCGCGCCGCCCGCGCTCACGCTTGCCCTCATGGCCATGGCCCTGCCCGTTTTCCTCGCCATCAAATCCAACCACCAATCCCGGAAACCATGAACGACAACACCACGCCCCAACCGCCGCCTCTGGAAGCGCCGCTGCCGGAGAATCCCGATGCCAAGACGCTCTTCGAGGCCCTGCTCCGCAGGCCGCAGGCGCTCGTCGCGCGTCTCGCCGCCGGAGCGTGCGGAGCCACCGCCCGTTTCGCCGCCGCGGCGCTGGCGGCTTTCCTGCTCTTCGGCCTGGTGCTCGGCTGCTTCGCCCGCCACGAACAACTGTGGGCCGCGCCCGTGAAAACCGCCGCCGGATTGTTCTTCGCCGCGCTGATCTGTTTTCCGAGTTTGTATATCTTCGCCACCCTCGCCGGAGCCCGCATCGCCGTCGGCCGTCTCGCCGCCTGCCTCGCCGCCGCGCTCGCGCTGGCGGGTCTGCTTCTGATGGGTTTCGCCCCGGCGGTGTGGATCTTCGCCGAGTCCACCGATTCGTTCGGCTTCATGGGGTTCCTCGGCATCGCCTCCTGGCTCATCGCGCTGGTTTTCGCCCTGCGTTTCCTCCACGCCGCCGTTCTCGCCACCGGTGGCGCGCAAAAAGGCCCGCTGGCGGTGTGGAGCATCGTCTTCCTCCTCGTCACCCTGCAAATGACCACCTCGCTGCGCCCCATCCTCGGCCGCTCCGAGCGCTTCCTCACCCAGGAAAAGAAATTCTTCCTCCAGCATTGGGGCGAATGGATCGGCAAGTCGCTCGGCGACCCGCCGCCATCGACCACACCCGCCGCCAACGATTCCAAACCGGAAACCTCACCCTCGCGCGGCGGACGGAATCCGCATTTGGAAAACTGATAACTCACTCCCGCAGCATCCCGATGATCGCCTCAAGCGCATCCACCGCGCGCGATGCCGGCAGGTCGCTTTCCAGCGGGAGATGGATGAAACCCGCGCGGACCGGCAGCCTGCCGCGCGCGATCAGCCACAGGCAGTGGAAGAGCAGTTGGTTGCAAAGATATCGCCCGGCATCGTCGGAGAGCGATACCGCGTGGCCCGTTTCCCGCAGCAAGGAGCGGATATCATCAAACGGCAGCGTCGATTCCAATGCCGGCGGCGCCGATGCATGGATGGGCCGGGCCTCCGGTTTCCTGCCCGCGATGTCCGGGATGCGGAAGTCCAGTTCGTTCCACGCGCGGCGCTCCAGGCGGATCGTCCTGCTGCCGGCCGCCTCGCCTAACAGCAACACCACATCCGGCCTCACCTCGCGCAACGCCATGCCCAGGCGCAGGGGCGCGAGCACCATGTCCACCGGAAACACCCGGGTATTCAGCCGCGGCCGGCGTTGCTTCAAGCCGGCAAGCGCGAGCGACGAGGCATTCCGGGACCGCCCGCCGAAGGGGCCGAAGGCGGTGACGAGGATTTTCATGGGATGAAACGATCCAAACATCCCGCCGCCGATGATTCAACCCGGATTCCGAAGTTGCATCCGCAGGACATGCCAAAGAACCACTGAGTTCACTGGGGATTGCCGGCCGACACCGTTTGGTGTGTTCGTGCTCACCCTCCGGAATTCAGTTCCTTCAGTGGTTCCCAATCGCCGAATCGGAATTGAACTTTGGATTTCGGGCTCAAGCCGGGCCTGCGCGGCGTTTCGGCATGACTTCTGCTCATGGCGAGTGAACCATGGCCGGGAACCCGCCCACAACCCCGAATGCACCTCATCCAGCGCATGCTTTTCCCCAAGTCAGAACTGCCTGCGGACCGGCAGGTGATCCTCCATGCCGAGCGCAGACAGTTTCTCAAGCGCCGCTGGCGGGGTGTGGCCGAGGATGGCACCGAATTCGGCTTCGATCTGGAAGAGCGCCTCACCGATGGCTGCGTCGTCCTGCGCGGCGGCGGCAAGGATTACATCGTGTGCCAGACTCCGGAAATCGTTTACCGCATTCCTTTCGAATCCCACGCCCAGGCCGCACTCGTCGCATGGAAAACCGGAAACCTCCACATGCCCGCGCAAATCACCGGTGATGCCATCCTCGTCCTCCACGATGACGCCATGGCCCAGCTCATCCGCCGCGAAGGCTGGTCGTTCACCGAGCCCGAAGTGCTCTTCACGCCCATGAAGGCCGTGCCCCACACCTGACAGGAAACGCGGACCACGTTGCCCCCTCCACGCTCCATGTCATCGGATCCCACCCTCTGGCTGCTTCAGGCAAACGACAGCTCCTATCCCTCCGGAGCCTACGCCCACTCGTTCGGCCTTGAGGAACTGGTGGAGTCCGGCCTCGTCACCAATCCCGCCGATCTCGCGCGCTTTCTTGAAAACCAGGTGCTGCCCGCGCTGCTGACCTTCGAGATACCGATGTTCGCCAAGGCCCACCGTGCCGCCGGGGAAAACGATTGCGACACATTGCGGGAAGTCGATGCCGAACTCGACGCCTGGCGCATCCCCTTCGAGACCCGCGAGGCATCGCGCCGCATCGGCTCGCAACGGCTAGAACTGTTGGAGACGCTCGATGCCTCGCCGCTCGTCGCCTCGTTCCGCGCCACCCGTCCGCGCGGCCACCACCTCACCGTCTCCGCCATCGAACTCGCCCGCGTCCCGCTCGCCGCCGCCGCCCGCGCCTTCGCCTATCAGACGCTCGCCGGCCTCACCGCCGCATCGATGAAACTCTTCCGCATCGGCCAGACCGCATGCCAGGCCATCCTCCGCCGCACCCTCGATCTGTTAGGGGAAAACATCGACTCCGCCATCACCGCCAACATCGACGGTTGGTTCAACCCGCTTCTCGAAATCGCCTCACTCCGCCACGCCCGTTCCCATGCCCGGCTCTTCATCTCCTGACCGCAAACGTCCCTTCCGCCTCGGCATCGGCGGCCCGGTGGGCTCCGGCAAGACCATGTGCGTCCTGCGCCTCTGCCAATGGCTGGGCGACGAATACCCGCTCGCCGTCATCACCAATGACATCTACACCCGCGAGGACGCCGAATTCCTGCTGCGCCAGGGCGTCCTGCCCGCCGACCGCGTCCGCGGCGTGGAGACCGGCGGCTGTCCCCACACCGCCATCCGGGACGACACCTCCATGAACATGGCCGCCGTCTACGATCTCGAAAACGCCCACCCGGACCTCCGGCTCATCCTCATCGAAAGCGGCGGAGACAACCTTTCCGCCACCTTCTCACCCGAACTTGTGGACGCCTACATCTACATCATCGACGTTGCCGAGGGCGACAAGATCCCGCGCAAGGGCGGCCCCGCCATCCGCACCAGCGACCTGCTTCTCATCAACAAGACCGACCTCGCGCCGCTCGTCGGCGCGGACCTCGGCGTGATGGCGCGGGACGCCGCCATCCAGCGCGGCGCACGGCCGTTCATCTTCGCCGACCTCAGGTCGGAGAAGGGCAGGGACGAACTCCTCGCCTGGCTCAAACATGAATATCTTTTTGTCTAACGGAAAATGGCGCGGTCTTTCCGCCCGCCGCCCGCAAGGGTTCACGGAAACATTCGCGCAAGTCTCCCAAACCCAACGTCCCTCCGAGTCCATCAGCGGTTCGTTTCCCGTCAAAGGATCATGAGTTCCCCGCCGCCGGTCACCAACACCTCGCTTGGCGGTCATCTGCGCCTGGAGTGCTCGGCGCGCCCTGACGGCACCCCCTGTCTTTCCAGGCAGGACTTCCGGGTGCCGGTACACATCGGCAAGGGCCACCTCGATCAGGGCGTGTTCGTGCTCAACATCGCCAACCCCACCGCCGGATTTTTCGATGGCGACCGCGTGGACATCGATGTCACCGTTGCCCCTTTCGCGCGGCTCTGCTTGTCCACTCCGGCCGCCTCACGCGTGTATCGCAGCCGCTCGGGAAAACCGGCTGCCAACCACCAGCGCTTCACCGTGTGTGAGAATGCCTCGCTCGAATGGAACCCGGAGCCCCTCATCCCCCATGCCGGGGCCAGCTACCGGCAATCCACCGAGATCCGGCTGCATCCATCCGCCTCGCTGCTCTTTCTCGAATGGCTCGCCCCCGGACGCGCGGCCATGGGCGAATCCTTCACCTATCGGAATCTCAGATGGGAACTCGATCTCCTCACCGGTGAAACCCTTGCCGCGCGCGAACGCTACGACCTCCGCCCCGGAAACCACAGCCTCGAATCACTCCGCACCCGCTATCCGGACGCACATTATATCTCCCTCTATGCCGCCGGCGATTTCTCAAAACACTGGCCGGATGACGAACTCGACGCCCTGCACGGCGGCCCCGTCCACCTCGGCCACGGTCCGCTGGAAGGCGGCGTGAGGGTCATCCGCGCGCTCTGCGCGGACAGCATCGCCGCCCGCTCGCTGGCCGCCTCGCTGCGTTCCATCCTCCACCGCTCCGCCAGCCTCGTCCCACCCGCCCTCGGACGGACTCCGGGCTGAGATTCCCTTAGCGGAACACCGCCGCCACTTCGTCGGCGTCCAGCTCGCGCCACTCGCCCTCCTCAAGATCATCCGGAAGTGAAAGTCCGCCGATGGCGATCCGTTTCAGTGCCATCACATGATTGCCCGCCGCCGCGAACATCCGCCGCACCTGATGATATCTTCCCTCGTGAAGCGTGACGAGCGCCTCGGTATCGCCGAGCTTCTCAAACGCGGCGGGAAGCAGCGGCCTCGTTTCACCGTTCAACATGAGGGTTCCCGAGGCGAAAAGCCCCGCCTCGTGCCCTTCCAACGGCCGCGCCAGCGTGGCGTGATAGATCTTCGCGCAATGCGACTTCGGATGGATGATCTTGTGAAGCAGCTTGCCGTCATCGGTCATCAGCAGCAGGCCGGTGGTGTCCTTGTCCAGCCGCCCCACCGGATTGAGCCCCGGATTGCGGTGGGCGAAACGTTCGGGCAGCAGGTCGTAGATCGTCGCCCCCGGATCGTCCGCGCTGCATGTGTATCCGTCGGGCTTGTTCAGCACGATGGTCAGCGGCGACGGCGGATCGAGTTCCTCGCCGCGGAAACGGATGCGCTCTCGCGGCGGAAAATCCTTCCCGGTGAGGGCCGTGCCGGAGTCATCGGTCACCGCGCCGGACTTCAGCAGCCGCTGCACTTCCTTGCGCGATCCGTAGCCGAGATTGGCGAGCAGTTTGACGAGCTTCATGGGTGTGTGGGAATCAATGGTGGCGAATCAGCGTTTTTCCGCGAAGAGGAGCTTGTAGGTTTGGTCCTCCGCCACCTTGCGCCATGCGAGGCGCAGGGTATCGAGCGCCGCCTCGTACGGAAGCTGGCGGTTGGCCACGATGAAAAGCCTGCCGTTCCCGGCCAAGGCCGCCGCCGCATTTGTTAGAAACGCGCGACCCAGATCGACATCCGTCTCCCGCCCGGTGTGAAACGGCGGATTCATCAGGATGGCATCGTATGCGCCCGGCACTCCGGCGGTCACATCGTGCCAGTGATAGCCGATGTCACGGTCATGGTCCGCGAGATTCTTCCGCGCACAGTCAAGCGCACGGGCATCCGCCTCGTAGAGATCGACGGAAGTGATGGCCGGACATCGGCGCAGCGCCATGTCTGTGAGATAACCCCAACCCGCGCCGAGATCCGCCACACGTCCGCGCAGATTGGCGGGAAGGTGGTCCGCCAGCAGCCGCGACCCCGGATCGACGTGCCCGTTGCTGAAAACCCCGGCGGTGGTGAGATACGGAGTTCCGGGGATTTCGCACGGGTTTCCCAGCGCCATCCATCCGTCTAACAAATCCCGGTTCCAGGTCCCGTCATTCACCGCCCGGAATGCGCGGCACTTGTGCTTCTGGATCGAATCGACCCGCCCGGTGGCGCGCGCCAGTTCCTTCTCGAAGCGCGCCGCGCCCGCCGTGTTCGGCATCGCCGCCACGATGCTGCCGCCGGTTTCCACCCGCCCGCATGCCAGCGCGAACCAATGCAGCGTCTCGTCCCTTGACTTCCCCGGCAGCACCATCACCACCGGCCAGGTTCCCGCCGGGACTTCATCCGCCCGCCGCAAGCCCGCCCGCTCCCACGCATCCGCCGGCGGCCGCAAAGGCTGCCAACCGGCAATCTCCGGCCACCCCGCCAGCACCGGATGAGCCCGCGCCCCGAGAAACAAAGCCCGCCCGGGCACACCCAGCCCGCCCCCGCCAACAAAGGCAAGCATCAGGGTCTCCAGCGCGGGGTGCATGGCCAGGATGTATCCGGCCCCGAAGAACAAAGCCATCATTGAATCGGCCCGCAAACAAGGTCCGCCTGCCCGGTTTCGATCCGCACGGTCGAGATGTCTTCAGGAGTGCCCATATCCACAATCGGCACGGAAATCCTTCGAAGCGGCTCGCTGAGAACCCGTCCAAAGTTATTTAAGACATCCGCAAGGTCGGGTGGAATCGGGCACGAGTTCACCCTCCACCCGTCCCGGTCAGGTCCACCCCGGCGATCCGAGCCGCCGGCAATTTGAGATCATCCGGCCGGCGCCGGAGAGCGCCCGCAAAAAG
>CAZKQK010000150.1:0-12373 GCA_964554865.1 uncultured Luteolibacter sp. | reverse complement strand
GCCAACATGGAACTCGAAAAAGCCGGCCGCGTCGCCGACTTCCTCGAATTCGCCGAAGTCATGTGCTACGACGCCCGCGACCGCGAGGAATCCTGCGGCGGCCACTTCCGCACCGAGCACCAGTTCTTCGAAACCGACCCCGAAGTCCAATCCGGCAAAACCCAGGCCGGCGAGGCCAAACGCCACGACGACGGATTCTCCCACGTCTCCTGCTGGGAATACAGGGGCGAGGGCAACGAACCCGTCCTCCACAGGGAAGACCTCGTTTACGAGGAAGTCAAGGTGGCCATCCGCAGCTACGCGTGACGGAGAGCGGACTCGCTCCAAATCCAATGCGTGACCGCCGGTTCATCGCCGCCCACCGGGGCGGGCCCTTGTGCAAGGGGGACCACCAGCGGCTCGCGGCCTGGGCGGCGGATGTGGCGGAGAGTGTCATCGGACACTACGAATCCCGGTATTCCGACAAACGCCCGCGCGTGGCTTTGGAAACCGCAAGGGCGTGGGCGTGGGGAGGGCTGGAAGTGGGCGCGGCCCAAAAGGCATCGCTCGCGGCCCACGCTGCGGCGCGAGAAGCCGATGATCCGGCCGCCATCGCGGCCGCACGCGCCGCCGGGCATGCCGTGGCCACCGCCCACATGGCGGAACACGCCCTCGGCAGCGTGATCTACGGGGCGAAATCCGTGTCCCGGAGCCCATCGGAATTTCTCACCACCACCCTGGCATCCCATCCCCTGCCCCACCATCTCGCCGGACTCGTCCAAACCGGCCTCTCCATGCGCCTCGGCGCCGGATTTCACCGGAACTGATGGCGGGCAAGCGGATAATCGATTGTTTGTGTCTCTTATGGTATGATGCCGGGTTTCGCCGCCGGAAAAGTGGGGTTTGCCATGCCGGGGGATCGGTGTTTGGCTGGCGGGGTGACGAGCATGAGGACGACGACGGATCCGCCGCCCTTGAAGCATGTGGTTTCCGCCGCGGAGCGCCGCGAGTCGGCGGCGCGGCATCGGCTGCGGGTGGAGCGTTTCACCGTGCCCGCGCGGCGGCGCAAGGACCGGCGGATCGCGCATCCGATCATGGATTTCCTGTTCCGGTATTATCCGTTTCCACTCTCGTTGCTGGAGCAATGGCATCCGGGCGCGGGAGTGGGGCTGGAGTGGGACGGGCCGCCGCAAGCGCCGTTCGCGGACCGCCATCATGTGATCCGCGATGGTGTTTTGCTTGCCGATCCGCGCACGCTCACGGACCGCGAGACCGGGCGGCTGGAACGGATCGCCGAACTGCTGGAAGCCACCCGCGGGCGCGCGCCGAACTTCGCCTGCCACGGACTGCACGAGTGGGCGATGGTTTACCGGGGAAACACGGTGCGCCACGAGAAGACGCTCGAGCTTCGGCTCACGCGGGCCGGGATCGACGCAGTCGTGGAGTCGCGCGCCATCCGTTGCTCGCACCACGACGCGTTCCGGTTTTTCGCCCCGGCGGCGCGGCCGATGAACCAACTCCGGCCATCGCTGGAAACCCGTCATCTGATGGAACAGCCGGGCTGCCTCCACGCCAACATGGACCTCTACAAGTGGGCGGCCAAGGCCATGCCCTGGTGCGGATCAAACCTGCTGCTGGACTGCTTCGAACTGGCGGCGCAACTGCGCGAACTCGACATGCGCGCCAGTCCCTACGACGTTTCCGGGTGGGGGCTCGAGGCTGTTAGAATCGAAACGCCCGAGGGCAGGAGAACCTACGAGGCGGAACAGAAACGCCTCGCGACTCTGGCGGAACCGCTGCGTGACCGGCTGATCGAATCGATCCGGAACACGCTGGCGGCGGCACTTTGAGCCGGAACGAGTACATGCCCGCAAACCGGCGGCCCTCACACTCCCTGCCAGCCGAGTTTCTGGCGCAGGGCCTCGTAGAACGAACGGCCTTCGAGGCGCAACAGATGGAACTGGCGCGGGGATTTGCGGACCTCGATGTGATCGCCGGTGCCGATGCGCACGCTGTCGCGGCCGTCCACATTGAAGAGCATGGGGCCGGCCTCCGGATCATCCGACGAGAGGTCCACCACGCAGTTGTCCGCGAGCGCCAGCGCGCGCTGGCTGAGGCTGTGCGGGCAGATCGGCGTGATCAGGAAAACCCCGGCGTTAGGCGCAATGAGCGGGCCGCCCGCGGAAAGCGAGTAGGCGGTGGAGCCGGTGGGCGTGGCGACGATCAGGCCGTCCGCGCGGTAGCGGTTGAGAAGCTCGCCGTTTACCCGTGCCGTTAGAGAGACGAGGCGTCCCGTCTCGCCGCGGGCGAGGGTGATCTCATTGAGCGCGGTGAAGGTGACCTCCTCGCGGCCGGCCCGATAAACGGTGGCGCTGAGCATCGTGCGCAGGCTGGTGGTGAAACGCCCGGCGGGCAGCGCGTCAGCGAACTCGGCGAGTTCGTCATCGGTGCAACTGGTCAGGAAACCGAGGGTGCCCACATTGATGCCGGCCACGGGTTTGTCGAAGTCCCCCAGCCGTGAAACGGCGTGCAGCATGGTGCCGTCTCCGCCGATCACCGCGGCGATGTCCACTTCCGCCGCGAAACGGGCGGTGGGGATGCCCCCGGACTCGCCGGCGAGGAGGGCGGCTTCCTCATCGAGCGCGGTTTCCACACCATGGCGGACCAAGGCGGCGCGCAGGGCCTTCAGGGTGGGAACCGAGCCGGGCTTGTGGGGATTGACGAGGATGCCGACTTTCACGTTGGGACAGCTTAGGTGGCGATCCGGCCGGATGGCAAGCCGTCTGAGAAAGCAAGCGGGGCGGTTTCAGCCGAAGCGGCCGAGGATCGGCGCGAGATCGGCGGCGGTCCCGGCCGGCCAGCGGTCGCGGGGGGTGAAAATGGCGGCATCCAGCGCGCGATGGCCGGGGCTGTCCGGGGTTTCCGGAATCATGCCGATGGCCTCGCGGACCACCTGTTTGGCAAGCGTGCCGGTGGCATGGAGGTTTTCGATGACGGCATCCACCTCCACATCCTCCTCGCCTTCCTTCCAGCAATCGTAATCGGTCACCAGCGCGAGCGAGGCGGCGGCGATCTCCGCCTCTCGCGCCAGGCGGGCCTCCGGGGCATTGGTCATGCCGATCACCGCGCCGCCCATCAGCCGGTGCATGCGGGCCTCGGCGCGGGTGGAAAACGCCGGACCGTTCATGCAAACGTAGGTGCCGCCATCATGGACCCTCGCGGTGTGGCGGGCGGCGGCCCGGAGCAGCAACTGCCTCAGATCGCCGCAATACGGATCGGCAAAACCCACATGGGCGGCGATGCCGTTTCCGAAAAACGTGTGCTTCGCCTGGGTGCCGGTGCGGTCGATCAACTGGTCCGGCACCACCAGGTCGCATGGCGCGAGTTCCTCGCGCAGGCTGCCCACGGCGGTGACCGAGATCAGCCAGCGCACGCCAAGCGAGCGCAGCGCCCAGAGGTTCGCCCGGTGGTTTATCTCATGCGGCAGGATGCGGTGACCCGCTCCGTGCCTCGGCAGGAAACAAACCTTCCGCCCCGCGATCCTGCCCGTCACCACCTCATCGGATGGCGGACCGAAGGGGGTATCGATGCGGACACGGGAAAACTCCGCGATGCCGTCCATTTCATATAGCCCGCTGCCGCCGATCACCCCGATGGCCGGTTCCGCACCTGTGGTTTCCATGCGCCTGGAATAAACCCGAAAAGAAAAATGAGAACCACGAAAAACACCAAATCCCGCCAAATCCCGGGAGTCCGGGATCAACCGATCCCACCGAACAGCTCGCGGGAATCGACATCGTTGCCGGTCTCCACCACCTGCCACTGGCGGTCCACATTGAGGCGGAGGGTGGCGAGATGGCGGTGCGGCCACTGGTCCGGACCGATCATCGACAGCACGCGGCCGTCGCGCATCTGATAGAGATGATAGGTTCCGCCGACGATGGGCTCGAAGCGGATCTCGGACTCATAGGCGAGCTTGTTCCAGTTGAAGTGATCGATGGCACGCAGGTATTCCTCACGGATTTCCATGAGCTTCCGCTGGAGATCGCGCCGCACCTCGGAAATTCCCCGGGATTTGAACGAGGTGAGGTCGTTCGGGACGATCGGCGGGCTGAGCGTCGATACCGGATAGGGCATGAAGGCGCGGGATGTTCCCGGGTCCGGGAGTTCCGCGGGGAGGTTCGTCGTTTCGTCCATGGCGATCACGGCGATCCGTCGCCCATGGCCGGTAGTCGCGCAAACAAAAAAAACCGGGAGGTCGCGAGGACCTCCCGGCTGTGAATCAGATGGTCTGGAAGCGACCGCTCATTGCTTCGGTTCCGGGTTGACCATGGTCGGAGTCGCGCCGGTTCCCCAGACGGTTTCCTCACCGGTCATGAGCAGGTTCTTGCCGCCACCCATCTGGGCAAGCTTGGACGACTTGAGAATCGGGAGCGATTGCACCGAGTTATCGACGCGCAGCACGACGGCCTTGAAGTCATACATGTCCACATCAAACTGCCCCGACGAGAACGGGTAGGCAAGCGGCGCGGCAACGATCGGACGGGCCGGATTGCCGGCGGTGCTGAACGCCGAATTGGAATTCATGATGTAACCGAAGCCGACCTCACCTCTCTCAAGCGCCCTGGTACCGTTGTAAACGTTGTCCGGCTTCTTGGTGAAGGCGGTCTTCGCATAGAACATGGCTTCCGACTGGGTGACCTCCGCGGCGATAAGCTGGCGGAAGTAGTCGTTGGATGCTCCGGTACCCAGATTCAGGGTGCTTTCAGTAGCCGTCTTGACCTCGGTGGCCGTGGACGAATCCGGGAAACTGCCGTAGGCGGTTTCGAATTCAAACAGGGCGAAGCCGATCTGGCGGGCATTGTTGACCGCTTCGGTTTGGTCCGCCTTCTTGCGCTGGCGGATCACCATGGGAGCGGTGAGGCCGGCAAGGGCGGCGATGATGACGATGACGACGAGCAGCTCCACCAGCGTGAAGCCCCGGCGCTGTTGCCTTGGGTTCGTTTTCATTTTCTTGTTATGGTATCGGTTTTTATGATGGGGCGAACGCCCCGGTTATGATGACCGCCCACCGAAACCGGTGGCGGTCCGGGACAGGGTACGCCCGCCATTTTCCCCTGCAAGCAGTAAATCGGGTTACCCCATCGGAAAAACGATACGGGTTTCCTAAGCGATTTGCCCTCACCATTTCAGCCTTTCCGCCCAGGCCCCGCCGCGTCCGGCATGATCCTGCCGGAGCCGCGGCTTGCGGGGGAAAGCCGCCCGTGCAGGTGCCCCCACCCCGGCCTCCAAACGACATCGCCCCTCACATTCTCCGCAGGTAGTCCGGCACCTGATCCCTTTGCGAGGCGGGTGGCACCGAGGCGCTGGCGAAGGAAATGACCGCCCCCACCCCCGCCGCGTGGGCACCGCCAAGGCGGGGCTCCACATCGAATTCCGGAAACACGTATCGCGCCCGCCGCCTCGTCCAGACCGAGGCGGAAAGCCCGACAAGCGCCAGGCAGGCCAGGCTCGCCGCCGGAGCGGCATACGGCCTCAACCGGTCCATGACCGGCCCGAGTTTTTCCCATTTGGAAACCTCCTCTGTCTTCCCGGTCCTTCCGGCAGGCGCTGCCAATTCCCCCTCCACCACCTGCCCGCCACCCATCATCCGCTCCATCCAATAGAGACGGATCGACATCTGCACCAGAAACGCCTCTATCTGTGCGGCGGGATCCACCTTTTCGAAGGCCTGCATCACGGAACTCTCCAACGCGCGCCTTTGTTCGGCGGCGGAGATTCCATCGGTCAGGGAGGGACTGAGATATATCTCCGACCTCTGCGGCGCACCGAGATAATAGAAAACCACGGCCGCCGGGCGTCCTTCGGAGAAGAAGCGCTCCATCATTTCCTCCTCGCGGACCTCACCGGGGATGTCTTGTCCGCCATTGAACACATACACATACAGGTCGATGGCCGAGTCGCCCGCATGATAGTTGAGAAACCCGAGCCGGTCCCGGTAGTCCACCGCGCCCAGCAAGCCTTGCGGATCGATGAGAAACGACTTCGGCCGCTCGTCGAAATACGCCGGCCAATACTTCTCCGGAATCACATCCGGCGGAATCTCCGCCTCGGCGATCTCCTCGGCGGTCGGCTGCGCGACATCGAGCGGCTGCACCTCCTCCTCCGCGGTTTCCTCGGGCACCGGCTCGTCGGTCAGCAACAAGCCGCCGGCCATCCATCCGGCTTCCTCCAGGCGGGCCTTTTCGCCCTCGCCCCACGTCGGCAGGCCCGGCTCGACGGCCGCCAGCGGCAGGATCATCGCAAACCCATATGCCGCCGCACGCGCCCTCATCGCTCGACCTCCGTCGTTTCGCGCCCGACATTCCGGTGTCCGGACCGGATCCTTCTCACCAAGTCCCCCATCATCGCGGGCGGCATCACCCGTTTCTGGAAATGCTCGGGATCGCGCCCCGCCTGGCGGCTCCGCTTGCGCAGGATGCCCTCCAGATGGACCAGCGCCTTGACGATGCCATCCGCATAGCGCTCCTCCAGCCAATAGGCATGCGCACGCGAAAGGCACTCAAAGGTGTCCGCCTCCTCCAGAAACGCGTCGAGAAGGTATCCGAAAACAAATCCCGCGGCCTTGGATTCGGGATCGATGGTCAGCAGAATGCCCGCCTCGTTCGGTTTCTCCGCCGGAAGGTCATCAAAGGCGGAGCGGTTCAAGAGCCAGAAGCCGAACTGCCGGATGTTCGCCACCTCGCCAAGCGCGCCGGTGTAAACCGCCACGAAAACCTGCGGAAAGCGCCGCGAGATCCGTTCCATCGCCAGTTCCACCCGCTCGCGCTCGCCGCGCCGCAGGATGCCCGCCGCGTCGGTCAGACAACGCAGGCTCACATCATCCCCGCCAAACCGCTCGTCCGCATCCGCCAGCGAAAACCCGCAATGCGGGCACGATCCGGCCGCTCGGTGGATTCGCTGGACACATCGGGGGCACTTCATCGGATCGGATTCGCCGGGTTTACGAAGTCTCTCCTAGTTCGTCAAAGCGAAACGTCAGGAAACCCAAAGAAAACCGGACTTTTCATCGCAAGCCATCGCGCCATGCTGCCTGCCACATGCGCCGCATCACCGAGATCGAACGCGAGGATTTCCGCAACCTGCTCGCGGAAATCGGCGCCACCCACATGCCCTTCGGCAAGTTCGGCATCAGGGAATACCCGCCTCGCGGCGTGCCGATCATGGACCTGCCCGTCGAATACCTCGTCTGGTTCAAAGACCGTGGATTTCCGAAAGGCCGGCTCGGCGAACTGCTCGCCCACGTTTGCGAAATCAAGGAGGTCGGCATGGACTCCGTCTTCGATCCCCTGCGCCAGGCCCGCGGCGGCCGCCATCCGCTGCGCCAGCAACGCCGCCGGAGTTTCGACTTCGAGTAAGCGCGCTCCGGCAAGCTTGCCATGCCGGAGGACCGTGGCACAGTACCCGTCATGCACGGAGCCGCCCTCACCCGCAGATCCTTCCTCGCCACCACAGCCGGCTGGCTCGCCGCCGGTCCACCCGGTCTTCGCGCCGGTCAGGGAAACCGGAAAACCGTTTCCCTCATCCACACCACCGACCTCCACGGCCACATCCTGCCCACCCGCACCTACACCGGCATCGAAAACGTCGGCG
This sequence comes from uncultured Luteolibacter sp., assembly GCA_964554865.1. Lineage (GTDB taxonomy): Bacteria > Verrucomicrobiota > Verrucomicrobiia > Verrucomicrobiales > Akkermansiaceae > Luteolibacter. Next base: position 4,741 of record CAZKQK010000150.1, on the reverse strand, counting down.
GTTTCGCCCGCTGCGCCACCATGATCCGCCGCTGGCGGCGCGAACACCCGGACTCGCTCCTCCTCGACATCGGCGATGTCTATCAGGGCACCGCCGCAAGCCACGCCACGCAAGGGGCCATGATGATGCGCCTCTTCAACCTGCTCGGCTACGACGCCTGGACACCCGGCAACCACGACTTCGACTGGGGCCCCGAAGTCATCAACGGCAACCTCGCGCTTTCAAAACCCCGGGTGCTCGCCGCAAACCTCAGCATCAACGGCAAACTCACCGGCACCGCCACCGGACCGTGGGAATCCGTGATGCCCTGGACCCTCCGCGAAGTCGCCGGCTTCCGCATCGCCCTCATCGGCCTCATCACTCCCGGCCTGCCCTTCTGGCTCGCCCCGGAAACCCTCGCCGGAGTCCGGGCCACACCACCCGCCGAGGCCCTCCGGCGCTCCATCGCCGAAGCCCGCGCGGCCAAGGCCGATGCCATCGTCGTCATGGCCCACATGGGCTGGCGCGAGAAGGATGATTACGCCAACCCCGTCCGGCAAACGCTCGAGGATGCCCCCGGCGCCGATGTCCTCCTCGCCGGCCACAGCCACCAGGACCGCCCGTCGTGGAAAACCGGACCCACCCTCTGCTCCCAAGCCTCCTACCACGGCATCCACTGCGGCAAACTCGATCTCGTGTTCGATGCCGGCTCGCGCAAACTCATCACCTGCGAAGCCGTCACCGCGCTCATGGACCAATCCATCGAGTCCGACCCCGCCGTCATGGACGAGGCGGCTCCCGAACTCCGCAAAAGCGCCGAACAACTCGCCCGCAGGATAGGCACCGTCACACGCGCCATCAAGGGCACCGGCCGCCGCAACGAACTCGCCCCCCTGCTCTGCGAAATCCTCACCGCCGCCCTCGCCAAAAACAAAACCCCGGTTGACGGCGTCTTCCACGGCACCTTCGGAACCGGCGACATCCCGCCGGGCGACATCACCGTCGGCGACTGCTGGAAAATCCTGCCCTATGAAAACCTCCTCATGACCGCCCGCGTCAGCACCGGCGACCTCATCGGGATCCTCAGGGAGCAACGCGGCATTCGCAATTCCGACCGCATCCTCCACCCCTTCGACCTCCGCCTCAGCCGCGAGGGCAACGTCACCGCTTTCACCAGAAACGGCGAGGATGTGAAACCCGGCGCCACCTTCACCATCGCCTTCAACACCTACGACGCCCAGTCCGGCGGCCAATCCATGATGCGCCTCCGCGAAATCGTCCACCACCCCGCCGCCCAACGCCACATCACCAACATCGACACCCGCTCCGCCCTCATCAACACCATCCTGGACCGCCAATCCATTCCCTGATCAGGCGGCCGTCCCCGCGTTTTCATCCTTTCTTCATTGGCATTTCATCGTGGCCCGCTGGAATGCCCGCATGACACGAGTCCTGTTGGTCGAAGACGAGCCCGCCATTGCGGACACCCTGGTTTATGCGCTGGAAACCGAGTGTTTCACCGTCACCCACACGCTCACCGGCAGCGCCGCGCTTGAGGCCGCCGCGAAGACCGCGCACGACTTCGCCATCCTGGATATCGGGCTGCCGGACATGACCGGCCTGGAAGTCTGCCGCATCCTGCGCGAATCCTCGTCCATCCCCGTGCTTTTCCTGACCGCCCGCGACGCCGAGGTGGACCGCATCCTCGGCCTCGAACTCGGCGGAGACGACTACGTCACCAAGCCCTTCTCCCCGCGCGAGATCGTCGCCCGGGTCCGCGCCATCCTGCGCCGTGGAAACCACCAGCCGGCAAAGGCCGCCGACGCGCCAAGACCCGGGCTCAACCATGATCCCGCCACCATGCGCATCCACTTCGAGGACACGCCGCTCGACCTCACCGCGCACGAATACAGGCTGCTGCTCGTCCTGATGGAAAAACCCGGCCGCGTCTTCACCCGCGACCAACTGCTCGACCACGCCTGGCCGGACCCCGGCGCCGTCACCGACCGCACCGTGGACGCCCACGTCAAGTCCATCCGCGCCAAACTCCGCCACGCCCGCGACGGCGCGGAAAACCTCATCGAGACCCGTCGCGGCCTCGGCTACTCCCACAACCCCAACGCCACATCGGAACTCCCGAAAACCTGATGGGAGCACCCCGGCCTTTCGGTTTTTCAGCCTCTCAAAAAATGCGCTTCACCCGCGTCACCCTCTTCTTCATCGCCTTCATCATCACGCTGGGTTTCTATCAACTCGCGCGCCACTTCCTCGCGGAGGTCGAGCCGCAGACCTTCCAGGCCACCGAGGAAATGATGGTGGACGCCGCCAATCTCCTGGCGGAATTGGTCGAGGACGACCTCGCCTCCGGCAAACTCGACACCGCCGCGCTGACAGGCGTCTTCAGTGACGCCCGCTCCCGCGAGTTCGAAGCGCGCATCTTCGATCACGTGAAAACCGGCGTCGGACTCGAAGTTTACATCACCGATGACAAGGGCATCGTGCTGTTCGATTCGAACGGCGGCCGCTTCACCGGGCAGGACTTCCGCTCCAAGCGCGATGTCTCGCGCACCCTTGCCGGCATCTACGGCGCGCGTAGTACCAGGCTCGATCCCGAGAGCGCGGTCAGCTCCGTGCTGCACGTCGCCGCGCCGATCGGAAACCGGGAACAACCCATCGGAGTGCTCACCGTTTACAAGCCGCAACTTGACGTCATGCCACTGGTCCGCGAACGCCGCCGCATCATCTACACCGCCTGCGGCCTGATCGGCGGCGGCATCGCCTTCCTCATCGGCGCGGTTTTCCTGTGGCTGTTCCACCCCATCGGCAAGATCACCGACTACGCCCGCGCCATCGAGCGCGGCGAGCGGCCGGAGAAACCGAAGATCGGCATCGGCCGCGAGGTCAACACCCTCGCCCACGCGCTCGACTCGATGCGCGACGCCCTCGAGGACCGCAACTACGTCCAGCGCTACATCCAAACCCTCACCCACGAAATGAAAAGCCCGCTCGCCGCCATCCGCGGCGCGGCCGAACTACTCGACGAAGACATGCCCGTCGATGCACGCCGCCGTTTCCTCGGCAACATCCTGGCCGAAACCTCACGCAGCGAGCGCCTCATCAACCGTCTGCTGGAACTCTCCGCCATCGAGAGCCGCAAGAGCCTGGATGGCGCGGAATCCGTCGATTTCCGCGACATCGTCGCCCATGCCATCGACCAGGCCCGCCCGCTTGCCGAAGTCGCCAATGTCTCCATCCGCCGCGATTCGCCCGCAGAGCCGCTGCAGATCCGCGGAGACGCCTTCATCCTCCGCGCCGCCATCACCAATCTGCTGGAAAACTCCATCGATTTCTCGCCCGCAAACACCGAAATCCACGTCACCCTGCAAGCAACCGGCCAGGGCGGCGAACTCACCATCCGCGACCATGGCCCCGGCATCCCGGACTATGCCCGCGAACGCATCTTCGAACGCTTCTACTCGCTCCGCCACCATAGCAGCCGCCGCAAGGGCACCGGCCTCGGCCTCACCCTCGTCCGCGAGGCCGCCGAACTCCACGGCGGCGGCATCCGCCTCGACCCCGCGCCCGATGGCGGAACCATCGCACGCCTCACCCTGCCCTCCTCCGGCCCGTGATGCCAAAAGCATCGGCAAGATGGCGGACTTTATCCGAACGCACGGTCACGGCTCTTTTGATACACGCGCCCGTGAAACATACCAGACCAAGGTTCCGAGAGCCAATGCTCCGGCCGCGATCAGCGCGGCAGGGGCGGACTTGGACGGAGTTTCGACGGATGAATCCGCTGGCTGGCCACCGCGCGGGCCTGCGTCCCTCCGTCCGGCGGCGCGTTCCCTCTCCCGTTTCGTGTCCCGCGCGATGCGATCCACCTTCTGGCCGGGAGCGGGACCGTTCAGGTCATATTCCACCGGATCGCCCTCGAAGCGGAAGGTGCGCCTGCCATCCTTGATTTGCTCATACCATTGCAACCAGGCGGCATGGGCGTCGGCAAGGTTCTCTTGGGTCAATGCGATTTTGAACGGTTTGTCCCGGATGGGCAGCTTCGTGATTCCCGACAAGGCCCTTTGTGAAAGGGGGAGGCGCTTTTCGGAGATCGGCGCGGTCTCGTTCCCGGGGGGCAACCAATGGTTTGAAAGCAAGTCCCCGTAAACGCGCACGGTCTCGGGACTTGGCAAATGAACCAGCGTCTGGAAACCGTACATCTGTTCCCTGTCATAATCTGACCAAGGCGCTTGGCCTTCCCGCTTCTTGAACCGCTCCTGCGCGTCGAGAATCCGGTCGCGGTAGTATTCGGCGTGGCCGGGAATGGTGAGAATAGCATGCTGAATTTGGTCAAAAATCATGTCGGTTCTAGGGTCCCTTTCACCAAACCCTTTACGGAAAGCCATGCTTCTGATCCCAAGCCCGAGTTCCTCGATACTATCTGTCTGATTCTTGTTTTTCAGCGACGAGAGGCGGCGCTCCCACATGTCAAGCTGCTCCTTCTCTTGGCGTCGTTCATTCACAGACCATTCCGCAATACAATTCGACGGATGGATCGAAAAAACAGTAATGGCTAATGAAACCAACGTTGCTTTTCTCCGAATCATGGTTTCAATTGTCCCCTCTTGGTCGGTTTTTGAGCCATACCTCCGCCTCGTCCCACTCGCGTTTGACCAGCATGCGGGATTTCCCGCCTGAAATCGGGCCGCTGCACATCAGGCGGCAGGTGTGTTTGGTTCCCGGCAGCGGGGCGGGGCCGGGCTCG
>CAZKQK010000149.1:0-12565 GCA_964554865.1 uncultured Luteolibacter sp. | reverse complement strand
CCCTGCCCACGCCCTGATTCCCCGGAATCAGCCTTATCTACGCACCATTCGAGTCGGCCTCCGGCTTCGATTTGATCGCGGATCTTGTGGGGACCGTTCGCGGCGGTCCGACCGATGTCAGCGCCAGGAAGAAGGAATACCTCGGGAAGTCGGGCTATGGGAAAAAACGTTGTCGTTGACACCTCGTTTCTGGTCGCCCTTTGGCGGAAGAACGACGCAAACCACGAGTGGGCGCTCCACCAGGCCGGCAACCATCCGCCTCCCTGGATCACCTGTGAGTCCGTATTGTCCGAGGCCGACCATCTCCTTGCTCCCGGGGGCTGCGCGACACTCCGCCTCGCCTGCCGTCGCGGGGCTCTGCGGATCGCGCCCCTTTGCGATGACACGTTTCCGACGATTCTGGATCTTCTGGATAAATTCGCGGTTGTGCCCATGAGCACCGCCGATGCCTGCCTGGCGCGTCTCACGGAAACGCTCCCCGATCCGCTCCTTCTCACCGCCGCTTCGGCCGACGGACCATCCCGGTGAGCATGCCGTGAGGAACTCAGCTCTCGAAATAAGTGTATCCCGCCAGGCCCTCGCGGTAGAGGTCGAGGATCTCGCGGCGCTCCTTTGGCGAGATGCGGCCGTCGTTGACGGCTTTTTCGGCGAAGTTGCGGAAACGGGTGACGAGTTCCTTGGGATCGTATTCCACGTAGCTGAGCACGTCGGCCACGGTGTCGCCCTCGACCTCGTGGGTGTAGACCGGTTTGCCCCTTTCAAGATGCACGCCGACGACATTCGTGTCGCCTAACAGATTGTGGAGGTCGCCGAGGGTTTCCTGATAGGCCCCGACGAGGAAGACGGCGACGTAGTAGGGCTCGTCCTGCCTGATGGCATGAAGCGGGAGGACTTTCGCGACGTCCTCCTTGTCGATGAAGCGGTCGATCTTGCCATCGCAATCGCAGGTGATGTCCGCGAGAACGGCGCGCTGGCGGGGTTTCTCGTCCAGGCGGTGGATGGGCATGACCGGAAAGAGTTGGTCGATGGCCCAGGAGTCCGGCAGGGATTGGAAGAGCGAGAAGTTTCCGTAGTAGAAATCGACAAGGGTGGAGGAAAGCTCGCGGAGGTCCTCGGGGATGTCGTCGAGTTGGGAGATGAGGTTGGAGATGCGTGTGAGGATGTGCCAGAACCAGGCCTCGGCCAGGCCGCGCTCGCGCAGGGTGGCGTTGCCATAGAAGAACTGGGCGCGCATCTGGTCGCGGTAGTAAAGGGCGTCGTTGAAGCTTTCCTGGAGGTTTTTCTTGGAGAGGGTCTTGTTGACGTCGATCAGGTTGAGCAGGTTCTGCGGCGCGTTCTGCGGCTTGGCGGGCTCCTTGTCGGTGGTCTGGGCGCTGGTAACGTCGAGGATGTTGAAGACCAGCGCCGAGTAGTAGGCGACGACGGCGCGTCCGCTCTCGGAGATGAGGTTCGGATGGGTGACGCCGGCCTTGTCGCAGATCTGGGAAACAACCTCGATGATGTCCGTGCAGTATTCGGCGACCGAGTAGTTGCAGGACGAGTGGAAGTTGGTGTGGGAGCCGTCATAGTCCACGGCCATGCCGCCGCCGATGTCGAGCACGCCCATGGGCGCGCCTTCCTTGACGAGATCGCAGTACATTCTAACAGCCTCGGTGGCTCCCTCGCGGATGGCGGCGATGTTGGGGATCTGGGATCCCTGGTGGTAGTGGAGCATCTTCAGACAGCCGAGGTAGCCGGCGTCCTTGAGGCGGTCCACCACGTCGATGACCTGGGAGGCGTTGAGGCCGAAGACCGACTTGTCCCCGGCGCTGTCCTGCCAGTGGCCGGAGCCGCGGGTGGAGAGGCGCACGCGCACGCCGAGGTTCGGCAGCACGCCAATGCGGCGCGAGCGTTCGAGGATGAGATCGAGCTCGCTCGGCATTTCAAGCACCAGCATGATGCGCAGGCCCATCTTCTGCGAATGGAGCGCGAGGTCGATGAACTCCTCGTCCTTGTAGCCGTTGCAGATGATATATGCCTGCGGATCGTGCATGTGGGCGAGCGCGGCGATGAGTTCGGGCTTGGAGCCGGCTTCCAGGCCGTAGTGGTATTTTTTCCCGAACTCGGCGATCTCCTCGATGACCTGGCGCTGCTGGTTGACCTTGATGGGATAGACGCCGCGGTATTCGCCGCGGTATCCGGTGTCCTTGATCGCCTTGCGGAAGGACTCGTTGATCTCGGCGATGCGCGAGTGCAGCAGATCGCGGAAGCGCAGCAGCACCGGCACGCGGGTGCCGCGGTCGCGAAGTCCCTCGATGACCTCGAAGAGCGAGACTTCCTTGCTCGTTTCATCGTCCTCCAGGCGCACGGTGACGTGGCCCTTGCGGTTCACGCCGAAGAAGCCGTGGCCCCATGACTCGAGGCCGTAAAGCTCGGCGGATTTCTCCGGAGACCATGCGGGAGAACCTGCCTTGCGTTTGGCTGGCTTCGATGCGGAGGCGGCGGATGACGGCGGGATCATGGACGGTGGTGGCGGGAAGGGCGGAAGAGAAGCCCATGATCCGGGAAAAAACCACAAAATTCCTCGGCGGGCGCGGCTTAGCGCACGGGGATGCGCGGGACGACCGGGAGGTGCCGGTTGAGGCGGCCGAGCAGGAAGAAGACGGCGAGCCTCCAGCGGACGGCGGGCGGCAGGCGGGTCCGGCCGGCGAGCACGGCGTTGATGGCGCAGACCATGCGGTGTTTGTTGACCGGCTGGAAGAACAGTTGGGCGAAGTGGAGGCGGTAGAAGTTCTCGATGAAGCGCCAGTAGAGTCCGACGTCGCGCCAGGTGCCGCGTTCGTAGCGGCGCATCGCGGTGGTGAGCGGGAGGTCGCGGCACAGGGCGTCGTCCACGGCCTTCGCGCCTTCCATGCCGCCGGTCATGGCGAGCATGACGCCGCTGGAGAAGATCGGATCGATGAAACCCGCCGCATCGCCCACGCGGACGACGCGGGGTGAGACGAGCGAGCGATTCCGATAGGAGAAATCCACGGCCACGTGCGGCGGGCTGATCGGCCCGGCATTGCGGAAACGCATGCTGGCGGCGGGCGTTTGGCACACGGCTTCTTCGAAGACCCCGGCGGGATCGCGTTTCATTTCCTTGAAATCCGCCTTGTCCAGCACGAGGCCGACGCTGGTGCGTTCGCCGTCGAGCGGGATCATCCAGAACCACGAGTTTTCGCGCCGGATGATGACGATGTCTCCGGTTTCCTCTCCGGAAGGCATCTCCACGCCGCGGAAGTGGGAGAAGATGGCGATCTTGCGGTGGCCGGGATAGTAGTCGCGCAGGGATCCGAGATTGGCGGTGTGGTTCGAAAGCCCGCTGGCATCGATGATAAAACGCGCGCTCGTCCGGTGCTCGACGCCATCGGACGCGCGGTAACGGAGCACGGCGCGGTCGTCCTCAATCCGGTGATCGAGCACGAGTGATTCCTCGCGGACTTCCGCGCCGCACGACCGGGAATGATCGAGGAGGATCCGATCGAAGCGCGAGCGCTCGACTTGAAGGGATTCCGGATACTCGGTGAAACTTCCGCGCGCGAATTCGAGGCGGTTGTGGCGCAAGCCGTCGCCCATCCAAAACTGCGCGCCGCGTTTCACCATGAAACCGGCCGATGATACTTTCTCCCAGACGCCGAGTTCGTCGAACACGGCGCGGTTGTAGGGAAGCAGCGACTCGCCGATGTGGAAGCGGGGAAACTTCGATTTTTCGAGCACCAGCACGCGCCTTCCGGCCTTGGCCAACGTGGTGGCGGCGGTGGACCCCGCCGGTCCTCCGCCAATGACGATGACATCCCAATCGATGCGGGCGTTTTCCTCCGAAGACATCCGCGGCGATTATGGAGCGGGCGGAGGAGGCGCGCAATCCTTCATGAACACACCTGCAAAATGCCCCGATGTAACCTTTTTCCCCCGCCGTGCGTACTGCGGGGTGTTCAACAGACACTCCCATGAAATCATTCACCATTCTTCTGCTCGCCACCATTGCCCCGCTCACAGCCGCCGAGATCCGGCCCGAGCGCATTCCCGCCTCGGCCAAGTGGGTGCTCCACGCCGACCTCGACGCCATGCGCGCCACCATCACCGGCATCGCGGTGCTCGGCCGGATCGAAGCCGAACACGGCGCGAAGCTCCGCGCCGCGAAGCGCATGTTTTCGGTCCATCTGATCGACGACCTGCGCGGCGTCACTCTTTTCGGCGACGGCCGCAAGGACCATGCGGTGGTGCTCTTCGACGGCACGCTGGACTGCGGGCATCTCACCGACCTGGTGCGGGCCGCGGAGGATCATCGCGAGACGGACCATGCCGGGATCGCCATCCACACATGGAAGGACAAGGGAAAAACCCAGCATGCGGCGTTTGCCAACGATGGCCTGCTGGTTTTCAGCCATCAGGAGGATCTGCTGAAAGAGGCGCTTGACCACCTGAAATCCCCGGCCCCGGGGGATGCGATCACGATTCTGCCCGACGCCGGCTCGCGCCCGCTGATCGCCGCCGGTGCGAAGCTCGCGGAAATCGAAATGCCCGATGACGCCGCCAACGTGCTGCGGCAGGTGAGGCAGATCCGGCTCGCCGCCGCCGAGAGTGACGGACGTTTCTCCATCCGCATGGACGCCGAGGCGAGTGATGTCGCCCGCGCCAACCGCATCCGCCGCCTGATCGACGGCATGGCGGCGCTCGCGGAGATCGGCAATGCGGAGCTTTCGGCCGGCGGCTTCGAAGCCTCTGTCACCACCACGGACAAACCCGGCGTAAGCGCCGTGGTCAGCATGCCGCTCGGCTCATGGCTTGGCCTGCTGAAAAAGGAGGCGGCAAAGAAGAAAGCCGCCGCCGGAAAACCCTGAGCCAAGCCGCGCTTCGTGGTTTGCAAAGCGCCGTCCATCGATAAGCATTCGAATGTCGTGATCACGCCAGGAGAAACCGATGACGCCACCCTCGCCCGTCTGGCGCGGGGTGGTTCCGCCGGGGCTTTTGGCGAGCTCGTCCACCGTCATCACGAACGCGTTTTCGCATTTCTGTTAGCACTCACCCGCCATCGTCAGGATGCGGAGGATCTCACCCAGGAAACTTTCGTCCGCGCGTGGGAACGCATCCACCGCTATGATCCGGCGCTGCCGATGCTGCCGTGGCTGATGGTCATCGCGCGCCGCCAATCGATCGCAGCGCTGAGACGCATCCGCCGCCCGATCGACACGCCGCCGCCTCTTCCCGAGAACCCCGGGCCTTCCGACCGGGCGCTGCGGCTGTGGGAAACCGCGAGCCGGATTCTGCCGGAGGCGTCGTATGCCGCGCTCTGGCTGCATTACCGCGACGAGCTGCCACTCAAACAGGTGGCCGCCATCCTCGGCAAACGCGAAGGCGCGGTGAAGGTTCTGCTGCACCGCGCGCGGCGGGCACTTGCCGCCCATCTCAACCCGGCAAGCGCCGCCAATCCCCCTCCCCTGCCCTCCTCACCATTCCAATCCAATATCGCATCGCCATGAATCAGGACCACGATGACATCGCGAGACTTCTACGTTCGGCGAAACCCGCCGCGCATCCTCCGGTCGATCTGGAAGGGCGGATCATCCGCGCCATTGCAGGCAAACCGCAGGCGGATACCGCACACCGCCCATGGCTGTGGACCGCCATGTCCGCCGCCGCATGCCTCATGCTTGCCGCCATTCTGGTCCCGCACACGCCGTCCGATAACCCCAAACAACCCGCGGCGGTCGTCGCACCCACTCCGGCACTTCCCCCGGACGGGTCGCTTCCATTGTCATCCCTCGCCAATCCCACCGCACCGCTTGAAGCGGAAAACGGCGCACTGGCCCGCGACTTCCGCCGCGCCGGCGGGTTTCTGTTAGATTGCATGCCCTCGCTCGGCGTGGCGGAGCGGTGATACCTCCGGTTCGATCATGCCCTGCGGATTCCGCGCTCATCCATGGTGATGAGGCGTCTTTTCAGCAGCGCGCCGATGGCTTGCTTGAAGGTGCGCTTGCTCACGCCGAGTTCGTCGTGGATTTCCTCCGCCGGACTATGATCGCCGATGGCCCAGAAACCTCCGCGCGCATCGAGTTCCGCGAGGATGCCGGACTCCAGATCCGCCACGCGGGAACGTCCGCCGGGATGCAGCGTGAGATCGAGTTTCCGGTCCGGCCTCACGGCGGAGATATAACCTTTCAGTTTTTCGCCCGGACGCAGTTCCTGGAACACGCCTTCGGCGAAAAGCAGTCCGCTGTGGCTGCCGTTGACGATCGCCTTGTAGCCCATGTCCGTTTTCGCGAAAACCACGAGATCCACCTCGTCGCCGGGTTTGTAGGAATGCGGCTTGCGGTCGAGATGCCGCGAGACGCGCGTGGAGCCGACGAGGCGCGACGAGGTTTCGTCCAATCTGACAAAAACCAGATAGCTCCTGCCGGGAATCATGCGCGCGGCCTGTTCGCGGAAAGGCACCAGCAGGTCCTTGTCGAGCCCCCAGTCCACAAACGCGCCGACGCCGGTGGATGCCACGCATTTCATCATGGCGAAGCCGCCCGGCATGGCCTTCGGCATCCGCCGCGTGGCGACCGGCCGGTCCTCGGAATCGGTGTGGAGGAAAACCCCGATCTGCCCGCCAATCGGCGTGTCTTTCGGCACCTCCTTGCGCGGCAGGAGGATTTCCCCGAGATCCCCGCCATCGAGATATAAGCCGAAGGGTTTCTCCCTCACCACCCGCAGTGCCGCACGCTCGCCGATCTTCGCCATGGGCGAGTCTTGGCGCATGCCGCTCCGCAAGTCGATCCTGATCGTCAATCGCCCGCCTTGCGCGCCCCGGCCTTGAGGCCCTTCGCTCGCGGCAGTCCGTCCGGGCCAAGCATCGGATCCCCGCCATGGACCGCATCCTTTTCCGCGACGGGAAGCGCCGGTCGTGATTGCGCCGGCGAATCACGGGCAAACCAGTGGTTCCCGGAAAACCGGAAGGTTCCGGCCCGCGTGTCCGCCCCGATGTTTGCCGCCTCGCGGACCTTCGCGCGCTCGTAGACGATCAGGTTGTTGGAAAACACATTGTCGCCGCATTGCCTGAAGCGCTTGTCCCGCGATTCCTGAAGAATGCGCAGCACCCATTTCCCGGGGTCCGCCACCGTGTTGTGGGTGAAGGCGCAATCCACCGCGCCGGTGAAGGCCACCGCGCATTGGCCGCCGGTGATGTGGTTGTCCTCGATGCGGATCCGCGCCGCCTCATGCGGCGCGTCGAGCGGGCGGAAAAACTCCGGGCCGGTGGAACCGCCGACATGGATCGGGCGCTGGCCGGCGTTTTCCAGGCGGCAATGATGCATCCGGACATCGGATGATCCGCCCTTGAACTGCGGGCCGGTATGCTGGCTGAAACCCGGCTTGCCGATGATGGCGCAGCGGGCGATCTCGGCATGATGGCAGCCCACGAAATCGATCGCCTGGCCGCCCCAGCCGCTGATGTGGCAATCGAGGATGCGCAGGTGTTTGACGCCGGAGCACTTGATGGCATCGAAGTTGCCCCGCGGTCCGATGTCCTCGATCCGCAGCTTTTCAAGTGTCACATGGCTGCTTGGTGTATCGAAGCTGCCGCCATCGTCCACGTTCACACCGTTGTGACGCTGGCCGCGGCAGGATATGCCGCGCAGGATGAAATGGGAAACATCCGTGAGATGCCACGCCTGGCCGCCGCCCTCGAACAAGGGAGGCCGCGCGGGATCGAGCGCCTCGATGATGACGGGGTTCTCCGCCGTGCCGCGCACATCGCGGATGGAAATCCCGGGTTGATAGTTTCCCGGAGCGATTTTGACCACCGATCCGGGCCGCAGCGAGGAAAGCGCGGCGCGCAGCCCGGCGTCATCGCGCACAATGGCGCCGCCCGCCGCCTGCATGGCTGTCAGAAACAACAGCAGCGCCGGGGCTTTCATCCGCCGGAAACGATCAACGCCGCCGGAGTTTCGTGATTCTTCCGCTGACATTCCAGTCCTGAACATACAAGTCTCCGTTGGGTGCGAAACCGAGGCCGTGCGGCGCGGTGAAAATGCCGGTCTTCCGGTCCTTGGTCGCCACACCGAAGTTCGCCCACTGCTTACGGTCGGGATTGTCACCGAGAAACGCGACGGGCACTCCGTTCCTGTCGAGGATGGTCACACGGGCCTCAAGCTCCGCCACCGCCAGATGCTCGCCCTTGAACGAAACGGAACAGGGCCGGCGGAGGTTCGCGGCATGCACGCCGATCCAGTTGCCCTCGAGATCGAGGTGGCAGAGGCGGCGGTTCTCGCGGTCGGCCACCAGCAGACGGGCATCACCGAAGCGGGTGTCGATGGCCAGGCCGTGGCAGGTGTTGAACTGGCCGTCGCCGGTGCCCTTGCCGCCGAAGGTTTTGAGGAGCTTGCCGGTGGCGTCGAATTTGTGCACCAACTGCGAGCCATAGCCCATCGCCGCGAAGATCGCGCCGTCCGGTGCCACGGTCACCGCCGTGAGGCCGTTCCATCCGCCGGGAACCTCGCCGGTGTTGGCATTCGGTATCTCCAGCAGCAGCTTGCCATCGGTATCGATCTTGCAAACGCGGAACGGCGTGGGCGCATGACCGGCGTTCTTGCGCGCGCCGTTGCCATAACCGTTGTTCTGCGCGCCATAGAGCACGGTTTTCCCACCCTCCTGCCGCAGGTCCATCGCATGGAATCCCTGGCAATCCGGCGCGATCGCCTTCACGAAGTTTCCATCCTTGTCCCAAACGATGATCGAAAGCTCGGAATCCGTGCTGAAATACACGGTTTCATCCGGCCCGACCAGCACGCCGCCATGCGTGGGCCCCAAGGGCTTGCCCTCGGGAAGTTTCCCCCAGCCGGGCACGGCCCCGAAGGTCCACTCGCCATTGCCCGTGACCACGGGTGCCTCGACATCCGTGCCCGGCGCGGCCGCGTGGTCCGGATGGGCATGTGCGAAAAGCGGGAGAAACAGAACGCTGGTCAGGAGTTTTTTCATCATGGAAGGCATCAGAAAACGCGGTTTTCGAAGCGATGGCAAGAATTGATGGAGCATACGGCAACGGTCCCTCCCTGTCCGACCTTTCAAGTCGCCGCTCTTGCGCGACCGGCCCGCTTGCTGTCTGCTTCTCGCGCAATCAGGAATCCATGCGCCTCGCCGTCCTCAACATCGTCGGTCTCTCGAAGTCCCTTCTCGGACCGCATACTCCACGGCTGTGCGCTTTTGCGGAGAAACACGGACGCTCGTCCTACGCGCCGGACTTTCCCGCCGTGACCTGCACCGGTCAGTCGTCCATCCTCACCGGACTGCCGGTCGCGGGGCACGGCATCGTCGCCAACGGCTGGTATGACCGCGAGTCCGCCGAAGTCCGCTTCTGGAAACAGTCCAACCACCTCGTCCATGGCGAGAAGATCTGGGACAAACTGCGCCGCGAAATCCCCGGATTCACCTGCGCCAAGCTCTTCTGGTGGTATAACATGCACTCCACCGCCGACTTCACCATCACCCCCAGGCCGCTCTATCCGGCGGACGGCCGCAAGGTTTTCGACATCCATACCCAGCCGATGAACATGCGCGACGAGCTGAAGCGCGACCTCGGCGATTTCCCCTTTCCCGCCTTCTGGGGGCCTGCCGCGGGCATCGCCTCCTCGGAATGGATCGCCGCATCCGCCAGGTGGACCGAGGAGAAACACTCACCCACACTCAGCCTCGTTTACCTGCCCCATCTCGACTACCCGCTTCAAAAGGACGGGCCGGACGCGCCATCCATCCCGGAGGAACTCGGGAAAATCGACCGCCTCGCCGGAGACCTCATCGACTTCTACCGGAAACGCGGCGTCCGCGTGGTCATCCTGTCCGAATACGGAATCACGCCGGTATCAAAACCGGTCCATCCCAACCGCCTGTTCCGCGCCAAGGGCTGGCTGTCCCTCAAGAACGAACTCGGCCGCGAGACCCTCGACTGCGGCGGCTGCCGCGCCTTCGCCGTGGCCGATCACCAGGCGGCGCACATATATATAAACGACCGCTCGATCCTCGGCGAGGTCCGCCAACTGCTGGAATCAACCCCCGGCATCGCCGATGTGCGCGTCCCTGCGGAAACATGGGGTCCCGGCACCGCCACCGACCGCGCCGGAGACCTCATCGCCGTGGCGGAACACGACGCCTGGTTCACCTATCCCTTCTGGGAAAACGACGCGCTCGCTCCCGACTACGCCCGCACCATCGACATCCACCGCAAGCCCGGCTACGATCCCTGCGAGCTTTTCATCGATCCCGCCATCCCGTTTCCCAGGCTGCGGATCGCCGCTTTCCTTCTCCGCAGGAAACTCGGCCTGCGCGGCCTTTTGGAAATCATCCCGCTCGATGCCTCGCTGGTCCGGGGCTCGCACGGCAGCGACCTGGTCCCGGAGGACTTCCATCCGGTTCTGTTAGGAATGGAGCGTCCAGTCGCCAACCCGGCCGACGTCCATCAGGCGCTCATCGAGGCCGCGAGGTGAAACACCGCCGCAAACAGGACCAACTGCACGCCGGCCAGCGCCAGCAGGCGGTTGAATGCGGGCCCCGGCGGCAGCGTGAACACACCCCAGATGATCCGCATCCCCAGCAGCAGCACCGGCAGACTGGCCAGCATCAGTTCCGGACGGCCCCACAAGAGCCACACCAGTCCGGCAAACGCCGCCACCTTGATTTCCAGCCAGATCACCGCCGCCGCCACCTTCGGGCCGAAGCGCGCCGCAAGCGTCCGTTTCCCCGTGCCCGCATCCTCATCGCGGTCGCGGAAATTGTTGATGGAGATCAGCACCGCCGAAAGCAATCCCACCTGCCCGCCTAACAGAAACGCCTCGCGCGGCCAGCCGCCGGTCTGGACAAACACCGTGCCCGCCACCGCCACCAACCCGAAAAACAATATCACAAACACCTCGCCCATCCCGCGATAAGCCAGTGGAAACGGCCCGCCGGTATATCCATAGGCGAAAAACAGCGACGGGATGCCGATCACCAACAGCGGCCAACCCCGCGCCTGGATAAGAAACGCCCCGCAGACCGCCGCGCCCGCAAGAAACAGCAGCGCCAGGCACTTCACCAGTCGCGGACTCATCAATCCCGACGCCGTCACCCGCGGCGGACCGAGCCGTTTCTCCGTGTCCGCCCCCTTTTGCGAATCGATCGCATCGTTGAAAAAATTCGTCCCGGTCTGGATGCACAACGCACCCGCCAGAGTCCACATGGCGAGCGGCAGATCGAAGCGGCCGCCAAGCTTCCATGCCAGAACACAACCGGCCCACACCGGAACGACCGCGGCGGGCAAGGTCTTCGGCCGCGAGGCGAGGAGGCAGGACTTCAGCAGGCTCACGACGCGAGTGGAAACGATAAGCCGCCCGCCGGTCACGCGATTTCAGAGGTCAAGTCACCGACCGGTCGGATAAACCAACCAACCCGGAACCCTTGCCCGAAACCCCCTCGCACACCTTGCTGCATCGTGCATCCCATGAACATCGTCATCCCATGAAAAAACCGGCTTTCCTCCGCATTCCCGCGAGTTGCGCAACCATTGCGTCAGCCCTCGGCCTGGCCGCCTCGGGGGCGGACCTGACCTGGACCGCTTCGAACCCCGCCAACACCGTGTGGACCGCTGCCGACGTCTGGGATGGTCCGGCCACCTGGGCCGCCGGAGACAGCGCGACCTTCAACGCCAGCGCCACCGTCAATCTCGGCTCCGCGATCAGCCAGAACGGCATCACCATCGCCTCCGGCCAGACCCTCACCCTCAACAACACCGGTGATGTGAAAATCACCGGTGCCGGAAAAATCACCGGCAACCTGACCAAAACCGCCAACACCTTCCTCCGCCTGAGCCACTCCGGCGGCTTCGACGGCACCCTCGGCATCAACGGCCAATGGGTCATCCTCGGTTCCGCCGCCACCGACCCCACCGGCCAGACAAGCAATCAGACCAAGGTCAACATCATCGCCGGAGGACTCATCCTCGGCTCCGCCTACAACGGCGGCTTCGCCACCATCGGCGAACTCTCCGGCGCCGGATCGGTCCGCGCCGACTGGGCGGACGGCGGCACCAACAACCACCGCGGACTCATCATCGACCAGTCCACCGACACCACCTTCTCCGGCACCTTCAATGCGGGAAACAGCGGCCGCGGCATTCATCTCACCAAGTCCGGAAACGGCATCCTCACCATTTCCAACAACGCCGCCCTCACCTCCGGAAACGACGGCTTGCGCGACATCGCCGTCAACGGCGGCACCCTTCGCATCACCGGCAGCACCGGCGGCGGATCACCCGTCAACAACATCGCGGGCACCACGCTCAGCATCGCCACCGGAGCCACCTTCGAGGCCTCCAACACCACCTCCGGCATCCCCACCGCCATCACCAAGGCCATCAGCGGAAACGGAACCTTCCTCCGCAGCGCGGCTGGCAACCTCACCATCGGCGGGGAAAGCGCCAACTCCGGCTTCACCGGCACCTGGAAAGCCACCAACGGCACCTTGGCAATCAGTCAGCAGAGATTAGAAAGCCCGAAGGAGGGGGAAGGATGCCGAAAAAGCCCGAAAATCA
>CAZKQK010000148.1:0-12678 GCA_964554865.1 uncultured Luteolibacter sp. | reverse complement strand
GCCGCCGGTCTTGCGGATTCCGCGGGCGTTGGTTGAATTCAATCGCCCGCAAGGTGTTGCCCGGATTGACTCCCATCAGGGGGGGCGCGCATTCCTTCCATCCCGGAACAACCCGCACATGATTACTGCTAGGAATTTGCTTTTGGCGGGCGGCCCCTGAAACAGCCGCTGGGCGGACCGGAGGGAGGGAGAATGGGGGGCTTCACCGCCCGGCAGTCAAAGAACAATCCCAATATGGGATTTCGGTTTCCATAACGACGGCCGCATGAAATGAATGCAGACGATTGCAATGACATGCGCCATCTCACGAACGCCCGGGAAACCCGCTTTGCCAACGGGCGAGCGCGGTCCGGATTTGCGAGGCCTCGCGGGTGTGGCTGAGTTCCCATACCAGCGGGCATCCGGGCGGGAAGTGTTCCAGGAGCGAAGCGTAATCGAGGGTGCCGGAGAAGGGCACGCGGTGGTCGCGGGCCGGCCACTCGACGTCGTGGACGTGGCCGCCGATGAGGTGGGGCGAGATTTCCGCCAACCATTCCAGGTGGTCTAACAGCCCGAGGTTGTGCTTGAGCTGGACGTGGCCGAAGTCATGCCAGTATCCGACCCATGGATTGTCCGCGAAATGGTCCTGCAGCGCGATCATTTCCCGCTCCGTGGGCATGTCCTCGAAGCGGGAGCGGGACTCGATGGCCAGTTTCACGCCGAGGGTGGCGGCATGGCCGGCGATGGTTTCGAGCGCCTCAATGGCGCGGTGGTAGTAGAGAGGGCCGGTTTTCTCGCGCCTGCGGACGAAGGCGAGCTTGTGTTTCACGAATGCCGGATCATGCGCGCCGCCCCCGGCCACCATGGCGGTGAGGGGTTTCGTCCACTTGCCGGGACTCATCGGCACCGAGCCCATGTGCAGGACCAGATAACGCGCGCCGAACTCCGCGGCGATGTCGAGCGTGCGCAGCGTCATGTCCATCGCCCGCTGCCGCTCGTAGGGGCGGTGGGAGGTGAACTCGTAGGCGTCCGGCGCGTCGATCATCACCTCGACCGGGGCGGGGAAGTAGTTGTGGACGCCGGAGCAGGTGAAAAGCCCGCGCTGGAAGGCATTGCGGATGCCGGGCAGCTTGGTGATGGTCATGCCGTGGGACAACTCGATGTGGTTGAACCCGAGATCGACGATTTCCTCGATCATCTTCTCGCCATCGGTGTGGCGGCTGTTGTTCCAACAGGTGGAGAATGCGAGCATGGCTTCGGGCGGATGCTGGCGGCGATGCCGATCCCTGACGATGGAAAAGTGGCGCGGCGCGGCGGGTGGAAAATGAGCCGGCCGGGCGGCCAGGAGAACGCTGGGGGGAGCGCTCTCCGGCCACACCGGCCGACCATGTCTTGGGGGGAAATCGTTCGTCGTTTCAGCGGTCCGCCTTTTTCGCCGCCGGCGGGAGCGGACGGTTCATGCGGGGCGGGCGCCGGAGCTCGAAGGTGAGTGGCGGGCACAGCAACTCGCGGCCGTAAACGGTGTTGCTGACAAGCGCGAGGGTGTAGGTGCCGTTGGCGGGCATGAGGGCGGTGAAGTCTTCGACGCGGACCGTGGCGCTGAGGGGATTCTTGCGGTCGATGACCAGGGACTTCACGGTGATGCCGGGATTGCCGTGGATTTCCCGGCCCTGATAGAGAATGAGGCGGGTGTCGCTTTTCGGATAGAGATCCTTGAGCGCGAGTTCGATCTTCGGGGCGCGGCGGTTGACCAGTTCTCCGGCGCGCAGGCCGCGGATTTCGCCGGATGCGACGGGCAGGACGCGGACCTTGGTGCTGGCGATCGGGCCTTGCGTGCCGCGTTCGCCGGCAAGCGCGTGGACGAGGAATGTCTCGGTGCCGCTGGCCGTGGTCGGATCTTCGGCGGTGAGGGCGGAGGAGGGGAAGCGCAGGACGGTGCTGCCGTTTGCCTGCAGCCATGCGCGGTCCGAGTGCGATGCCGTGCTTCCCGACGCGGCGAGTTGGCGTTCCAAGAGGACACTTGAAACGGAGCGGGGAAAGCCTTCTTCTGTTAGAAGACCGGCCATGTGGATGTCCACGGTGAACGGCTGGTCCACGCGGGTGCGCGGTTCGCCGCTCTCGAAATCGAGGGTTTTCACCGTGATTCGCGCGGTGGGCAGGAATGGCCCGACCAGTTTCTGCGTGAGAAGCTCGCCTTCGGCCTTCTTCGGATCGATACGCCACTGACGGATCATCGCGCGGTTCTGGCCGGGAAGCGATGGAACGGATTCCGGCATGTCCCAGACCACGCCGGTGTTTTCGTGGACCGCGCGGGTGACAAGCGCGGGACCGGAAGCCGTCGCCAGCGGAGTGGCGGCGAAAAGCAGCAGCGGGATGTTGGCGAGCGGGTTCATGGTTTTTCGTCTTCGGAGATGCGGACCGAAATGGGACCAAGCTGGTGGCTGGCCACGATGATCTTGCCGGAGCCCGACCACTTCGCAGCGGTCGCGGCGGGGATTTCCTCGGTGCCGGCCGCCTGCCCGAAGCTGACCTCGGCGGTTTCCAGCCAGGATTGATTGCGCTCGAGGAAATCCTTCCATGGCAGCAGTTTTCCGATGGGCTTTGAATCGAGCTTGGACTTGAGCCTGGCGGGCAGGTGGATCACGGAGCCCTTGGGAACCAGCGTCCAGTGTTTGCCATCGTGCAGGATCGTCGACTCGCAGACCGGGGAGGTGGCCGTCGGGCGTTGGATCTCGATCTCCTCGTCCGGTTTTACCAGGCGGATCATGGGATCCTGTTCCCGGAGCCGGGCGATGGCGTCCGCTGTCACGCGGACCAGTATGGGCTGTGTCGCTGCCGCCTGGACGGCAAGCGCGCACAGGATGAGCGCGGCTTTCATGTTGGGGGGAGTGGTGTGGGGGGATCACCGCCGGCACGGGGGGCGCCGACGGGAAGACCTTACTTCACGGATGCGCCGAAATTCAACCTGTGATGTGATATCTACGTGATCACGGGAGATGTCGCGGTGTCCTTCCTGATATCTGTTGGATTCTGTTAGTCATTGCATTCCAAGGATTTGCGTTTTTCATGTAAAAACGCCCGATGACGCGGTTTCGCATCATCGGGCGTCTGTTGAAAATATGGAAATGCTAACTAACCGTCAACCCCGACGTTCTCACCGGTCGAGAATCGAGTTCCAGTGCTCGACATGATCCTTCTGGGATTCAAAGAGCGCGGCGGTGTCGTCGTGAATGGTGATGGAAGCGATCTTGTCGCCCTGTTTGACGGCGTCCACCACGTCCTGGCCATTGGTGACCTGGCCGAAAACCGAATGTTTTCCATCAAGGTGCGGAGTGGCTCCGTGGGTGATGAAAAACTGCGAGCCATTGGTGCCCGGCCCGGCGTTTGCCATCGAGAACACGCCGGGCGAGCGGTGGCGGAGGTCCGGGTGGAACTCATCGGCGAACTTGTAGCCCGGGCCGCCGCGACCGGTGCCCGTCGGATCGCCACCCTGGATCATGAAATTCGCGATCACCCGGTGGAACGAGACGTTCTCGTAGTAACCGCGGCGCGCGAGGTTCAGGAAATTCGCGCAAGTGAGGGGAACCTTGGAGGCATACAAGGTGGCGTCGATGTCACCGGCGGTGGTGTGGAGTGTGATTTTGATGTCGGACATGGGCGGCAGCAAACATCGGTTTCCCGGAGATGGCAACCCTGCGGGTGGTCGATCAACGGGCGATCAGGCGGATGTTATCGGGCAGCAAATCGATGCCCAAGGTGGCTGCGGACGCGTCGATGAGGGTGAAGGCGGTGTTTTCACCTCGTGCGGTGAAACGGTAGGCCTGGTTGCGAAGCCAGTTGGCGCCGCCCGAGACCGAGGTGGCCGGAACCAGACCGGTGTGTTCAGGAGCCGGTATGAGGCGAATACCCAGGCGGTGGCGCCTCCGGTCGGGCCGGGGATCGTGATGGTGTCCATGAACAGCCACTGCTTGTATCCGAGTGGCGCGCCAACAAAGAGCGACCGGGGAAGCTTGTTGTATGACAGGTTCCCCACATCGAAGGTCAGCAGGTAGCGTTGTCCGGGAATGGTCGCGATGGCGCAGGCCACATAGCCGGTGTTTGCCGAATTCGCCGAGTTGAAAACCGCGAGGTGGCTGCCTTCGGTGGCGAGTCGCGCACAACCACATTGCCGCCGTATTCCCAGCCACCGAGGCCGGATTCGAAACCGCCGTTGGCGATTGCGGTCGATGCCTGCGCCCCCGATGGGGCCGACCACGCGAACGCGGCGCAATAGGCCGCGATACATTTTGCTCTGGGTATTCATGGCGAGCCTCCCGACCGGTGCGTGGACCCGGCGGAATGATTTTGCGGGCTTCCTCTCGCAAAAGGATCGAAAACGCGCAGCGAATCGGAGAAATGCGTGGCGCTTTGGTTTTTCAGGCTTGTTCCAGCACCCATCGGTATTCCCCGGCGATCTGTTCCTCCACCGGCCGCCGCATCTCATCCGGCAGGACGCCCCAAGTGTAGGTTTCGATCTCGTAGTGCGGGCAGTCGTCCGGATGATCGCGTTTCCAGGCGAGGGTTTCCACGACATGGTGACGCGTCGAACGCAGCGGCGCGGCGGGCTCGGCATCAAGCGGGATGTGGAAATGCACCCGCGCCTCTCGCAGTCCGGAGTGGTCGGCGGCGAGGAAATCCGGAAGATCCGGAAACCTGCGGACCGCTCCTTGCCCATCCCGGCAAAGCACCTGGTGGAAATAGACCGGCTCGTCAAACGCCCGGATCGCATCCACCGCCGCTTCGTCACGGGGATCAAGGGCCAGTGCGCTGGAGAGGTGGATTTTGGAAAGCCGGATGCCCGCCGTCATCAGTGCGTCGAGCGACTCGCGCGCGTCATCGTATTCGAGCGCGAAATGGCAGGTGTCGTAATTCACTCCGATGCGGCGGCGGACGGCGTCGGGATCCGCGGCATCGGCGTGCAAACGGCTGAAAAACGCGAGGGTTTCCTCCGTGTTTTCAAAGTGTCCGAGCGGTTCAGGTTCCAGTCCGAGATGGAAATCGTGACCGGTTTCATCCGCGAGATCATCCAGCCAGAGCGCCATGTCTGTTAGATTGCGCCGGATCCCCGCCTCGTCCGCGCGGAATGTCTTGTGCGATCCCGGCAGGGTGGAAACCGAAGCGCCGGCTCCCGGTTTGGCGATTTCCGCGAGGATGCGGAAAAGATCCTTGGTGTAGTCCACACGAGCCGCCGCGGTCCAATCCGGTTGGAATACCCTTTCCTTCACCCGCGTGCCGTGGAAGCTGCCGTATGGAAAGCCGTTGGCCGTGAAAACATAGGTGCCGGTTTCCTCCAGCCAGTCCCTGAAGCGGGCGAGTCGATCGCCCTCCAGCAATTCCCGCGCCGCGAGCGCGGAAAGGCGGAGCCCGATGCCGAAGGGCGCGGAATCATCCGGCGGCACCGTTCCACAAACCAGATCCCTCACCCCCAGGACGTGGGTTTCCAGAACGCGACGCGTCTCCTCCCAGGTTTCCGCCGGGTGGATGTTGGTGCAGTAGGCGAGATGGGATGCTTGGAATCTCAAGGTGCCGACATCCACCGTGATCGCCTCCGCGATGTCAAGGACCGCTCCCGCGGGAAAAATCCGAATAGTGACAGCCAACCGCAGAGGCGGCGCCAATCGGGAAAGGAAATGAAACCTGGTCGGAGCTTCTTGGGAAACGGTCCGCGGCGACGGCGGCTTGGCCTCTCCTGTATTCGTCCGAAAGTCTCAAGACACGGGCCACCCACATCCGGTCCTGTCTTCCGCCAACCGGCCCGCATTCCCGGCGTCTTTCCGCCATGCGGGGGCGTCAAAGGGAATGAGAAGCGCGACTCTTCCGGTGATGTGCAAGCGGTGTCTGAATCATGCTCATGCGCTTAAAGCACAGACACATTAAATAAATACGATTGCGGTGTGTTGGGCGGGTTTCGGCTGGGAATGGTCTGGGGAGATGGGCAGGGTGGCGGCGGAATGGACGTTGAGTCGGAATCGGAATCGGGATCCGGAACAGGGTGTGTGAAGCGCCCGGGGCGGTGGCGTGGACGGGACGCGTGGCTGGTTGTGCTGGCGCTGGCGTGTATTCCGGCGCCGGGATTGTTGCCTTGGGATGTGGCTCGTGTGGTTGGTGGGGAGGTTGATCCGGCGCGGGTGAAACTGGGCTTGGGGATTCTGGCATGCATCGCCTTGTTGTGGGTGACGGAGGCCCTGCCGCTGGCGGCGACGGCTTTGCTGGTGCCGGTGCTTGGCACGCTGACCGGAGTGATGGAGTTGAAGGTGTCCATGACCTCGTTCGGGGATCCGCTGATCTTTTTGTTTTTCGGTGGTTTCGCACTGGCGACGGCGATGTCCGCGCAGGGGCTTGACCGTTGGTTGGCGCACAAGGTGGTGAGGGCGGGGAAGGGTGGTTTTGTGCGGGTGTCCTGCCTGATTTTCGGACTGACGGCGGTGTTCTCGATGTGGATGAGCAACACGGCGACGACGGCAATGATGATTCCGCTCGCGCTTGGCGTCCTGGGGTTGCTCCCGGCCGATGCGATGGCTGCGCGGCGCGCGGCGTTTCTTTTGTTAGGCACGGCCTATGCGGCGAGCATCGGCGGTCTGGGCACGTTGGTGGGCACTCCGCCCAACGGGATCGCGGCGGCGGCGCTGGGGATCGGGTTTGTCG
Organism: uncultured Luteolibacter sp.; assembly: GCA_964554865.1. Classification (GTDB taxonomy): domain Bacteria; phylum Verrucomicrobiota; class Verrucomicrobiia; order Verrucomicrobiales; family Akkermansiaceae; genus Luteolibacter. Next base: position 6,015 of record CAZKQK010000148.1, on the reverse strand, counting down.
AGTGGCTGGGGTTCGGCTTGCCGGCGATGGGTTTGCTGCTGCCGCTGATGGTGGTCTGCATGCTGGCGGTATTCAGACCCGGAGTGGCGCGGGTGGATGTGATTGCTGGAACGGACGGCTTCGAATGGGATCGCGGGCGCCTGGTGGCATTGGGGATCTTCGTGGTGACGGCGGCGGCATGGATGTCGGGCGGGTTTCTCGCGCCGCGGCTCGGATTGGGATCGTCCTACGACACGCTGGTGGCGCTGATCGCCGTGCTTGCGGTATCCGCGACCCGGGTGGCCTCCTGGAAGGAAATCGAGAGGGGAACGGAGTGGGGTGTGCTTCTGCTTTTCGGCGGCGGGATCGCGCTGAGCCGGATGCTTGATGATACTGGGGCGGGGCTGTTCCTGGCGCGCGTCATCGTGGAAATGTCCGCGGGCTGGCCGCTGATGGCGTTGATCGGGGTGACGCTGGCGCTGGTGATTCTGTTAGGGGAGTTCGCGAGCAATACGGCGTCCGCCGCGCTGATGGTGCCGATCTTCATGGCGGTGGCGGGTGAGGCGGGGCTGGCGCCGGCGGCGCTGGTGGTGCCGGTGGCGATCGCCTCGTCCTGCGGGTTCATGCTGCCGGTGGCGACGCCGCCCAACGCGATGGTATTCGCCACCGGGCGCATCCGCCAGAGGGACATGCTGAGGGCGGGTTTGGTGATGGACGTGGTGTCGCTGGCCGTGCTCGCGTTGTTGGCGAGGTGGGTTTTCTAACGGAAAACGGACAGGCAACTCATTCCTGGGTGTCCGGGCGGGCGATGAGCGTGGAGAATTCCCCTTCGAGCCGTTGGAGGAGATCGGGGTCCTCGACCTTTCCGCCGTCGGTGGTGGTGATGTAGAGGGTGTCCATGGCCACGCCCTTTTCGGTGCAGATGCGGGCGTGGGCGGTGTTGAGGTGGTGGAGGTTGATGGTGTGGAAGAGGTCGTGAAGGAGGCCGATGCGGTCGAGCGCCTGGATTTCGACGGTGGTGCAGGACGGGTGTTCCTCATTGGAGACGCAGGCGCGGACGGGAACGGGGATGCCGTGGTCGGTGCGGGGTTTGAGGAAGTTGACGCGGCGTTTCAGGTATTTCTCCGGTTCGTAATCGGCGGTGGAAAGGACGTCGCCGAAGGTTGTCAGGAAGCGTTTCCTGATGTCGGCCTCGGAAACGGTTTCGAAGTTGGTGGTGCAGACGCGGAAGATGTTGACGACGATGCCGTCGCGGCGGGTGAAGAGGTCTGCGGATAGGATGTTGATCTGCCCGGAGGCGAGGGCGCAGCAGACTTTTTCAAGCAGCAGCGGGCGGTCTCGGGTGGCGAGGACCATTTCGGTGTAGCCCATCTCGGTGTGGTCGATCCACTTGATGCAGAAGGCGAAGGGATCCCCGCTGTCTTTCTCGCCCCGGAGGAAGTGGCGGACGGTGCGGACCTGGGTGACGATGTGCGGGGGCTGCCTGAAATGGAAGGCGGCCGGCGGCATGAGTTCGAAGTGGCGATCGATGTCCGGGTGGTAGTCCTCGCGCATGATGGCGATGACCTCGTTGCGAAGGGCGAGGCGTTCGGCGTCGAGTTTCTTCGAGTATTGCTCGCGGCCCTCCCTGAGGAAGCGGCGGGTGGCCTTGTGGAGGTGGAGCATGAGGCTTTCCTTCCAGCCGCTCCATGCGTCGGGCGAGGTGCCGTTTGAATCGATGAAGGTGAAGAGGAGCAGGGCGTCGAGGTTCGACCGGGTTTTGACGATGGCGGCGAATTCGGCGATGACCTCGGGGTCGTCGAGATTGCGGGTGGTGGCGGTGCGCCAGAATGTGAGGTGGTTGTCCACGAGGAACATGATGAGGGAGCGGCGCGCACCCTGGATCTGGAGGCGGTTGCAGAGTTTTGCGGCGAGCATGGCGGAGCCGTCGATGTGCTCGCGGACGTTTTCCGCGCGACCGGTATCGTGGAGGATGACGGCGAGGTAGAAGGCGTAGGGGTCCCGGACCTCGTGGAAGAGCTTGCGATAGATCCCGCGGCGCGGGTTGTTTTCGGAAACGAGTTGGTCGAGTTGTTCGATGCAGCGGAGGGTGTGTTCGTCCGCGGTGTAGCGGTGGAAGAACTCGTGCTGGACGAGGCAGTCGAGTGCGCCGAATTCGGGCAGGTAGCGACCGAGGAAGCCGATGCGGTGCATGAGGCGCAGGATGCGGGCGGCCTCGCCCTTGCGCTCGAGGATGGCTTCGAAGATCTGGCGGTTCACCTTGGAGTAGCGGAAGGGGCGGTCGATGTCCTCCCAGTGGGCGGCGATGAGGCGGCGGAGTTGCGGGCTGAGCTTGAGATTGCGCAGTTGGCAATGCTGGAAGAGCCGCATGAGCCGGTGGGGGTCTTCCCTGAAGATGTCCTGGCTTGCGGGGAACAGGCGGCCGTCGCGCGCGACGAAGCCGTCGAATTCCTCGCGGGCCTTCTTGCGGAAGGTGAGGAAGGAGCGGATGCCGGATTCCGCGCGCTGTTTCTCCTCGATCTCGAAGGTTTCCATGAGCGAGGTGCAGTGCTGATAGATGTGGCGGGTGTGCCGGTAGTAATCGCGCATGAACGCCTCGGTGCTGCGGAGGATGTTGCGCTGGGGGTAGTTGAAGGCGGTGGCGACGACGCCCTGAAGCTGGAGTGTGAGTTGGTCCGTGGCCTTGCCGGTGTGGTAGTGGAGTTCGTTGCGGACGCGGTGGAGGAAATCGTAGGCCTCCTGGATTTCCCTGAATGCCCCGGCGGTCATGGTTTTCTTCTCGACGAGACGGGCGAGATTGGCGTTGCCGGTTTTCACCCGGGCGACCCACTGCATGCTTTGGTAATCGCGCATGCCGCCGCAGCTTTCCTTAACGTTCGGCTCCTGAAGGAAAACGGTGCGCGAGTATTTCTCGTGGCGCGAACGCATGTCCCGGCGGCGTTGCTGGAAGAAGGCCGCCTGGCCCTTGGCGACGCATTCCCTTGCGAAGACCGATTCGAACTTGCGGAACAGAACCCGGTCTCCGGCGATGAGGCGGGCGTCCATGAGAGCGGTTTTGTTTTCCTGATCGAACTTGGATTGCTGGATGCACTCGGCGATGGAACGGCAGGCGTGGCCGACCTTGAAGCCGACGTCCCAGAGCAGGTAGAGCACGTCCTGGACGATTTCCTGGAGGGGTTTCGGCAATTTGTTAGACGCGCGCGGGAGGAGGAAGAGGAGATCGATGTCCGAGCGGGGGTTGAGCATGCCGCGGCCGTATCCGCCGGTGGCGGCGAGGGCGAGCGGAGGTGCGCCGCCGGCCTTGCGGGTGCGGAGGGCGGCTTCGAGGATGGTGGAGAGGACGGCGTCGATGAGGCCGGCGCGGTCTCTGGCGATTTCGAGTCCGCCGGCCCCGGAGCGGTGGAGTTGGAGCACGCGTTGTTCCTCGGTTTTGAGAAACCGTTTGTAGAGCGCGATGCGTTCGGCGGGCGATAGTTGGCCCTCGATGGCGGGTTTGAGGGATTCCCGGGCGTGTTGTTCGAGGGTTTTGAGGTAGCTGGACATGAAATCGGAGCGGGAGGATGTGGCACGGAAGCGGCCGTCAGGAAAGGCGGGCCATGCGGGTGCCGACGCGGGCGTAGAGTTCGACCGAGCGTGAGGAGCAGTCGGCGAGATCCTGCTCGAGGGTGACGCGGCCGGGTTCGAACAGGGTGATGGTGGAGGAGCCGCCGAAGGAGAAATAGCCTTTTTCCGCGCCTTTTGCGACTGGGTTTCCCGGGGTGTGGGTCTGGTGGATGCCGCCGACGCAGGTGGCTCCGACTTCGATGAGGATGATGGTGCCGAGGCGGGCGGTGGCGAGTTTGGTGATCACCCGGCGGTTGGTCCAGAGGTAGGCGAGGTGTTTTCCCAAGGCGATGGGGGACACCGAGAACAGCGGGCCGCCGATGGTTTGCGGGGCGTCCGGTGTGCCGGCGGCCGGGAAATGGAAGCGGTGGTAATCCACCGGGCAGAGTCGTGAGAGGACGAGGGTGCCGTCGAGGTAGCGGCGGGCGAGCGTCTCGTCGTTGAGGAGGGAGGGCAGATCGAATTTCCGGCCCTTCACGAAGACCGAGGTGATGTCCGAGGCTCGGGCGAAACCGAGGTGGCGGCCATCGGCGGGGAAGACGATGGCGTTTTCATCCGGGTCCACGGGGCGGCTTTCGGGTTTGAGCTTGCGATAGAAAAACTCGTTGAAGTTGCGAAAGGACTCCGGAGGATCGGCGAATTCGGCGGAATCGAGGCCGTATTGTTCGATGAAGGGCCGGATTTTCGCGGCGGAGGCGGGCTGGTCCATCCGGCGGCCGTACCAGGTGGAGAAAAACGGGCGTTTGATGAAGGAATGGAGCGCCAAGGCTCCGAGCGGGTGGCCGTAGGTCCAGCGCAGGAAACCTTCGCCGTACACCTGCTCGGTTTCGGTTTCTCCGGTATGGCGGTTGAAGTATCGGATCGGCTCCACGGGACGCTTGTATGTGGGCGTGATCGCTTCGGCAAGGCGCATCCCGGGTTCTTGTTCGGGAAATCTGATTGTTAGGATAAATTTAATTTTGTCATGGGCGGATTCGTGTTATGAGCCCGGCCGTGCGTCGTCTGGCAAGGCTGTTGCTTCCTGTATTCGTGGCCCTTTCGGTCACGCAGTGTTACCGCGTGGGGCCGCCGGGAGGCGGGAGGTCCGGAGCGGGTGGCGGCGGGAAGGTTCCCATGTCGCGGATGTATCGCGAGGTGAATCTGACGGCGGACATGGTTCCGCGCGGCAGGCACGGGCGGAAGGTGGTCCGGCCGATGAAGCCCCGGTATATTACGATTCACAGCACGCAGAACTACACGGCGGATGCCTGGCAGCATTCGAAGGCGTTGAAAAACGGGGCGCTGCGGTCGCCGAAGACCAGGTTTGGAAACCGGATCGGCTATCTGATCTGGCATTTCACGGTGGATGACAAGGTGGCGATCCAGCACATGCCGGTGAGCGAGCAAGGAGAGCACGCGGATTTCCACGGGCCGGGCAATCGCCTGTCGATCGGCATCGAGATGTGCGAGCACCGTGGAAGCAATCGCACGGAGACCATCGAGCGGACGGCGAAACTCACGGCCATTCTGATGAAGCGGCAGGGGATTCCGTTGAGAAACGTGGTGCCGCACTATCATTGGCCGCGTTTCGGGAAATTCCCGCCGCACAAGAATTGCCCGCATTTCCTGATGGATAACGGCAGGCCGGGGAAGAAGTGGCGGTGGTTTCTCAGCCGGGTGAACCATCATCATTCGCGCCTGCAATGAACCCCAAGCCTTCGAAGGATTTCGGCAGTCCGGCGAACCGCGGGGTCTTGCTTGATCCTTCCGTTTTCTATGTCTGCCAGCGATGCGCGAACTGCTGCAAGTGGCCGGGAGACGTGCGGATCGAGGAGGATGAGATCGGTCCCATCGCGGGGTTTCTGGGCCTGAGTGCGGAAGAATTCATCCAGCGCCATACCCGCCTGCGTTCGAACCGTCAGGGGCTTTCGCTGGTGGAGAAGGAGAATCATGAGTGCTCGATGCTGGATGGCGACGCCTGCCTGATCCATCCGGTGAAGCCGGCGCAGTGCCGTGGGTTTCCCAACCAGTGGAATTTCCCCGGCTGGCGGCGGGTTTGCGAGGCGGTGCCGGTGAAACGGGAGTGAGGGTGCGGGACAAGAAAGTTGGCATGGACACGGGAATGTCACGTCATCCGAGGGGCGGAGGTTTCGGCGCTGTCCAAAGTGAAAGCGGGAGGGCGGCCAAACGGAAGCGCACGGGACATCTGTGGGACGGGTAATGCGAAACGCCGTGCCATCCGTTATCGGGCAGCCACAAACAATGAAAAACAAACATCAAAAGATAAAAGTTTGTGATTGTGGCCGGCTCCGGTCCCTGTTGGCATCTCCGTATCCAGCCCGGCGGATGGGGCCCTCCGGCTCCCCGAGCCACCGGAAAGGTATCAACTCGATACCATCCTCCCGATGAGAACATGTCTTGCCATCTTCCTGTTTCTATTTGCCGGCATCGCCA
>CAZKQK010000147.1:0-12705 GCA_964554865.1 uncultured Luteolibacter sp. | reverse complement strand
CTCATGTTCCCGGCAAGGTCATAGCCATAATCCCAGCCGGCTTCAAGCGCGTTGGTGGAGAGGGATTTCTCGGCCACGGAGGAGATTGGCCGAAAAGTGGCGTTGCGCATTACCTTTTGCGGCTCGATCCGAGCGCTACCATCGGAAGAGTAAAAATCACACATAGGAATGTAACACAAAGAATCCCATTTAAAAATCGGTTCGGTGATATTTCTTTAAACCACTGCATCACATCAATGTCGAACATCACCAGAAAGCATATAACATAGTGAACTATCAAATAATACAGAATCTTCATGAATTCAATTGAAGCAGAAGTTTGATTCTACTCGCAACCACTATTCCCATCTCTCATAATTTCCATGCCAGCATTGCCAAAAGAATTTCCAATTGATGTCAATGATCCTCCAGCAAGTCCTGAACGCACTTTTTCGCCTGCAATCACGACATCATTAAGAATGCTTCCCTTAGCCATTTCAGCATTCATGTCGAGTCGTCCCCCGATTGCGCCTACAACAGCCCCTCCAATCGTTGATGCGACGACATTCTCCGGATTGAAACAATCACCAGTTGCAGCCTCGAGTCCTTCTGTAACCAAGCCGCTCGTCAGTCCACCCAATGCTCCAAAGATTGCTGCCGACGCTGCCGATCCAGCCGCAGGATTAAAAGTTGCTCCCGTCACAAAACCTCCGGCTGCACCACCGACTATCGATCGCCAATCACCCCCACTTGCAATTCCGGCACCGATTCCGCCTATCAATGCGCCGATACCACCAGTAACCCAAGGAAATCTTCCGTCGGGATCATAAAAGCGCAGTGGATCACCAAAGCAGTAAACGTAAAGGTTTGTGCCCGCAATTTCCATTGCCGGATCACCACCCATCCACCTTCCTAACTCAGGATCGTAGGCACGGAAGTGGGTGAGGACGACCTGGTCAGTGATCGGGCTTTGCAGGGTGATGTGGCCGGTGAAGCCGAGGTCGCAGCCGTTGGTGTAGGCGGCGGACTCGTATTGCGCGCTGCGTTTCCCGTAGGGATCGTAATCGTAGCGGGCGGCGAGGGTGCCGTTGGAGGCGAGGACTTCGCGGACGCTGCCGAGGTGATCCCGCGTGTAGTAGAAGCTGTCCCAAGCCGCGCCGTTTTTCCGTTGCTCGCCTTCAGTGAAGTAGCGGCGGTCGATGTTGCTGGACGCGGTGCCGCCGGTGTAGCGATTGACCAGTTCGATGCCGTCGTAGAGATAGTAATATTGCGCGGTGACGGTGGAGCCGGTTTTTTCGATGCGCTCGCAGCGTTGGCCGAGGGCGTTGTATTTGAATTCCGTCGTTCTGGTGGCGTCCCAGGTGACTTTCTTCAGGCGCGAGAGGCTGTCCCACTCGTAGGAGCGGATGCCGTCGGTGAGCAGGTTGCCGTTGGTATCGTGGGAAAAGGCGCGGGCGCCGGTGTGGGCGACCTGGATATTATAGGCGTAGTTGGAGGTGTTGCCGCTCGGGTCAGTGGCGGAGACGCGGAGGGCTTGCGGGCCTGCGGGGAGGTTCAGTTCGGCCTCGAAGCGGTTGCCTTCGAGCATGCGCGCCGGCTTCAGCCCACCGCCGCCCGCGCCGACGGCGACCTGGCCGGGTTCGTCGATGCTGCCGCGGACCAGGGTCTTGCCGGGGCCGCCCCAGGACTCGATTTGATTGAGCGCATTGTGCCCGCGCCGGGTGACAAGCGCCGGCTGGCCGGGGGCGGTGACGGTTTGCACGCTGCTCATGTTCCCGGCAAGGTCATAGCCGTAATCCCAGCCGGCTTCAAGCACGTTGGAGAGGGATTTCTCGGCCACGGAAACCAGTTGCGAGGCGAAGTCGTGGTGGGCGCTCCAACGGAAGGAGCGGGTGGCGCCGGCGGGGTTGGAGAGAAGGCTTTCCCGTTTCCAGGAATGGATCCGGCCGAGGTCATCGTAGCCGTAGGTGTGTCTGCCGACATTGGAGCCGCCCGGGCGTTTGGAGGTGAGGGTGTGCAGCGCCCGGCCATCGTCGGGGCCGAGGTAGGTGAAGGCCGTATCGAAGCCGCCGGAGTGGGTGATGGAAAGCGGGCGGGTGGTCTCGGCATCGTAGGCGTGGGTGAAGGCGCCGAGGGTGTTGAGGATGGAGGCGACGCGGCCGAGGGCGTCTGCCGTGACGGTTTCGGTGATGCCGCCGGGGCTGGTGCGGATGACCTTGCGCTGGGAGTCGAGATGCTGCCAGGAAAGGGTGTCGTCGGTCCAGGGGCCGTCGATGGAGGTGACGCGGCCGAGGAGGTCGTGGGTGAAGTCGTGGACTCCGGCGTGGTGGGCGGTGTCCTTGATGGTGTCGAGGCGGTCCCAGCCGTCGTAGGTGCGGGTGATGTTGATGTCCGGGCCGACGAGGGTTTTGAGGTTCCGGTGTTCGTCATAGGTGACGGTGTGTTCGGTGCCGGCGCGGTTCCGGAATTTCCACGGCACGCCGAGATATCCCGGGTCCCAAATGATTTGCTCGAAGGTGGTGTCCGGGTAGATTTTTTTGTCCGGTCTGCCGTAGCCGTCAAAAGTCCAGGTGGTGACACGGCCAAGCGGATCGGTGAGCGTGGTCATCCTGCCCGCGTCGTCGTAGCCGAAGATCGTCACCCTTCCGGCGGAATCGACGGATTTCTCCATCAAGCCGCGGCCGTCGTGGAAATGTTTCGTTCGTTCGCGGATGCGGTCGTTGCCGTTTTCGACCGTTCCGGTGCGGGTCTCCGAGATGAAGCAGCATTCCCAGATGTGCTCGATGAACGAATCGTCGGACGAATCGAGGCGGGTCAGGCGGTTGAGATTGTCGTAGGTGGAGGTGACGAAGTCGCCGAAGGAGTCGGATTCGGTCTGCTGCCGCCCGATGGCGTCGTAGGTGCGCCGGGAGACGATGGTTCCGTTGATTTTCACGCGCAGCAGCCGCCAGGTGGTGTAACCGTCGGCGTCGGCATGCGGGCCCTGGTCGTATTCGAACGAAACGATGTCCCCGGTCGTGTTGTCGGTGATCGTCTGGGGCAGGCCGTTGGGATGCCAGGCGTAGGTGGTCATCTGGCCGAGCGCGTTGGTGGTTTTCCGGATATCCCGGGTGCCGGGGTGGTAGTCGATGTCCAGCAGGGTGCGTGTGGCACCGTCGAGGTAGCGCCGGACGGTGTTCACGTCGGCGCCGTTGGTCTCGTAGTTGATCGTGATGTGGTGGGGTGAGGTTGGGGTGGGAGTTCCGCTGCTTTTGGGAAGCATGATACCGACGACGCGGCCCTTGTCATTGTAGTGATGGGCTGTGGTTTCACCATCGGCACTATAGCGTTCCCTGCGCATGGCGAAGGTGCCATACGAAGCCTGCCATGGGGTGTAGTAGGCATCTGATCGCATATACTTTTGAGTTCCACTTCCGGTGTTTTTTGACATTACTTCCCCAAGTTTTCCCTTTCCGTGAAGCGTGCGATAGTGAAAGTAAGTGCAGGCGCCGTCGATGGGCTGAATCGCGGTCTGAAGCTGGATGTGATTCCTGACGGAGCCCCGCTTTGCGAATGTCGCATCATAATGGTATTCGGTTGTCCTGGCTTCCGGATCCGTGATGCGAATTCGGTAATTGTCCCACATAACACCCCAGCTGATCGGTGGATAACCATCGCTGTAGCCCTGTGGAATGTTGCCCATACTGCCATTCCCATCCGCCGGTTCGGTCAGAATCGAGGTGGTTCCCTTGGGTGTTTGGATCCCGTCGATGAAAAGCTCGCCGGCGGTGGTGTAGCTGTAGCCATATTGAAGGCCGCCCATGTCGGTCTGGCCGGTGAGGTTGCCGCTGTTGTCGTAGGAGAAATGGGCCTGGCGGCCGAAGGGATCGTCAATTCTCTCGACGCGTTCGTGACCGTTGAAGGTGTTGTAGATCAAGCGCCAGAAGCGTGGAGTGCCGCCCAGAGCGGGCAACATGGAGTGGCTGACCGCGACAACGGCTCCTTGGCTGTTATGGTGGATCGAGAGCTTGTTTCCATGACGGTCTTCAATGGAGCGGAGAAGCGGAACACTTGAAGAGTTGGGTGGGGGCACGTATCCGGGCGGCGGCGGCGTGTAGTTCGGTCCTGCGGGGTCCACCCAGGCGCTCGGCACTTCGTAACGGTAGATCGTGCCGTCCTGATGGGTGAGGGTGAAGACATGGCTGGAAATCTCGACAAGGGTCCGGTAATCGCCCCCCGGGGCGGTGAATGTGACCGGATAGGTGCCACCGCCCGCGGGACCGGTGAAGGTCTGAAGGCGGCCATTGCCATCCCGGACCTGTACCTGTGTCCCCGGGGTAACGAGAAGATAGGAGGCATACAGGAAAGACCATTTTTCGCCGAAGGGTTCGTAGTTGTTGAGGGAATCGAGACTGTTGTTCAGGAGAGACATCATGACGGGCGGGCCTGCGGGCGGCTCCCACCACATCGGCGTATCGCTGACGCGGAGGTTGAAATTAACCGGATTGACGCTCCATCCCGGCATGCCGCAGTTCTTGTCGCATCCGTCGTCCTCGTCACCGAGGTCCGACTGGCTGCGGGGAAATCCGCAGCATCCGCCCATGATGGTATCAAGGCCCTCCGCCGGAAAAACCGCGGCTTGGGCCGGAGGTTCGGAGAAGAGCAAGGCAAAGCCCGACCACTGGGACCGGAAGGAGCCGACGGGCATTTCGGTTTCGCCGACTCGGGTATCGAAGAGCCGGACGGAGTCGCCCTGGACTTTGGTGACCGTGACATAATGCCGATCCTTGTAGTGGGCGACGAAGGGTGCGGGAAGCTGTTCGAGGGCGGAATCAGCAAGAACGGGCATGGAATCGAAGCCGTGTGCAAGGGCGGTGCCGTGGAGTTCCGCGGCGGTGAATCCGTGGGGGCCTGCGGCGGTGAGGGCGCGAAGGGAGGCGGCTTGCTCCGGATTTCCCATGATCTCGGCGGCCATGGCCAGGGCTTTCTGGCCGCAATCGCGGAGGGCGGTCTCGTGCTGCCTGAGGAACGAAATCTCCCGAATCCAGGATGAGGCATAGGTTTGGTGGTTGGGATCCGGATCGTTTTCCTTCATCTCGGCGAAGCCCTGATGGGCGAGGTCGAAGTTGCCGCGGTCCAGATGGAGGATCGACTGGCGGAGGAGGGCGCGGAAATACATCTCCGAGTTCTCCGGGACGGACTTGAGGATGCGGTCGAACCACTCCGCCGCTTCGACGAGCCTGCCGTTGTACTGGCAATGGCAACCGAGGTGGAGTTCGGACTCCGCGTACCAGGGACTGTCCGGATGATCCTTGAGGTGTTGCTCGAAAAGGTTGTAGGCCTCGCCATAGCGGTGCCCGTTCCATGCCTGGATGGCATGGCCGAAGGAGAGGTTGGCGGCATGCAGTTTCGCCTTTTCAGCAGGCGTGGCGTTTTCCGGAGGATCGGCGGGGCGGGTTGGCGTGAGAGGTTCGCCGAGATTTCCGGCGGCGATGAGTTCGGCCTGGGTGGGCGGCTTGGAGAGGTCCAGGCGGGTGAGCACCGTTTTCGCACAGGGTTTTGCGGCGGCGGTTCTGGCGATTTCGTCAGGAGTGATCAGGGGCGGGACCGGTGCCTGTGGAGAAGGCTTGCCGGATTCTGCCGACTTGACTGGTCTTTCCGTCTCGGTGGCCGCCGTTTGGCCGGTTGCGGCCGGGCGATGGCTTCGATTCTGCAAGTAAAACAAGGCAGCAACGGCAACCGGAATGGTGATGAGGACGGCGAGAAGTGTTCTCTTGGATTTCATTTGAGGAAGGAGTTGAAGAAAGTGGCGTTGGAACGGGCCTTATCTATGGACCGGAAGTTTGGATGGCGTTGGCAGGCGCGGAGAGACTCACCAGGGGTGGGGTTTGATCGGACGGGTCGGGATTGCCAAAGGCCGACCGTGTTGCGTCCAATGGAAACGCGTCCAAGTTGTCAGGAACGCCGTCACCATCGGAATCGGTGAGGGTGGGACTTGTTCCGGTGATGTTTTCCAAGTCATCTGGAATGCCATCCCCATCGGTATCATCCGTCACGGTGCTGCCCCAAAGGGAGAAATCGAGACTGAAAACAGCCTTAAGCTGGCCTATCGTCGCCGTTGCCTTATTGGCGTCATCCGCTGTGCTTTCGGACCACGGGTAGGGACTGGTCTCCAACGGAAATGTGCCTGGCTCGATTTGAGCCAACTCCAACAAAAGCATCTGGTGATCCATCCAATTGGAATCGAGCGCGCGGAGTTGGTCATAGAAGGGCTTGGCCAAAGCCTTGAGTTGGCCGGTGAGAAGCGGGGCGCGGTGCCTTTCGTCCCAGTCGGCCGGAAGGGGGTTTGGGACGGAGAGGTCCGCCACGGCATTGACATCGGCCTCAAGCGCCGTGAAGGCGGGGGCCGGAATCCGGGTTTCCAGTTCGGCGAGGGCCATGGCGGCCATGTGCTTGGCCTGGCCGACGGTGGCCGGGGCGAGGTTGCCGGCCGCGGAGCCGGTTTTCACGCCGCGGGTGGTCCACCAGGCGGGGTCGGCGGCTTGGGTGAAGGTGGCGAGGGCGAGGAAGGCGATGGGGATGAGGGCGGGAGGTTTCATTGGAGGTCGGAGGGCGGAGGGCGGCTTGGCGTGTTATGGATCCAAGGTGGAGGCACACCGTTCGCATGCCTTTGGCTTTTCCCTTCGGCGGCACGGTGAACCGTGAACTCATACGCCTGTTTGGCGATGCGGGGCGTGAGGGGTGGGAGGTGTTTGTCCGTGCGGGAATGAAGACCCGGTCTCTCGAACGGGCCTGCGGTTCAGTTGCCGTATTGGCCCATGGAGATGTCGCCCTGGACCTTGCCGAGGACGACATCGCCGCTGTCTGTGACGCGGAGGGCGGTGAAACGGTTGGAGTTGTCGCTGCCGGAGCCTATGGCCAGCACGTCGTTGTCTTCCATTGCGGCGTTAAAACGGCCAAGGGCGGTGGATTGGGACTGTGAAGCGTTGGTGCCGCATCCGATCGCGACACCACGCGTTCCGGTAACTTCGTTCTGATAACCCATTGTCCACCCGAATGTGGCCATCACTTTATTCATTTCCCCGATGGCGGCCGAATAATACGCAAGGTTTTGTGACGGCACCCCTTCAACCAGATTGTCAAATCCGCTGACAAGCGATCCGGATGTTCTGAATGAGTGACTTCCTCCACTTACAACCGAGGCCAGCGCGCTTCCCTGATGATTGTTACCGATAACACAGGCGTATCCGTTGGCGTTGATCGTATCGACGCTGGAATTGTTTCCCGCCACGAATCCCTGGAAATTGGACGTCGCCCCCCCGGTGCCTATTTTCACAAACTTGTCCGGGCTCGGACTCCAGGCAGCCAGGGAAAGGGCGAGCGCCGCCAATCCGAAAAGGGCCAACGGCTTTGTCGTGCGAATCGTTTTTTTCATGTGATTGCGAGTGGTTTGATTTCCGCTGCCTACTTATTATGCGCGCCTTTATCGAATTCCGGTTCGAAGTACCGGTAGGAACCCTGGTGCTTGAGCCGTTGGGCCGCGATGTCGTCTTCCAGGTCCGATGTCCTCAGCGCGGCAGCCAGCGCGGCTTCGACCTCCTCAAGCGTAGCCTCCACGATGAAACCGTTTTCAACCGCCTCCCGGATAGGGTCCTTGCCGTTGACCAGTTCGACTTCCATCGGGGCTGACATGCCAACCCGCTCCGCGATACGCTTCCGCTCAGCTTCCATCCGGTCAATGCGGGCCTGGTCGACCGGCGCTTCGGCTTCCGATGATGTCGCATCCGGCGAGGTTCCTCCCGCCGCGGATTGATCCGCCTGGGAGGCGCGGGTGATGGCGGACCAGCCGATGACGGCGGAGGCGGAGAGGGCGAGGATGGGGACGGCGGCGAGGAGTTTCGGTGTTTTCATGGTGTTGGAAGCTTTGACGGGAGTTGACGCCGGGATCGACCGGCCGGGATTTATTGGCATCAGTTGAACGGTTTGGTGCGAACACGCCAAGAAAATCCACTTACCATAATTTGACAAAATGAGGGGAGAGGGGCGATTTGGTGCGCGATTCGGCCGCGGAAGACGCACTCCCACAAATGCGCCTGCGTGCGGAGCGCCCTACGGGGCGGGGGGCGGAAGAAAGAAGCGGGATTGCTCCTGCCGGAGATAGATGGAGGGTGTGACGCCCATCACGGATTTGAACTCGCGGGTGAAGGCGGAGGGGTTGCGGAAACCGAGTTCCGCGGAGAGCGCTTCGATTTTCCAGCCTTCGCGGAGCAAATGGCGGGCGGTGACCGCGCGCTGCCGCCGAAGCCAGGATTTGGCGGTCATGCCAGTGGATGATTCGATGGCACGGGTGAGCGTGCGGGTGCCGGTCCCGAGAATGCGGGCGAGTTCGCTTACATTCCATCCGGAGCGGCGCAGCAGCGGATCAAGGCAGATGGCGGTATCGCATCCGGGCCTTGCGAGCCACCAGAGGCGGTGGGCGCATGCAATGCGCGTCCCCACGCCACGCGGAAGCCACGGGTGGCTGGGTGCGGGGGGGACAGGGCTGACATTCGGGGCCATGGAAGCGCCAATTCCCCGATGCTAAATCGTGAGGCGCGGGATCTGTCAATATGACCAAATCGGCAAAATGATGGCGGAGGCCGGAGGAATCCGGTGCGCTTCGGAAAGCGTCTGAACCCTTGCTCCGATATTGGGCACAACGGAAAACCCGAAAAGGACGAAGGGGGATGACATTTATCCCGAAAACAAAAATTGAACCACGGATTACGCGGATTTCACAGATCTTGAAGAGGTTGTGCATTTCACCTTCAGCACGGTCTGATGATTTCCCCAATCTGTGAAGTCCGAGCAATCTGTGGTCAAAATCCATTGTGATGGCCTCGCAACTTCGGAATCCGGGTTTATATGTAGATTCCCGGCGCACCTTTCAGGGGCGGCGGGAAAGACCTCCGCATCCGCTTCTTTCGAGGCATTTCGCCCGTTTCGTTTGTTACAACCACTGTTTCCGGGCCGAATCGCCTGGCGGTCCCGGGCAGGGGCTTGCATGCGGATCAGTCGTGCGCGGCCTTCAGGCATCCGGCGAAACGGCAGGCGAGTTCCCTGCGGCTGAACCCCTGCAGTTCGGGAGGCGCGGGATCCGGGAGTCGCCAGGTGGCCGCCTTGCGGATCGCCTCGCAGATGGCGGCGGGATCGCAGGGGTCGCAGACGGGACCGGCCTGCAAGCGGGTGACAAAATCCCGGGCATCTCCCTGAGGCAGCGCTCCGACGATGGGCCGCCGCGCCGCGAAGTATTCGTAGGCCTTGCCGGGGACGATCCTGGATCGACCGCCGCCGGCCATCCCGTGAAGCGGAAGGAACAACATGTCCGCCTGGCGGAGAAGCCCGAGGCTGCCATCGTGCGGCAGTTCGCCATGAAACACGAATTTGCCGGCCACTTTCGAGTTTTCGATGATTTTTAGCGCCGCGGCCTGCTGTTTGCCCGCCACATGGACGGTCAGCCGGGAAAACAGGGCGGGGTCCGCGGTTTCCAGCCGCTCGATGGCCCCCACCAACGGTCCCGGCCCCCGGCCTGCGGAGCGGATGGGCTCGGCACGACCGCCGAGGAGGATGCGGACCCGTTCCTTGACCGCCTCGATGCCGAGCAGCCGGCTGGCGAGGAAATGTCCGGAGAAGTGCAGTCGAAGCGGCCCGTCACCCGGGTTTTTGCAGCCGAAGCCCCCGAAGTCCTCCGGCTCGAAGCCGTTGGTGATGCAGGCCACTTCCGGCGCTCCCGCTCCAAGGAAACTCCTGATCGCGCGTTGCGCCTCCGGGGTGTTTGCCACCACCAGCCTCGCCCCACGCAGGGAGTCCCTCATTACCGCCTGCTCCCGGCGCAGGGCGGCGCGATGGTTGAAAACCCGGACGCCGTCCAGCGCCCAGGGATCACGCAAGTCGATCAGCGCCGGCACCCCGATCCGCCGGGCCAGGCGGACTGCGAACGGTGCCAGTTCGAAAGGCGGGCAGGTGGCCGCCAGCACCCGGAAGGGCTCCCTCGCGTGCTCCTCCTCCACCGCGCGGGTCACCGCCTCCTCCCATGCCACCCTCTCTCCGGATTTCCACGGCAGCCGCACCACCTTGGTCCCCCCGATCCAGGGAAGCAGGCTGGGATCCTCCGGATCGAAAAACGAACGGTCTTGCGGGGCGATCAAACGGGTGAAAAACACCGGATCGATCCCGAATCCCGAGAGATATCTGGCAAGCGAGGCGGGACGCTGCGCGCCGGCCCCGCCGTCGGGGGGAAAGAAGTTGGCAATGATGGCTACTCTCATGCGGTCGGGGAGGGAACGGCGGAAAACAACAACGGGCCCGGCCGCCAACGGCCGGGCGCCGGCATCATATACTCCATATCCCCCATGCAAAGGAGTTTCACAGCCGGGCGGAACGCGCGGGCCTGTCCGCCATGGCGAATGCTCCGGTTTTCCCCGCAATCCGGAGTCGCGCGCGAATCAGCCGATATTGGAGATCGTCTGGAAGATCGCGGTGATCATCAGATAGGCCATGGTGCCGATGAGGCCGGACATGATGATCAGCACGGTGGGCATGATCAGCGCCATGATCCGCTGGAGATCCTTGTCCAGCTCCTTGTCGTAGCGCTCGGCGGCGCGGCGCAGGGATTGGTCGATCTTGCCGGTTTGTTCGCCCACGGCGATCATGTCGATGAGCAGGGGCGGAAAGGTGCCGTTGCGGATGAGGGCCTTGGAAAAGGAACGGCCGTCGCCCACCTGGTCGATCACCTGGTTGAGCGCGCCGCGCAGGGAGCGGTTCTGGGTGGCGTCGCGGGAGAGTTCGAGGGCGCGCAACAGTGGCAGTCCGTTGCCAACGAGATTGGCCATGGTTTCAAGAAACTGGACGTAAAACCGGCTGGTGATCACGGGGCCGACAAGCGGCAGATTGAGTTTCATGCGGTCCCAGGCCGGCTTGTTCGCCTCGTTGTCCTTCCATGCCTTGAAGAAGATTCCCCCGGCGACCAGGGTGAGCACCATCACCAGCCACCACTTTTTGAGGAATTCGGAAGCGTATATCAGGATGGCGGCCCCGAGCGGCATCTTGCCGCCGCTGGTTTCTATCAGATCGGTGAGCTGCGGAATGAGCACCGTGACAAACACGATCGACACGCCGATGCCGGCGAGGATCAGGAATGCCGGATAGATCATCGCGAGGATCAGGCGGCTTTGGAGTTCGGCCAGAGTCTTCAGGTAGTGGGCCTGGCGCTTGAGGATGGTGTCCAGCGCGCCCGAGGCCTCGCCGGCCGCGGCCAGCGAGCAATACAGCGGGCCGAAGCTCGGACTGACCTTGCGCAGGGCGGCGGAGAAATTCACACCGTCCCGCACGATCTGGCGGATCTTGAAGGAAACGGCCTTGAGGTTGCCGAGTTCCTGGCGGTTTTCCATGGACTTGAGCGCCGGCTCAAGCTGGAGGCCGGCGGACAGCATGTCGGACAGCTCTTCCGTGAACAGGACGACCTCCTGTTTCTTCAGCCTGATCGGCCCGTCGGGGATCTCGGTCTCCTCCTTCGGCGCGGCCTTGGCCGCGGGCTTCGGGGCGCCCGACCTGGACTCGGACCTGCCCGCCGCGGCGGAGGGTCTGCCGTTGGTTTTCCTCGCCGCGGGGGCCGGAGCGGCCGATTCGCGCAGATTGACCGGTTGCAGGCCCTTGCGGTCTAACAGGCGCAGGGCCTCGGGGCGGTCCGCCGCATCGATCTCGCCGGTGGTGACGGAACCGTTTGAGGCAAGGGCTTTGTAGGCGAAGAGGGGCATGGACGATTTGAAATATCGGATTTGAGATTTCAGATTCACTCCGCTCCCCCGATGTCGGACGAGGTGACGGAGATGACCTCCTCGATGGTGGTCATGCCCTGCATCACCTTGTGCCAGCCGTAGGTGCGCATCGGCACGTAGCCGTCGCGAAAGGCCTGCTCGCGCAACTTCGGCCCCGGGGCGCTGTGGGCGACGAGTTCCTGCATGGCTGTGGTGAGCAGCACGACTTCGTAAATCGCGAGACGGCCGGCGAAACCGGTGTTGCGGCAGCGGTCGCAGCCCTTCGGCTGATAGACCTGGCCGACGATGTCCAGCGGGATGCCGAGGTCGCGTTTGTCCTGATCCGAAACCTCGCGCGGAGTCTTGCAGTTCGGGCACAGGCGGCGGACGAGGCGCTGGGCGAGGAAGGCGCGCACCGCGGCGGAGACAAGGAACGGCTCCACGCCCATGTCCACCAGGCGGCTGATGCCGCCCATGGCGTCGTTGGTGTGGAGGGTGGAGAACACCAAGTGACCTGTCAGAGAGGCGCGGATGGCGATTTCCGCAGTCTCAAGGTCCCGGATTTCCCCGATCATCACGATGTTGGGGTCCGCCCGCAGGATGGAGCGCAGCGCGGTGGCGAAGGTGAGGCCGATCTCGGATTTCACCGCGATCTGCATGACGCCGGTGAGCTTGTTTTCCACCGGATCCTCGACGGTGACGATGCGGCGCTCCGGGTGGTTCACCTCGCTGAGGAAGGAGTAAAGCGAGGTGGATTTGCCGGAACCGGTGGGACCGGTGATGAGGATGATGCCGTTTGGCAGGTGGAGGAGCTGCTTGATCTTCGACTCGACGAAGGGCTCCATGCCGAGCTTGGCGAGATTGAATTTCTCCTGGTTGAGGAGACGCAGGGAAACGCTCTCACCCTCGACGGTGGGCACGGTGGCGACGCGGACGTCGATGGTCTGGCCTT
>CAZKQK010000146.1:0-12780 GCA_964554865.1 uncultured Luteolibacter sp. | reverse complement strand
AGGGAACAATCCATCGCGCGCGTGCCATGCCCCATTCCTACCCCGCCATTGCCATTACCGCAAGTAGGAAAAAATTATTTCTGTCTCTTTATATAAATTGATTGCGTGGCGGGGGCGAGGGTGGTTTGCTGCGGGCACGGATGCACTTGCGCTTGTCAGATCAGGAACTCGCGACGCTGGTTGAGATGGTGAGTCTTGCGGCGAATGTGGCGTCGTGGAACCAGAAGGAGGGTTCGAACGAGCGGGTGGGCGCGTTTGAGGACCTGGAGAGCAAGATTCTGGAGAAGGCCGGGCACTCGGGGCTGGGGGATTGGATCGAGTTTGACGAGGAAAACCAGCGCTATCGGGTGAAGGCCGAGATGGAGGAGCGTTTGTTCTATCACGAGTGCTACGACGAGTTCCGCAACGAGAGTTTCTGGGACGAACTGGCCGTAAGGCTCGCGGACCGGGATCTGGCGCGGGCGATCGGCCACCACGCGTGGGAGGGCCTGACCGAGGAGGAGCGGCGAAAGCGGACGGCGGCGTGGGAGAAGCGATATTGGGAGGAGTTCACGAAACACGGAGTGGAGCGGGTGGCGGTGGTGACGCCGCCGGGCGAGGGCTGAGCCGGCCGCCGCTGTGTTTTTGTTAGATGCGGGCCGCGCGCGGCGGATGCGCCAGATTGACAGGGCCGTGAGGCGGAAGTAATAATCCGGCATGATTCGTTTCGGTTCGGTGATGGCGCTGCTGGCCGCGGCATTTTCAACCGGTTGTTTCCAAATGGCTGCCGAGAACACCTGGAAGGGCGCGGTGGACCATCAGGCTGGCCAACTGGGATACCGGAACTGGATCATTGTGGCGGAGGCTTCGTTTCCGGCCCACAACCGCCCGGGGATCCGCCAGGTGAACGCGACGGTGGAGATCCCGGAGGCGGTGGATTACGTGCTGCACGCGCTGGAGAGGACTGAAAACGTGCGGCCGCGGGTGTATCTGACGCGAGAGATGAGGTCGGTGGAGAACGACTTCGCGCCGGGCATCGACGAGATGCGTAAACGGATCGCCGGTTCGCTGCATGGTCATGAGCCGACGGAGCTGGACCAGCAGTCCCTGCTGACGCTGATGGAGGATGCGAACCGGAGTTTCGACGTGTTGGTGATCCGAACCACGACGGCATTGCCCTACACTTCGGTTTTCCTGGAATTGCAGCCCGGATACTGGGACGCGACTTCGGAGTCGCGGCTGAGGGAGCGCATCGAGCAGGAGCGCATGCAAAGGCTTGTGCGGCCGTTCCCGTAGGGTGCAAGCTGCGCGCGGATGAGCCGCAAGGACGAGGAGATGAAGGAGGAGCGCGAATGCGCCTGGGTGGGTGATGCCGTTTTGGCGTTGTTCGCAAGGCAGTTTGTGCTGCGCGAGCGGGGATCGATGGACGGCGGGTGGTTCACCCGGCTGACGTCGAATGATTTCCTCAGCGCGTTTGGCAATCCGACGCGGGTGGAGGCGTCGATCGGCCGCCTGTATCTGGACGGCGGGCTCGGTCCGGCGTTTGCGTGGATGGATGAGAACCTGCTGCCGCTGTTCCGCAAGCAGATGGCTAACAAGCGCTGAGGCTCCCGGTTTTTCCCGGGTTGTCAACGCGGCGCGAACCGGTTGGAATCCACTCCATGCCGAAGGGAGCGGGCCGCTGGACTTTGCGTGATATCGTGGACTTCGAGGCGGAGATCGCCGAGGGGCGTCCGGCGACGGCGGAAACAATTGCCCGGGTGCGGGAAGCGGCGTGCGGGCGCGATGACCCGGCGGCGCGACGGACAGGCCTGCGGGTGTGGCTGGACGGGATAAGGGAGACGGGTACCGGCGCGGCCTTCGATTCGGGGTGCGGAGCGGTAGGGGCATTGCTGGCGGCGGCGGCGTTTCTCTCGGGAATCGGGGCGGTTTTGGGAATTCGGAATCCGGCGAGGGGCGGGGTGGATGTCACTTTGTTTGTGGCGGTGTTGATTGGCGGGCAGTGGTTGCTGCTGTCGATTTCCGCCGGCGCCTGGCTGGCGAGGCGGCGCGCGGCGGACGGTTACAGCCTGGTGCAATCGCTGATCGGGAAACTGGCGAGGCGTTTCGCGGGCAAATCGTCGGACGTGTGGTGGAAACGGATGATCGGTGAGGGCGGCCAGGGCAGAAGAGCCTTGCTGTGGCGGTTGGCCCGGATGGCCCAGTCAGCGGGGATTTTCTTCAATCTCGGAGTGCTGGGCGGGCTTGGCGGCCTGGTGATGCTGAGACACGTCGGGTTTTACTGGGAAACGACCACGGAGGAGGCGATGCATGCGTTACTGGGGCGGGTCACCGGGATTGTGGCGGCGCCGTGGTCGGCATGGCTGCCCGGGGCCCTGCCGGATGCGGCGGTCATCGCGGAATCCCGCTGGGTGCCGGGACGTGGGTCCGGAAGCGGACCTGCGGAGTGGTGGCGGTTTTTGCTGATGGCCACGCTGGTGTGGGGGCTGCTGCCGCGGTTGCTGCTTTGGGTGGCGGCGTGGATGGCGGAACGCGGGGCTCTGGATGCCCTCGATTTCCAGGCCAGACATCACCGCGCCCTGTGGCGCGAACTCACCGCCACGGGACGGGACGACGCGGTTGACGCGCCGCTGGACGGGGTGCTGGTGCTGGATGTGGGGGGCAGCGGGTTTTCCGAAAGCCAGCTTCGGCCGTTTCTACTCCGCCGGATGCGAGTGAATCCCACGGCCTGGCACTCGGTGGCGGTGCTGGATGAGGGTGAGGAAAAGGCCGCCTCCGAGGCGCTGCGAAAGGCTCCGGCGGGCTTGGTTTTCCTGACCGAAGGCTGGGCGCTCTCGCCAGCGCGGATGGAGGCTCTGCATGCGAAGGCGCGCGAAACCGCCGGTCCCGGGCTGCCGATCCGTTTTCTCGTGGCAAATCCGGGGAACGACGGCAAACCAAGCGCGCCAACCGCAGAAGAACGGCGGGAATGGGAGCGCTTCACGGACGGGCTTCGCGATCCGGAGACCGATGTGGTCTTTTACAGCGAGGATGGGCCTGCGGAATAGGGTTCGGCGAAAACCATCAGCCCGCTGGCCGTTTGAAGGGTGCTCACGACCACAACATCCGTGGTGGAACCGATTTTGGCCACCGCGTGGTTGACAACGATCATGGTGCCATCGGGCAGGTAGCCAACGGCCTGGTGATCCTCCTTGCCGGTGCGCACCAGGGCGATCCTGATGCGCTGGCCGACGGCAACGGTAGGCTTGAGCGCCTCGTCGAGTTCCTGGACGTTGAGCACATCGATGCCTTGGAGCCGCGCCACCTTGGCGAGGTTTTCGTCCACGGTCATCAGGCGGGCACCCAGCAGGCGGGTGGTTTCGATAAGCCTCGAGTTGGCCGTTTCCTCCTCACCCGCAGGCGGGGTATCGTGGATCGAGATCTGGATGTCGCCGGCTTTTTGCATGCGTTCGAGGTGGTCGAGGCCGCGCTGGGCCCGCTGGCGGACACCGTTTGAGCCGGCATCGGTCATCGCCTGGAGCTCATCGAGCACGAAACGGGGCACCACCAGACGGCCATGGAGGAAACCGGAGCGAAGGATGCCGATGACCCGGCCATCGATCACAGCCTCGGAATCGATGACCACCGGCTGGCCGGTGGAGGAATCCTGCCGGAAGCGCACGTAGGGGATGATGAAGGCGAAGTCATCGCGGTTTCCTCGAAGCGAGAGCACGGCGCCGAGGAATCCGAGGCTGGCAAAGAGGGTGACATCGATGGCGAGGCGCAGCGAATTGATGATGGCGTCGCTGTTTTCCTTGGATTCGAGTTGGTCCCGGAATGCGAGTTCCAAAAGATTGGAAACCTGCACCCGGGTGAGCAACCAGGCGCAAAACAAGCCCACACCCAGGCCGAAAGTGGCCGTCGAGAAGCCCCTGAGCGTGAATCCCTTCATCAGGGTCTCGATCCAAATGAACAGCGCCGCCACGCCCAGTCCGCCGAGGATGCCGGTGGACATGGGCACCTCGATCGGGGTGCCCTTGGTGCTCAGGGCGATGGCCACTCCCGCAGCCTCGCAGACCAGCAGGTAGGTGAGGCGGGCGACGTTGACGGACGGAGGCGAACCCATTGGTTTCTGGCTACGCCTGATATTCCCCCATCTTCCGGCCGGGCGGCAAGGCGTAATTGCCTGACCGGCATTTCACCCGGCGCTCCGAGAATGCGATAACACTCTTGCCAGGAAGTGATCCAAAAATCGCCGAATGGCGGATTTTCCGGGGGGGAATCATCGCCGCCCGATACTCCGCCACCCGCCAAGGCGCTTGACATCAAGCCCGATTGGGCCTTGATCTAGGCGCGCCGGGCGTCGCCCTGATCCGGGGAAACAAACACCGACGCCACTTCGCAACATTCCGCTCATCCCATGATCTTGGACCGGCCCCTTTTCCGCCTGCTTGGCTTAATAGTCCTGACCTCCGCCCTTGCCTCTTGTGGTCTGATTTCGGACGCCGGCCCTCTCAAGCGGACGATCAACAGCCATGATGGTGAAACCTCCTACCAACTGATCGAGGTCAGGTCCCGGGCCGACATCCCGGCCGCCGGAAGGACTTATGGCAGAGCGGAGACCCCGCCCCGGGTAAGGGGGCAGGGCTACACGGACAAGGTCCGGGCACGGGATTCGCTGCTTTTCGTGATCACCGACCTTTCCGAGCAAAGCCCGTTCTTCTCGCGTGGGGACACCTTCAAATACGGTCCTATCGAGGTTCCCGAGGACGGCAGGATCAGCATTCCTTACCTGGGCGAAATCCAGGTCAACGAACGTTCCCTTTCCGAAATCGCCAGCAATCTGGCCGAAAAAATCAAGCCGGTGTCCAAAACAGCCGAGGTCAACGTGGCACGCAGCGACCGCGTCGCCAGAACCGCCAACGTCATCGGCGAGGTGAAAAATCCCGGCCCCGTGTCTCTGGAGCGAAGCGGCATCACGTCGCTGGACATCCTCGCGTCCTCCGGCGGCCCAGGAAACGCCGAGCACCTGTATCGCTACACGCTCCGCCGGGAGGGCAGGGACTATCACTTCGACTACATGGGTTTCCGCAAGAATCCCTTCATCGTGGAGGAGGGCGACCTGCTCACCGTGACGACCGATTCGGACAACCGCTTCCACGTCATGGGCGCGATCACCAAACCCACCACGGTGGCGTTTCCCTCGCCCTCGCCGACCCTGGCCGACGCGCTCGGAGCGGCCACCGGCTTTGACGAACGCCGCTCGGACCCCTCCGGCGTGTTCGTCTTCCGCAAGGGGAATCCGGACATGGTTTACACCTTCAACCTTCGCGATCCCTCAATCATGGGGCTGGTCCAGCGCTTCCCGATGAAGGGCGAGGACATCATTTACGTGACCGAGGCGCCGCTCGCCCGCTGGAACCGCCTGATCACGCAGATTCTGCCGGTTTCCGTCTCACAAGCCGCAAACTCCGCGGGCCGTTACTCCAACTGATCCCCAGCGACCCCATGGCCGGCAAACGGACGATTCCCCTGCTATTCGCCGCAGCCCTGCTTCCAGCCGGATGCATGATGCCGGAGGCCCCCCCACGCACAGGCGTCCACCGCCCCCACGGCACACAACCGGTCGTCGCGCGGGGCCGCCCCGAAGTTCCCGATCTCAAACGCCTGCCGAACGGCCGCTATCGCGTCCGCAAACCGTGGACCGTGGATCTGAACGGCCGCCGCTGGGTGGTCCGGAAGGGATACACCTGCAATGGCATCACCGCTCCCGATTCGATCAAGAAACGCCTTGGTGATGGCGTCGAGCATCCGGAAACCTGGGCCGCCGTCTTCCATGACTGGCTTTTCACCCAGCCTGGAATCTCCCGGTCCACCGCCGACCGCCTGTTTCTGGACCTGATGCTGGCATATGGCGTGCCGCGGGAAAAGGCCCGGCTGATGCACACCTCGGTATCCGCCTATTCCCTTTCCAAAGCCTTCCGCTGACGGATCAACGCC
Organism: uncultured Luteolibacter sp.; assembly: GCA_964554865.1. Classification (GTDB taxonomy): domain Bacteria; phylum Verrucomicrobiota; class Verrucomicrobiia; order Verrucomicrobiales; family Akkermansiaceae; genus Luteolibacter. The sequence goes on along the minus strand of CAZKQK010000146.1, from coordinate 6,822 downwards.
GCCGCGCACCATTCATGTCCAAGCCCGTCCCCATCCCGTTGCCCAAGCATCCGCCATGGATGAGCCAGATCCTGGTGATCCGGGCGCTCATGGCGCGGGAAATGGCCACCCGCTTCGGACAATACAAGCTCGGCTTCTTCTGGATGCTGCTCGAGCCGCTGCTCGGCGTGATCGTCATCGGCATCATCATCGGCTCGCTCGCCGAACGCAGCGTGCCGGAAATCCCCTACCCGTTCTTCCTGCTCAACGGGATGCTTCTCCTGAAACTCTTCACCGGCCCGATGAACTCCGCCATCAACGCGATCGGGGCCAACCAGGGACTGCTCGTATACCCGTCGGTCAAGCCGCTTGATCCCTTTCTCGCCCGTTTCCTCTTCGACCTCCTCACCGCGGCCTTCTCATTCGTCCTGTTCTGCTCCATCAGCATGTGGATCGGTGTGGAGGTTTCGCTCGGCAGCCTCCATGTGCTCGCCGCCGGATATCTCCTCACCTGGCTGACCGGTTGCGGATTCGGGCTGATCTTCGGCGTGGCCGCCGCCTACTACACCGAGGTCGAGAAAATCGTCACCGTGCTCCAGCGTCCGCTGCTGTTCATCTCGGCAGTCCTGTTTCCCACCGCCAAACTGCCTGTCAGCACCCAGGAGATCCTCTACTACAACCCGCTGGTGCATAACATCGAGCTTTGCCGCAAGGCGCTCTTCCCCCACTACTCGGTGGACGGGGCGAATCTCTTCTATCCGTTTGTCTTCGCCGTGATCTCCCTCTCGATGGGAGCCACCCTCTTTCACAACCACCGCAACCACCTCACCCGGCGCTGAGGCCAAGACCGATGATCGAGTTGCGAAACGTCACCAAAACCTATCCCGTCAGGACCGGGCTGCGCTATGTCCTCAGGGACGTGTCGCTGGTGCTCCCGGCGCGCGCGAACATTGCCGTGCTCGGCCCCAACGGCGCCGGCAAGTCCACTTTCCTGCGTCTCATCGGCGGGGCCGAGGCCGCTGACAGCGGCACCGTCATCACCGATGCGGACATCTCCTGGCCGCTCGGCATCAGCTCCGGCTTCCAGGGCTCCCTCACCGGCCGCCAGAACGTGCTTTTCGTCTGCCGCATCAACGGACTCTCCCCATCCCAGATCAGGGAGGTCATGCGCCAGGTGAACAACTTCGCCGAGATCGGCGAGTACTTCGACATGCCGGTCAACACCTACTCCTCCGGCATGCGCGCCCGCCTCGGCTTCGGCCTCTCGATGGCCTTCGAGTTCGATGTCTACCTGATAGATGAACTCACCTCCGTCGGTGACGCGATCTTCCGGGAGAAGGCCAAGACCGCTTTCGAACACATCCGCAACCGCGCGTCACTCATCTTCGTTTCCCACAACCTCAAGACGCTCCGCCAGTCCTGCCAGTCCGCCCTTTTCCTCCGCGACGGACAAGCCGATTTCCATCAGGATATCGAAGACGGCATCGGGGCCTATCAGGAATACATCCGCGAGCACCGCAACCAGGGCAACCCCATGAAGGGTCTCCGCGGCCTTGGCAGGGGCAAGGGCAGGGGCCGCGGCAGGAAAGCCGCCGCAAAGCGGGAGGAAAACGCCGAGAACCCGCCACCGCAATAAGCTCCCAACACCGTCTCCGATGACCGCCACATACATTCACACCAAAAAGGAAAATGGGAAAATGCTGGTTTTCCTCCGGTTTCTGGCCGTGCTCTACATCGCCGGAATCATCGCCTCCATTGCCTATCTCTGGACCTGCACCCAGGACCGCTACGTCAGCTACGCGGCCTTCAAAATCTCGCGCCAGGACGGCTCCAGCATCGACTCCGGCCTGGTTCAGCTCGCCCTGCCGGGCCTGTCCGACTCCGGGACCATGGACTCAATGGTCGTCATCGGCTACATTTCCTCATCCGACCTGTTGCTTGAAATCGAGAGGGAATTCGATCTTGTCAGCCACTACAGCACGCCGGAAAAGGACCGCGTCTTCCGTCTCGAGGCCGATGCCACCCTTGAGGACCGCCTCGCATTCTATCGGAAGCGCATCTACGCCCACTTCGACAAGGACACCGGCCTGACCATGCTGACCGTGGACGCCTTTGATCCGCAACTCGCCCATGATGTGGCCAAGTCGGTTCTCGACAAGGCGGGTGCCTGCATCAACCGCCTCAACCAGGAAATCGCCGAACAGCAGCTCGCCTTTGTAAACAGCGAGGTTGAGCGCACCAGCAAGCTCGTGGAGGAACTGAACAGCGAAATGGTAGAACTCCAGAACCGCCACAAACTCATCACTCCGGACGAAGTGATCAACGCCAGCCTCAACGCGCTGAAGGAACTCCAGATGGAGCAACTCCGTGCCGAGGCCGAACTCGCCTCCCTCGAGCGCGATTCGCCGGAATCCCCGTCCATCGAGCCTCTGCGCAGCCAGTTGCGCTCGCTCCGCGAACTGATCGACATTGAAACCGCCAAGCTCTCCGGCCCCGAGCGCGACCGCCTCAACCAGATTCTCCTCGAGTTCAAGGAACTGCAGCTCAAAATCGACTTCGCCATCCGTCTGCGGACCGGGGCGGAGATGATGTTGGAGAAAAACCGGATGCAGGCGGTCTCGCTCTCGCGTTTCTTCTCGGTGATCCAGCAGCCGTTCAAACCCGAGAAACAGGCCTTGCCGCGCCGCTGGTACGCCACCGCCACCATCCTCATCGTCGGATTCCTCGTGTTTCTGGTGTTCCGGGCGTTGACTCATTCCGTTTTCGAAACATCCTGAAGGACCGCGCACCTACGGAACGAAACCAAACCACTTCCCACCTTGTTCAAGTCCAAATCCAGGCAGGCAGAGGATCCGCGGGTGCGGGCCATCAGGGAGCAGATCCGCAATGGTCGCTCGCCGGAACTGGGATTCCTCCACATCCCCAAGACCGGCGGCTCCGGCGTCGCTCGCTTTGGCAGGCGGATCGTTGCCCGCGGTTACCGTTTCCCCTGCGTCTTCGGCCACGGCTGGAAGGTCGAGCAGATCCTCACCCACTTTCCGGAGATGCGCCTGTGCTTCATCCTGAGGGATCCCCTCTCCAAGATGATCAGCGGCTTCAACTCCCGCCTGCGCCAAGGCCGCCCCACATACAACCGCGTATGGAGCCCCAACAGCCTATGGAGCCCTGCGGAAGCCGCGGCGTTTGCCATGCTTCCCTCCGCCCGCGATTTGCTGGACGCCATTCTCTCGGAAGACGAGTTCCGTCAGTCCTCCCTGGCATACGCCATGCACGCCATCCGCCACCTGCGCTGGGACTACCCGTTTTATTTCAAGGATGTCGCCACCGTCCGCGCGCGGAGCGACCGCTTCGCGCTCATCGGCGACATTTCGAACGTGGCTGGTTTCATCGAACGCATTGCCATTCTGTCAGGGGTCCCGGCCGGTCTGGCCGCGGAGCTTTACGAAAAACGCCATGAAGCCGGTGGAAAATCCGGCGATCCGCTCGCGGAACTGTCCGCGGAGCAGATCGAACGCATCAGGCTCCACCTGCGCAAGGACTACCGCATCCACCGCGAGTTGCTCGCCATCGGCGGCCACGGACCGCAGCCAAGCTAGTTCCCATGCCCAAGCATATCATCCTCCATCTCGGCCTCCACAAGACCGCCACCACTTCTCTCCAGGATTTTCTGGCCGGAAACATCCCCGCGCTGCTGCGTCACGGCGTCCGCTACATCCCGCTCCAGCGGATGCGCACGGACATCACACCGCTCTTCTGGGCGATCGACAAAGGCCGCCGCAACAAGCTCGCCGAGTTCATCGATGCCGTCGAGCAGGACACCCTGCTGCTGTCGGACGAGAACATGATCGGCGTGCCCGGGGAACTGATTCAGGGCGGCGTCTATCCATACGCGCGCAACCGGGTATTATCTTTTTGCGAGGACATGAAGGACCGCCAGATCACGATATTCCTCACGCTGCGGGAGCCCCAGTGGTTCCTCACCTCGATGTACAGCGAATACCTCCGCCACAACGATTTCATCCCGTTTGAGGCATTCATTGCCGCCCTCGACTGCACGAACTTCTCCTACCGCAAGGCCTTCGGATGGCTGGAACAACTTCCGGCGAACGTGCGGGTAAAGGCCATTCCCTTCGAATCAGCCCATGGCGGTGGCGTGACGCGCACCGCCGGGGAAATCATCAATGGGGCATGCGGGCCCGGTTCCGGCATCGACGCATCGAGGTTTCCCGACCGCAAGTCGCGCTCATCTTATTCGACCGAGGAGATCGACCTTGCGGCCGAGATCGCCCGACGGTCGAACCCCTTGACGTCGAAATTCTTCCTCAACATCCTTGACTTCCGTGACTGTCGGTTCGGCTCCAGCAAGTTCATGCCGCTGCCAGCCGACGTGGCGGATCGCATGGCGGGAACTTACCGGGAGGACCTCCGATTCTTAGCCTCTCTCAACCGCTGAGTGGTCTCCCCATGATGAAACTGCTTGTCCATGCCGGCATCCACCGCACGGGAACGACCAGTCTGCAGGGGTTCCTTGCGGACAACCGGGCGGCACTCGCCAAACATGGCATCCTGTATCCGGGCGAGGCTCGCAATCATCAACAACTCTGCTGGGCGCTCCATCGCGGCGATGCCGGAGCCAATACCGTCCGCGACCTCACGGTGGAACTGCCTGATGCCCGCATGATGGTTCTTAGCGCGGAAGACTTCTGCGCTCACAGGAAAACCGGATGGCTGAGGGAGTTGGCCGGAATGTTCGATACGGACGCGGTCTTCTATCTCCGCAGACAGGACCACTGGATGATGTCATGGTATAACCAACATGTGAAATGGCCGTTCTCCAAACGGATCTCAAGAATGGACAAGTTCTCGTTCCTCGGATGTATCGGCGAGTTTCACTGGCTTGATTACTCGGCCCTCACCCGACGCTGGTCGGATGTTCTCGGCAAGGAAAAAGTCAGCGCCGCGGTTCTGGAAAAAGGCCAGGTCGAAGATGTGGTGGAGGATTTCTTCGCGCGTCTCGAAATTTCCCGCGACGGCTTCGAGTTCAACGTGCCGCGCCGCAACGACAGCATGCCCGTGCACTCGCTTGAAATTGCCAGACACCTCGGCCTTTTCGACCTCCCGCCAAAAAGCCGCACCCGCCTAATCCGCGCGCTGAAAGCCGGCCTCGCCGACAAGGAGCAACCCGCCAAGACCGTGTTTTCACCCGACGAACGCAAGCACCTCCTGCAACGCTTCGAAACCACCAACCGCCAGGCCGCCCAAGCCATGTTCGGCCGCTCCGAATTGTTCCTTGAGGCACCGCCGTCACCGGACGATCCGTGGTTCGACTTTCCCTCACTCTCCCGGAGCGAACTGCTCACCGAGTGGATCGCGCCGGTCATCCGCGAGCTGATGCCACCGCCCTGATCCGGAAAATGGACCCAGACAGCCACATCAACACGTCGTTTTCCACCGACATCGCGGCGGATCGCATGCGCAGGGTGCTCGAGGATTTCACCCTTCTTACAAACAAGTCCGGGTTCTCGCTTTCGGCGGAGGATTTCGAAATTCAGCGCCGGGCGCAGGAGGATGCGCACCGGCTCATTGATGATTACTTCGCCATGATGGCTGAGAAGGCGTGCGAACGCCGGGCCAATCTGAAACGTTACGCCGGCGTGCGGTTCATCTCACTTGGCGAGGATTGCTTCGGCCGCGCCATTCCCACCCAATGGGGGCTCAAACCCTGCGCCGCTCTCGGTGAGCGCACCCACCCGTTCGATCTCGCGGTTCATCCGCTGCCGCGTGTCGTGCAATGCCTGGAGTCGGACTTCTCCGGATACATCGACCCGCACAACCTGCGCTACGATGTGGAACGGAACTTCTGCGTGAACGAAGTTCTCAACATCCGCTACAATCACGAGAAAGGCCCCGGGTTCGCGGCGGACGGGTTTGCCAAGCTGATGGAGAGCTATCAGCGGCGCATCGGAAACCTTCGCGACAGCCTCGCGCAACCCGGCCCGGTCGTTTTCGTCCTCCACTTGATCCACCCTCGGCCGAACGCATGGCGACACCTGCGGAAACTCTCCACCCTGCTGGAGGCCCGGCGCGCCGGTTCGAGCAACCTGCTGCTGTGTGTAAACACTTCAAAATCTCCGGAAATCTCCGGCAAACACGCCGATTCACCGCGCGCCGGCGAACCCATCCGAATCATCCACGCTCCCTATCCATATCAGGGGTACGTCTGGTATCTCTCTCGGCACTGCTTTTCTCCCGATGGCCACCGTTTCGAAAAACAATTCGTGGAGCGCGTCAAAAGCGAGGTGGACGCCTGGCTTTGACCCCCTATGTTCATGCCATGCGTGCCATGCCCCATCCTTATCGGAATCTGCCTCCTCCGGCGTTTTGGAAAAGCGGCGTGGCGGGTGCCGTTCCAACCGGCATCTATCAGCGGAAATGGCCTATCGGGCACAGCACCGGGATCGCCACAGCAGGCAGTTGCTTTGCCCAGCACATCGGCCGGCGGCTGCGGCAAAACGGCTTTCGGGTGCTCGATCAGGAACCCGCGCCCGCCTATCTGCCCCCACGATTACATCACTTGTTCGGATACGGCATCTACTCCGCGCGCTATGGCAATATCTACACGATGCGCCAGATGCTCCAACTCGCCCGCGCAGCCTTCGGGGAGTTCGATTCCGGAGAAATCGTGTGGCGTGGCCCGGCAGGTCGCTTCCATGACGCTCTGCGCCCCGGAGTGGAACCCGAAGGCCTGGATTCACCCGAAGAAGTCATCTCCCACCGCGACCAGCACCTCAGGGCCGACGCATCTAAAAATTGAGAAGGCGGAGGAGGTAGCTGTGATCCCAT
>CAZKQK010000145.1:0-12800 GCA_964554865.1 uncultured Luteolibacter sp. | reverse complement strand
TGCCCACGCCCTGATTCCCCGGAATCAGCCTTATCTACGCACCATTCGGGTCAGAGTACACGAATTAACACGATTTCGAGATTCTTCATCGTTTTGAGCAATTCCTTGTCCACCCTATCGTCGGAGACGGAGGCTGGCATCGGTTCCACCAAGGCGGCAGCTTTCGCCGCCGTGCCGGATGTGATCGCCAGGGGAAGGATCATCGACAGGCAAACAAACCGGAAAGGTCGTGGCTATGATACCATCGTGGTTGCCGCTCCGGTTTCCATTGCCGGGAAAGAGCATGTCGCGGCGGTGGTAGTCGAGCGCAGAAGCGACAACAAATTCTACCTTCACGAAGCCTACCTGAAAGAAAATCTCCAGAAGGGCCTTTCATTCAAGACCGGAGCTTCTCAGCCATCCGGGGCACCTGCTGGAGACATTGACACCATACTCAGGAACATCCTCGCGGTCAACCCGGAAAGCGTCTCCAAAGTGATCGACGCCAACGGCGAGCCGCTGGTGGTGTGGCATTACACGCAAAGGGATTTCACCGCGTTCCACCCCGAACAGCATTTCGGAACGCCGGAATCGGCGGAGGCTTTAGCGGCGGAGAAGAAAGCGGCCAGAGCCAGGGTGTTCAAAGGGAAACCGGTTCCCGACGAACCCGGATACCATGAATTCGGGAATTTCGACAAGACGGACTCATATTTCCTGAATTTGAGAAACCCCGTGGCCGTGGAGGACATGGGGTCGTGGTGGGGATGGCACGGAGAAATGACCCGGCAGCGGGGCAAAAATCCGGAAGCCGATGGGTTCCGGTATGAAAACCGGGAGGAAGGAGGCGGGGTTTCGTGGATGGCGTTTGACGGAGGTTCCCGGATCAAGTCCGCGACGGACAACAGCGGGGAGTTTTCGCCGGAGAACGATTCGTTCCTCTACTCCTCCCCCGCCCCGTTCTACTCCAGGCTGGAGCGGGTGGTGGCGGAGAGGATTCCCGTCCGCGCCACCCCCGCCCAGATCATGGCCACCATCGAGCCTTCGCGCGGCTCCGGCGTCAAGGCCGAGGAAATCAGGTGGAGCGGCATCGTTCCCGCCCTCCGGCGCCTCGCCGCGGAAAACAACGGCAAGGTCCCCAGGGACAGGCTGCTCGAATACCTGCGCGACGAGGGGGCCGTGCGGTTCGAGGAAGTGGAGAGGAAATCCGAGCCGCTGTATTACGACAGCACCCACGGAGGTTACGATGGTTACGCCACCACGGGATCGCGGGAAGACGCGCTGGAAAAACTGGAGCAAGAGGCGGAGAAACTCCGCGACGCCCTCAGGGATGAAGTGTCGGACGAGCCGGTCCCGGTGGATGAGGATGGTGACGAGACGAGCGAGGACAGCGAAGAATACCCCCCGGTGAAATGGCGCGCGAATCTCTCGGGCGACAGGGTCGAATACTTCGACACCCGCGAGGAGGCACAGGAGGAGATCGATTACGACATGGAATGGATCTCCGGCGAAGCCGCCCGCATCGACGAGGACGGTCTGGTTCTCTACGATTACGAAGGCAACATTGCCATGGAATGGTCCGAATCCGGGGAAGACCTTGCCGGGGACACCAAGTATTCCAAATACACCCTTCCCGGCGGCAACAACTACCGGGAGATGGTGCTGGCGATGCCGGACACAAGCGGCGGCTCCTACGCCTCCGGCCACTTTTCCGATGTCCCCAACTACGTCGCCCACATGCGGACCAACGAGCGGACGGACGCGGACGGGAAACCGGGCCTCTTCGTGGAGGAAATCCAGAGCGACAGGCACCAGGCCGGGCGGGAGAAGGGGTATCGGGGCGATCCCGCGAATCCGACCGACGAGGAAATCCGCCAATACTACGGGCTGGGGCAGGACAGCAATCCTGCCGATTACCGGGAGGAGATGATTCAATCATTGTCGGAAAAAGACGACCGGATTCCCGACGCCCCCTTCCGCAAGGACTGGCCGCTGGCGATGTTCAAGCGCGCCCTGCGCGATGCCGTGGAGGACGGGAAACAGTGGATCGGCTGGACCACCGGCGAGACGCAGAATGACCGCTTCGACCTGAGCAAACAGGTGGAGGAACTCCGGCTTTTCAATCACGGCAACGGATACTGGGACATATCGGCAAAAGAGAAGGGCGGCGGGCTGGTCGATCTCGCATCGCGAATCCCCGGGAGCAAGCTGGTGGATCACATCGGCAAAGACATGGCGGCAAGAGCGGTGGAAACGCAGCCGGAAAGGGGCTGGCATGCCTACTCCGGGGTTGACCTCCAGGTCGGCGGCTCCGGCATGAAGGGCTTCTATGACAACATCCTGCCCAAGGAGGTGGCGAAATACGTCAGACAATGGGGCGGGAAGGTGGAGAAAGGGACTTTGCCGGGAAGCGCGAACCCAAACGGCAATGCTCCTCTTCCTTTCTGGAAAGTGGATGTCACCAAGCCGATGAGGGACGGCGTCGAAGCGGGACAGACCCTCTACTCCTCCCCCGCGCCGCCGCCGGAGGATTTGTTCTCCGCCCGCGTGGAGGAAAAGCAAGACATCCGCAAGGCGGAGCAAACCTCCCCGCCGCCGGACCTCTTCGCCGCCGCCACCGCTCCGGACGCCGCGCAAAAGCTCGGCGACGTGCGGGTGGGACGCATGCACGCCCTTTCCGCCTACCGCACCCTCACCGCCAGGCGGGAGAAGGGAATCAAGCTGACCGCGAGGGAGGAACAGCAGCTTCTCGATGCCGAACAGGCCCTCGGCCAGAAACTCGCCTTCGACATGGAGGCGGTGAAGGGAACTCCAACTGACAAGGATTCCTTGACGGCTCAACCGGCCCCGGCGCGGACGCCCGCGAAACAACCGCGGGCGGTGCAGCAGAGCATGTCGCTCGGCCCGGAAACGTCCAAGGACGGGCAAATGACGTTGTTTTCCTCCCCTTCACCACAGCGGGACGCCCGCTACCTCGAACTCGCCAAGGACCCGGAGGGGAACAAGGAGGAATTGCAAAAGATGGCGGATGCGGCGGCGAAGATGCGTGGAATGAAGAAAAAAACCATAAGCGACGCCGTTAGAAGCGGTGATTATTTCAGGGGAAAAATTCTAGGAGAGCTGGTTTCTTCCACCGCGCATATCGATTTTGGCAATCCTTACAATCCGTCCCCAGTCATTAAACTGACTTTAGGAGGAAAAATGATTGAGACGGAAGATAAAAAGTCCCAAGTATTCTCTTTCGGCAATCCCAATGCAAAAACATACGAAAATATCAAAGAAAGCCGCCTGAACGCGATTCTGGAGGCCACCGAATACGCTCGCTCTCAAGGCTACGACTTTAATGAAGAACCTGTCACGAGGGCTGGGAGAGTGATGCGATATAGCGGCTTCCACAAGCATACGGCCCAGTTGCAGAAAGCTATAGAATTAGCACAGGAATCCTTCGGGATGAGCGCAGAAGATTCGTTCGTTCGATTCGGGAATCTGCCGGAAGGCGGGCGTTCCAAGGATCATTCAACGGGAAATTCGGAAAATGGAGTTTCGGTGTTTCGCGCAAGAGTTAAAGACGGGAAAGCCTTGATTCAGTTTGGTTCCGCTCAACAAGCCGCATCCAAATTAGCCATTGATTCCCGCCCGTTGTTCGAGGTGGGAGGACAAGTTGTCGGCACTGGCGCAGATGGAGAACTCGTGTTGGCGGAAGCGTTTTTGAAAGGAAAGGCGGTGGAATTTTCCACAGGGGAACAGCCAGTTTATGTTTTCCCTTCTGGGCAGATCAAATCCGCCGATCCCGTCACCTACGACGCGGAGGGCAAGCCGATCCCGCTTTCCCAACGGTTCAACCCGGAGAAGGATTCGATTCTCTACTCCAGTCCGTCCCCCGCTCCGCAAGGAAGCCCGCGCTACGATAAAAAGGCCGTGGCGGACGCCGTTGGCGCGGCCAAACGGGAATCCGCCGCCACCGCCCCGGAAACGCTCCGCCAGATCGGCAAGACGTGGCTTGGGATCGCCCGCCGCCCGGATGCCTTGCAACTCGGCAAAGCCCTGACCGGGAAAACGGTGAGGGAACTCGCGGCACAGATACCGCCGACTCTCCCGCCGCTGTCCGTGAGGGAAATGGGCCACGTGCCCCATCCCTCCTCGATGGGTTCCGTGGATTCGTGGGAAATCTCCTCGGACAAGGGCCGCAGCTTCATCCTGAAAAAAAGCAACATGGTCTGGGTGGATACCAGCGCCACCGGCGGCACCGGCACCTATGAAGACCCGGCGAAACGCGCCAAGGCCGGAGCGGGAGCGAGCGTTTACCAGATCGCCCAGGCCTTCGCCCGCAACAACGGCTGGACCTTCATCCCTGATCCGCAGGGCGTTAGCGAGATCGCCGCGCCGCGCCGCTGGGCGCACATGCTCTCCAGCATCGCCCGCTTCGGGGACGCCAAACACCTCGATCCCTACGATAAGAACCTCAATCCGGAACTCCCCGGATGGGAGGACAACGCCAGCGCGGAGGAAAAGGCCGGACGCCTCGCCATGGCGGAATATTCCTATGTGAAACAATGGTTTCCCGAGATTGATTCCTTGCAAATCGACCCGGATTTCAAGACCATCCGGGATGCAGATGGAAACAGTCTCGGAACAACTTCCAGAACCGCTTTTGAAGATCTCCTGCAAGGAAGACGTCACCCCGCGCTTACTGGCATTGGCGAAACAACATTGCTTCGGGCGCTTGTCACGCACCTTTCGGCAACTGGCAACGCCCCTGCCGCCGACAGCGTCGATCCAGGTCTTCTCGATGATGATCGGCAGACTCTGCCAGGTGGAAATTCCCGGGGAAACGCAAATTCTGGAGTATTGCGCACAGGCGGAAGTGGCGGGCCTGAAGGCGGAAATCTGAGAACCGGCATCCTCTACTCCAGCCCCGCGCCGGAAGCCGGTGATTCCGCTCCGGCGCGGGCGGCGGTTGAAATGGCGCTGGCGAAGATGCCGCCGCTTTACGCGGACGTGTTCCGCGCCGTGGAAGCCGGGGCCGCGCCGGAGCAGGTGATGGAGCGCTTCCCCGCCGTCCGCTCCACCCGCGGCGTCACGAACATCCTCAACCAGGTGCGCGCCCGCATCGTGATCGCCACCAGGGCCGCCGCCGGCACGCTGGAACCGGAAACCGGCGGGGAAGGCAGATTCACCGGCGGCCGGCCGGACCTTGCCGAATCCGGAAACCCCGATTTCGCCGCCACCGACCAAATCCTCGTGGAATCCGGCATCCCGGATCGCGTGCCCATGGAGGAAAACCACAAGGAGCAAAACCCGGCGACGAGGCAAGGTCCAGCCCTTGTTTTATCGGAAAAATCCCTATGCGGGAGGAGAGGAGGGAGTTTGAAGTTGGTCCCATGCAGTCTCGCTATCCATCCACGCACATCAGATCAATTCGTAGGTGGATGAAGAAATTTCAAGGAATTCATTACCTTATTGGTAATGTATTTTGCTTGAACATTATTTATTGATTATAAGCGATTTAAAGAATCGAATCCTGATTTTTCCGACTCCATATCTTGAATCATTACCAAAAAAGGATAATTTTTCTCAAAATCCGGTTGACTAATCTACTCGTTCCCGTATGGATTCCGTCGTGCGGCTGATGTCAGCCGACAGTCTGCTGACCCAATCAGGGAGGCAACTTATAATGGAGCGACCCGGACAATGGGAGCCCGAAAACGACAGGCTTACCTGAATCAAGGGCACCGTCGTCAACCGATCCGGGAACTCACGCGGGTGTGTGAGCCGGCATCATTCCAATGATTCGGCAATCACGGGATTAACACGTCCCGCGGCGAATCCCCCTTCAACTCCAACACCACTATCCAAAATGTCTATAATCTCAAAGTCACTAACACCACTCGCCGTATCGGCCATGCTCGTCATTGCGGACGGCACGGCTTTCGCCGAGATCGTTCCAAATCCCGCAAGCGGAGACATATTCGTCGGATTCCGTGCATCAGCCGGCGAAGGCTCATCCTCATCCTACCTCGTAAAGGTGGGGACATACGCCGAATTCAACGCGGTCCCTGGCGGTTCTTCGATATCTCTCGGCAGCCTCGGCGATCTCGGAGCGGATCTCACCGAAACCTACGGATCGGACTGGCACGGCCGGGTGGATCTCCATTGGGGAGCTTTCGGAGTCGGCTCGGCCGCTTCGGCCATCATCTACGGATCTCGTGAGAGAAAACCGGTCGGTTCGGTTTCCGTAGCCTGGCCGAATCTAACGGACATCACACGGTCTTCCACCTGGAGCCAGATCAACAGCGTCCTTGCAAGCATCGGCGGATATCGGAGCAGAACCGCCACCGCGAACAGCCCGGTTGCCACCGTGCAGGAGAACTTCGCCGGTGCGGCAAGCTACAATCATCAGGTTTCCTCCCCCGGAACCACCGACTTCGGCAGCGTGAGCCAATGGACGGGAATCGAAGGCGGCTTTGGCGACGGCACCTCGGGAACAGCGCTTGATCTGTACAGGATCACTTCATCCGGCGTGGCCCGTCTCGGATATTTCACCATCTCCCCATCCGGAGTCATTACCTACACCAGCCCCGCGGTCAGTTTGGATACGGACAACGACGGACTGCCTGATGCCTGGGAAACCGAACATTTCGCCAACTGGCCCGCCCCGGGGCAGCCCGATCCCCTCCGTTTTGACGGGAACGACGATCCCGACGGCGATGGCCGGACAAACGCCGAGGAATGGCTGTTCGGCACCAACCCCACTAGCGGAAGCTCGTCATTCGGACTGGCGGGGTTCTCCAAGTCCGCGTCCGCGGTCACCTTCTCGTTTCCCGCGATTCCATCCAGAACCTATCATATATATCATTCGACCAGTCTCTCCGCCGAGTCCTGGCAACTGGTCGAAACCCTCGGTGACGTCCCCTCTCCGGAAACCCTTCATTTCCAGGATACCGATCCCGCCCGGATTGCCAGTCCGAAGGGGTTCTACCGGGTCGCCGTGACCGCACCATAATCCCAATTCCAAATCCCAGCACCAAACAACAACATATACTGACACCAATCTCATGAAACTCACCTCCCTATTCGCCACCGCAGTCGTCTTCGCCGCCGCGCACGCGGCACAGGCGCAAACCGTGATCCGCATCGTCGCCTCCAACGGCGACCGCACCGCCACCCAGACCGCCATCTCCAACATCCTCGCGCCCGGATGGACCTTCCAGGGCATCAACGGAAACGCCACCTCCGCCAGCCTCGCCGTGGCCACCGGGGCCAACTTCGGCGCCTGGAACGGAACCTACTCCGGACAGCCGGTCGTCATCAAGGTCTCCTACGCCGGCGCCCTGGCAGGCATCGCCGCCGTCGCCGGCAACACGGACCAGCGCTTCGTCGTCACCAACGGCACCGGCACCGGCGCCGTCCCCAACCCCCTGACAGGCACCACCCTCGGAACCGATTACGAAATCGGCAAGGCCGACTTCGGGTTCTCCACCAACTTCCAGTCCACCTCCCCCTTCAACGGCGTCTATCAGGGCGTCACCTACAACACCGTCATCGAGGAAATCGTCGGCGTCTCGCCACTCGGATTCTACGCCAGCCCCGGATTCCCCGGCAGCCCGTCCAGTTCGAATCCCTCCTTCGCACCCAACATCACCACCCAGCTCGCCCAGCTCCTCTACACGTCCGGAAGCGTGCCGCTCTCCCTCTTCACCGGAAACCACACCACCGACAACGAGAAGTGGGTCTATGCCATCGGCCGCAACACCGACGCCGGCCAGCGCTTCGGCGCCTATTCCGAGATCGGCCTCGGCACCTCCACCGCCGTGCGCGTCCACCAGCCCAGCTACTCCACGGCACAGACCACCAACAGCGGCATCACCTACGGCGGAGTCGTCGGCTCGCACATCCTCTGGCCCGAGGAAACCGTCAGCGACATCTTCAGCCCCGAGGGCAGCGGCGGTTACAACTCCGGGGCAAACCTCGCCCAGCACCTCACCGGCACGCTCGGGCCGGACGCCTACAGGGGCAAATACACCGAGGATGGCGACACCTTCTTCCTCCATCCCGACGCCACCGCCGGATACTACGTCGGATACCTCACCCCCGGTGACGCGAACAACCGGGTCCTCGGTGCCAACGGCGTGGTGCCCGCCGCCAACCGCGGCGTCGCCCTCACCTTCAACGGCGTCGCCCTGACGGACGAGAACGTGCGCAGCGGCAAATACACCGCCTGGCTCTACAACCGCATCCTCAAGCCCCAGAGCGGCCTCACCGGACTCAAGCTCACCTTCGCCAACGCCCTGCGCGACCGCGTCAGGAACTTCGACGCCCCCTCCGGCGGCGGACTCTTCGACGACGCCGCTTTCAAGGTCCAGCGCTCCACCGACGGCGGACTCGTCACTCCAAAGTAATCCCCCCCCAATCGCAGGGACTGAAACCGACCGTCCGTGCGGAGCCCCCTTGCTCCGCACGGACTCTTTCGGCCGAGAATGCTGCAAAACTTGGGACTATCGGGTTCGGTTTGGCACCGCCTGACAATCCCTACTCGATTGTCCGCTAAAAGCATTCTCTCTTACCCATGGCATTTGCATCCAACCAATGAAGAAGCCTGCCCGATTGAATCCAAACATAGGAAACGGAACTCAATTTACTTATTTTCAATAGGTTGAAGATCGATACCCGTTCTGGCTGGACCGGTAGGATTGAGTTGCGATCAACTTTTCTGAAAATTACTTGACCATATCCCTCCGAATAGTAGGGTTTCGCCGTCGCCAGGCTACAGATAACCGCCAGCGACTCTACCCGAACACGGGAGAACAATGTTTCAGGCCACCCTATGGAAGGGAGCCAGACACGGGCGATTTACCCCTACTCGGGACTACCGCCGCTGAAACAAGCCGACTCAGCCCACATGGGCAGTCCTGGCCGGATACAACGCCGAACACCGGCGACGCATCCACCTTTCGACATTCCGAAGAAAGTCCATCCTCTACCCATTATGATCTCATCCGCCATACGAAGATTCAAAGCGCTGACGCTCGCCGCCTCCCTGGGCGTTTCAGGACACGCATTGAATGCCCAGACTGTTCCCAACCCCGCCAGCGGAGACATTTTTATCGGATTCCGCGCATCTGACGGAGCTGGCGCATCCGTATCCTATCTGGTGAAAGTTGCCGCCTACTCTCAACTCAGTTCACTCCCTGATGGCTCTTCCGTCAACTTGACAGGATTGGGAAATCTCGCCGCCGACCTTGGCGCCACCTACGGGGCGAACTGGAGCACGCGGGGCAATCTCCACTGGGGAGCTTTCGGCATCGGTTCCGCCGCATCGGCGGTTATCTTCGGGGCGCGCGAGCGGAATTCCATCACTCCGGAACCTCTTCCATGGCCCACCCTTGGCGACATCGCCCGCCAATCCACCTACAGCCAGATCAACAGCACCTTGAACAGCATTGGCGGCTACCGCGGCGGTTTGGCCACCGCGAATAGCCCGGTGGCAACCCTGCAGACGAATTTTTCCGGCGCGGCGAGTTATAACTTCCAGGTCGCCATACCCGGAACCACGGACTTCGGCAGTGTCAGCCAATGGAGCAACATCGAGGGAACCTTCGGATCCGGCGTCTCCGGCACATCACTGGACCTGTTCCGGGTCACCTCGTCGGGTGTGAACCGGGTCGGGACATTTTCCATCAACGGTTCTGGAACGATCAGCTTCACCGCCCGTAACGCAACTCCCGCACCTCCGCAAATCACCTCGCATCCGGGCAACGCGGACGCCTTTCTGAACGGCAGCGCCACCTTCAATGTGGTTTCCACCGGAGGTTGGCTTTCCTATCAGTGGAGGAAGGGCACGTTGGAACTCTCGGATGGACCCAACATCTCCGGAGCGAATGGTCCCTCGCTGACGCTTTCCAACCTCCAGCCTTCCGATTCCGGAAACTATAATGTCGCGGTCACCAATCTCGCGGGATCCGCAACCTCGAATGACGCTGTCCTGGCGGTTGGGGATCTTCCCGCGCCTCCGGAAATAACCAGCGCGTCCAACGCCTCGGGCGTCGTGGGGAAATCCTTCGGTTATCAGATCATCGCTTCGGGTTCCCCAACCTCTTTCGGCGCCTCGGGTCTTCCCGCAGGTCTGTCGGTGGATCCCGCCACAGGACTGATCTCCGGCATTCCGTCCGCCAACGGATCCAGTTCCGTTTCCCTTACAGCCACCAATTCCGGAGGAACCGGCGTCGCCGAACTGCAAATCACCGTTCGTTCCCTGCCTGTCATCGCCGGCGGCCCGGATGGGCAGAGCGCCGCCATCGGCGATACAATCTCGTTTTCCGTCACCGCCACCGGTGACAACTTGTCCTTCCAATGGCGCAAGGACGAGATCGATCTGGTGGATAACAGCCGGATTTCCGGATCCCAGTCCCCGACACTGACCATCACCAACGTCTCGACCGGTGACGCCGGATCTTATACCGTAGTCATCACCAACCTCGCGGGAGACACCACCAGCACCCCGGTGGAACTGGCGGTGGACGGAGCGGCTGCCACCTCGTCAATCGGCGTCAGATACGGGGCCACGGTGATCGGCAACGGCGTATCCGTCATCGACTTCGGAAGTTTGTCGTCGGGAATCACGGGCAAGCCCCAGACTTTCACCATACGGAACAACGGCACCGCCAATCTCACCGGACTCTCCGTCTCACGCGCCGGAAGCCACCCCGGGAATTTCTCCAACACGCAACCGGTGCTGAAATCCCTCGCGCCCGGAGCATCGACCACCTTCACCGTTGCCTTCAAGCCCATCGCCACGGGGAACAGGTCCGCCCTTGTCAGGATCGCAAGCAATGACGCATCCGCCAATCCTTTTGTTTTCACCGCCAGGGGAAAAAGCACGCCGGCCGCGCCGGAAATCTCGGTGGAGCAACCGGCCAAATCCGTTCTCACAAGTGGCAAGTCCTCAAAGGCGTTTGGCACTGCCGCCGTGGGCAGGACGGGACGCACCCTGACTTTCACGGTCCGTAACCTCGGAAGCGCCAACCTGACGGGGCTCAAGCTGACATCCGCCGGCAAACATCCGAAAGACTTCATGCTCACCCAACCAAAAAAATCCAAACTGGCACCAGGCGCCACGACGACATTCAAGGTTCAGTTCAAGCCGTCAGCCAAAGGCACCCGCTCCGCGGAACTGCGTCTTGCCAGCAACGATTCAAAGAAAAAAACCTTCAAGATCAAAATCAGCGGAGCCGCTTCCGCCAAGTAATCCGTTATCCGATCCAGCCAAATAATAACCACCAATCTCATGAAACTCACCTCCCTATTCGCCACCGCAGTCGTCTTCGCCGCCGCGCACGCGGCACAGGCGCAAACCGTGATCCGCATCGTCGCCTCCAACGGCGACCGCACCGCCACCCAGACCGCCATCTCCAACATCCTCGCGCCCGGATGGACCTTCCAGGGCATCAACGGAAACGCCACCTCCGCCAGCCTCGCCGTGGCCACCGGGGCCAACTTCGGCGCCTGGAACGGAACCTACTCCGGACAGCCGGTCGTCATCAAGGTCTCCTACGCCGGCGCCCTGGCAGGCATCGCCGCCGTCGCCGGCAACACGGACCAGCGCTTCGTCGTCACCAACGGCACCGGCACCGGCGCCGTCCCCAACCCCCTGACAGGCACCACCCTCGGAACCGATTACGAAATCGGCAAGGCCGACTTCGGGTTCTCCACCAACTTCCAGTCCACCTCCCCCTTCAACGGCGTCTATCAGGGCGTCACCTACAACACCGTCATCGAGGAAATCGTCGGCGTCTCGCCACTCGGATTCTACGCCAGCCCCGGATTCCCCGGCAGCCCGTCCAGTTCGAATCCCTCCTTCGCACCCAACATCACCACCCAGCTCGCCCAGCTCCTCTACACGTCCGGAAGCGTGCCGCTCTCCCTCTTCACCGGAAACCACACCACCGACAACGAGAAGTGGGTCTATGCCATCGGCCGCAACACCGACGCCGGCCAGCGCTTCGGCGCCTATTCCGAGATCGGCCTCGGCACCTCCACCGCCGTGCGCGTCCACCAGCCCAGCTACTCCACGGCACAGACCACCAACAGCGGCATCACCTACGGCGGAGTCGTCGGCTCGCACATCCTCTGGCCCGAGGAAACCGTCAGCGACATCTTCAGCCCCGAGGGCAGCGGCGGTTACAACTCCGGGGCAAACCTCGCCCAGCACCTCACCGGCACGCTCGGGCCGGACGCCTACAGGGGCAAATACACCGAGGATGGCGACACCTTCTTCCTCCATCCCGACGCCACCGCCGGATACTACGTCGGATACCTCACCCCCGGTGACGCGAACAACCGGGTCCTCGGTGCCAACGGCGTGGTGCCCGCCGCCAACCGCGGCGTCGCCCTCACCTTCAACGGCGTCGCCCTGACGGACGAGAACGTGCGCAGCGGCAAATACACCGCCTGGCTCTACAACCGCATCCTCAAGCCCCAGAGCGGCCTCACCGGACTCAAGCTCACCTTCGCCAACGCCCTGCGCGACCGCGTCAGGAACTTCGACGCCCCCTCCGGCGGCGGACTCTTCGACGACGCCGCTTTCAAGGTCCAGCGCTCCACCGACGGCGGACTCGTCACTCCAAAGTAATCCCACGCTGCCCGCCTCCGGACAACAGTCCGGCGGGCGGGCCGCTTGGACTGTTGCTATATGAAGTTTTTATAGGAACCAATGATCGTCAGACCGACTGTTATCCTGATTGGATTATTGTCCGCGGCTTCCTTGTCGGCAGACGACTACCGCTTCTACATCCGCCAGTACAAGATCGAGGGCGGCGGGCGCCTGT